>JBLHWY010000153.1:0-15250 GCA_047629195.1 Candidatus Azotimanducaceae bacterium
TGGTGTTGTTCGCGGGCATATCAACTTTTTGCTCAAGTTTCAGTCCGTTTGATTCAGCCAGGTAAATAACATTATCTATTTCTCTCAGGCCCCATTCTGGGTTGGTTTCTCCTAGTGTTTGATGAAACTGCTGATTACCTTCTGAGTTGAATTTCCCTTGATGAATAAATGGACCATATTGAAGGTACCTTGCGCCAGATTTTAGGTGACGGCTGACACCTTCGATTAACGCGCTAGTCGCTTCAGGTGGTGAAACATGAATCATGTTTGCATTAAAAATCAGGTTAACTTCTGGCAGTTGCCACTGTTGCTCGAGTACATTCAGTTTGATGGGAGGCAGAATGTTGCTAGATTGACTCAATTCAATATTTTTAACGATTGAGCCTCGAAGGTCATCGTCGGGTTCCGTGGGCTGCCAACGTAGTTTGGGGTGATTCTCTGCGAAGTAGATGATGTGCTGGCCGGGGCCGCTGGCAATCTCTGCAATCAGGCCTTGATCGGGCAAAATTGTGCTCAATAGTCCTAGAATAACCTCTTTATTGCGGTCTGCAGCACTGCTAAACCAGCGCCCGTCCTCTGTTTTACTTCCACGTTCTTTAAGCATGTTGGTGATCTCTGGTGATACATAATAAAAGAGGGCGTCTGTGCTGAAACTATAATAGAATATCGCGTTTTGGAAGTAAGAAAGATATATGCGTTTGCAGGCAATTAAGCTCGCTGGTTTCAAGTCCTTTGTAGACCCTACAACAGTCCCATTTCCCACAAATTTATGTGCAGTCGTCGGCCCAAATGGGTGTGGTAAGTCCAATATTATTGATGCCGTTCGATGGGTTATGGGTGAATCTTCCGCGAAAACACTGCGCGGGGAATCGATGGCGGACGTCATATTCAATGGGTCGACAACAAGAAAGCCGGTTGGTCAGGCCACCATTGAACTTATTTTTGATAATACAGAAGGTAGGTTAGTGGGTGAGTACGCTGCCTACAACGAAATTTCGATCAAGCGTAAGGTCACAAGAGACGGCCAATCAAACTACTTCTTGAATAGCCAAAAGTGCCGTAGAAAAGACATCACAGACATATTCCTTGGTACAGGTCTAGGCCCAAGAAGTTATTCAATCATCGAACAAGGCATGATTAGCAACCTGATCGACGCGAAACCCGAAGAGTTACGGGTCTATATCGAAGAAGCAGCAGGTATATCGAAGTACAAAGAGCGAAGGCGAGAAACAGAACGCCGGATATCCCACACTAAAGACAATCTTGACCGCTTGACCGACCTGCGTGACGAGTTGGAGCGACAGCTCCATCATCTTGAACGTCAGTCTAAGGCAGCTGAAAAGTACACCGAATTTAAGAAAGAAGAGCGTCAGGTGCGTGCTCAACTTCATGCCCTCAAGTGGCAGACGATCACGACCAACGCAAAAAGCAAGGAAGACAATATCAACCGCCTGCAAATCGAGCAGGAAGCAAGAATTGCCGACCAACGCCGAGTTGATGCGGAAGTAGAGCAGAAGCGCCAGACGAGAGTCCAGCTGGGTGATGATTCGAACGAAGTGCAGAAACGCTTTTACGACCTGGGCACTGAAATCGCCCGAGTAGAAGACAGTATTCAATTCCAGAACGAACGTAATCTGGAGCTAAACCGAGATCTGGAACAGGTTTCGGGGAATTGGTTCAAAATTCGGTCTGACATCGACCATGATCAACGTAAGTTGGGCGAGTTGCGCCACGAGCTAAGCCAGACCGAGCCACGCCAGGACGAAGTCCGTGAAAGTGAGGAAACATCAGGCGGTCAGTTGATTGAAGCTGAGCAAGCGATGCAGGAATGGCAACAGAATTGGGAAGAGTTCAATATTCTATCTGCCCAATCTCAGAATCAGGGTCAAGTGCAGCAGTCGCAGATAGCCTCGCTAGAGCAATCTATTGAGCGACTAAATCAGCGCCTGATTGTGCTCAACAAAGATGTCGACCGGCTAGAGAGTTTGACTGTAGAGCAAGAAATTCAGCCGCTGGAATCCATGCTCGAGACGCAGGAAGTTCAAATCGCGCGCATCGAAGAAGAGCTGCGCGAGTTGGTTGATAAAATTGAAACCCAGCGCGCCGAAAATCAAAATGTAAATAGCCAGCTCGATGAAAAGCGAGGTAGCCTGCAAGGGTTTCGCGGAAGGTATGCGTCGTTGGAGGCGCTGCAACAATCTGCACTTGGCCAGCAGGATGATGCCGAAATGGAATGGCTGCAAAAGCACGGCATGAACAACAGCACCCGCCTGGGTGAAAAGCTCAAGGTGGACGACCAGTGGGCGGTAGCGGCTGAAACGGTTCTCGGTGATTACTTGCAAGCAGTCTGTGTCGATGGCGTTGATGCCGTTAGCGAAATTTTAGGCGACTTCGAGAAGGGCTCGCTAAATTTTCTAGCTTCAGGTGCTGGTCAGGATTCACCGATTACAGACTCGGCAATGACTCCGCTACTTACCAGGCTCACCTGCGATATTGATCTCAGCCACGTCATGAATGGCGTCATGATTGCTGAAACGCTGTCCGACGCGCTTGCCATGCGTAGCAGATTGGCAATAGGCCAATCAGTGATTACACCAGAAGGTATCTGGCTCGGCGCCAATTGGTTGCGCGTGAGCAAAGACCAAGACGCGACAGCCGGTGTAATCAAACGCCAAGCAGAGCTCGCCACGCTCGAAGCACAAATAGAAGAATTACAAGCATCGGTCAGCGAGTTAACCGATGGTCTCGAGGAAGGTGTGGCTGTACTCCAGGTTGCAGAAAAAGACCGTGATACTGAGCAAACGCGATTAGCCGAACAACAGCGAGCATTTAGTGAGACGAGCGCGCAGTTAGGTGCAAAACGTGTGCAGGCTGAGCAGATCAAAAATGATCTCGACCGTGCAAATACGGAACTTGAGTCAAATACGATACATGTCGAAGAAGATCAGGCCCGCCTGAAGCTCGCGCGTAATACGTTGCAGAGTGCAATGGATGATATGGAGCAAAACAATCTCAAGCGCGAAGCCATGCAGAACGATCGTCACGAGAAGCAGCAACAGCTTGAAGATGCAAGAGCACGTGCGCGCGAGCGTCGAGACGCTTCTCACCAATTAGCTTTAAAAATCCAGTCATTAAATTCACAGATTACGTCAACTGACCAGGCCATGTCGCGGCTGCAGGAACAACAGGCGTTACTGGTTGAGCGTAAAGCTGCCCTCGAAGATAGTATTAACGATAGTGAAGAGCCTCAAGTGCAACTCAAAGCAGAGCTTGCTATTCAGCTAGCGAGGCGGCTGGAAGTCGAGGCGGAACTAACATCGGTTCGTCAGAAATCAGATGCAATTGAGCACGAAATTCGAAACCTTGAACAAGAGCGTTCGCGATTTGAAGAACAGGTTCAGCAGATTCGTACGAGTCTCGATCAGGTTCGGATGGAATGGCAAGCACTTGAAGTACGCCGTACCACAATCAAAGAACAGCTCGAAGAAGACGGTGAAGCATTAGAAGCCGTGATCAATACTATGCCCGAGGATGCTGAAGAAGGGTCTTGGGAAGAGAACCTGACAAGGATTGGTAACCGTATTCAGCGTCTTGGCGCAATCAACCTTGCAGCAATTGATGAGTTTAAAGTGCAGTCGGAGCGGAAATCGTATCTTGATGCGCAAAATGATGACCTTGTAAAAGCGTTGGATACTCTTGAGAACGCCATCCGAAAAATAGATATTGAGACGCGTACCCGTTTTAAGGAAACATTTGACAAGGTGAATAGTAAGTTGCAGCAGTTATTTCCCAAGATCTTTGGCGGCGGTCATGCCTACCTGGAAATGACAGGCGAAGACTTGTTAGACACAGGTGTAGGTCTGATGGCCCGTCCTCCAGGTAAGCGAAACTCAAGCATTCATTTGCTGTCCGGTGGTGAAAAAGCATTAACGGCTATAGCATTGGTATTTTCGATCTTCAGTTTGAATCCAGCACCGTTTTGTATGTTGGATGAGGTTGATGCACCTTTGGATGACGCTAATGTTGGCCGATACTCTAATCTGGTTAAAGAGATGTCACGCACGGTACAATTTATTTACATTACCCATAACAAAATAGCCATGGAGATGGCAGAACAGCTTATGGGTGTTACCATGCACGAACCGGGTGTTTCAAGGATGGTATCGGTTGATGTGGATGAGGCTGTAGCGTTAGCAGCGGTATAGATCTTAACGATATGTCTTTCTTCATATAATCTTTTTGTTTTATATGAGAAAGCGCAAAATAGACAACTTGAATCGACAATTTAAATCGACTATTTATCCCGGCTCTCTAGACCGGGAAAGGCCTTGACGAATTGATGGAATCTTTAATGGAATTCGAGCTGCGAGACTGGCTACTCGTATTAGGTCCAGTTTTCATTGTGGGCGTGCTCGTGCACGGCTATTGGCGTATGCGTGCTAATCGCAGTACACTCAAAATGTCTCTCGACAAGAGGTTTCTGAGTGATAACGGCGGCCCCAGCGAAGAAGTCAAACACGATCTTTCCTTTTTCAAAGCTGAACTACCCAATGGCGGTGCGCGTCTGGTTTCAGATCCTGAGCAAGTTGTCCTTGACCTAAATGAAGAGGTTCCTGTCTTGATGGAACCGATTGATATGGGCGATGCAGTTATAGCGGAAAGATCTGCTGCAGAAAAAAATTCAGAGACTTTGTCTACAAGGAAACGAGCTGAACCAGTGAGAGAATCTGTGATGGAAGAAGCCTCACAGCCTATTGCAAGAGACGCCAATAGTCTCGCTAAAGCGACCCAGCAACCCGGGAGTGATTGTCCCGAGCGATTTGTGATTCTATATGTGGCTGCTGTACACGAGCCATTTGCTGGCCAACAATTACTTGAATGTCTACTTGAGCAGGGCATGAATTTTGGCGAAATGGATATCTTCCATCGCTGTTCAAATTCCGGGAAGATACTTTTTAGTACCGCCAATGCTGTCGCACCAGGCACTTTTGTCGTGAGTGAAATGCACCAGATTAATACCCCAGCTATTTCGCTATTTATGCGTGCCCACGAACTAAATGATCCGCTGGCGGTGTACGATCAGATGATTGAGGTAGCCCAGAACCTTGCGCTGGATCTCGTTGGTGAAGTCAAAGACGAGTCCCGCAGTGTATTGACGCCACAAGCTATTGAGCATGGTCGACAATCTCTGATTGAGTTCGTGCATCGCTACTATCGCTAGCGCTTGTTGATATGAGTGTCTCTAAAACGTTACTTCAGGAACTGGAATCTCTTAGAGACCAAATCAACCATCATAATTATCGATATCACTCGCTCGATACGCCAGAAATTTTGGATTCAGAATATGACCAGCTATTTCAGCGGCTTAAAGCTATCGAAGCAGAACATCCTGAGCTAGTCGTTGGAGACTCTCCAACCCAGCGAGTTGGCTCAGCTCCACTTGAAGGGTTTTCTCAGGTTACTCACGAATTGCCGATGTTGTCGTTGGACAATGCCTTTGGTGAAGAGGATCTGATAGATTTTAATCGTAGAATCAAATCCAGGCTAAACCGGAATAATGAGCTTGAATATACCTGCGAGCCTAAAATTGATGGCGTTGCTGTCAGTCTGTTGTACGAAGACGGCAAATTGGTTCGTGGTGCAACTAGAGGTGATGGTGCGACCGGTGAAAATGTTACGCAGAATGTGCGCACCATAGAGTCTATTCCTCTGAAGCTGGTGGGTGAAGATTATCCCGCACGACTTGAAGTCAGGGGTGAGATTTATCTGGCCCGCTCTACTTTTAACGAGCTTAACAGAGAGGCCGAGAGTCAAGGTGGGAAGGCGTTTGCCAACCCGCGCAATGCAACGGCGGGAAGCCTAAGACAATTGGACTCTAGTTTGACCGCAAAGCGGAAGCTCACCATGTTTTGCTATAGCGTTGGTTTGGTAGACGGAGGTGAACTACCGGGTTCGCAGTCGGCCATCCTAGAACAATTAAAACACTGGGGCTTGAGGACTAATCCGCTGGTAAGCGTCGTCAGAGGTATTGAGGCCTGTGCAGCATACTTTTCCGACATGCAGGGGCGTAGAGCAACGCTCGACTATGATATTGATGGTGTGGTCTTTAAAGTTAATGACATGTCGTTACAGCAAGCACTAGGTATGTTGACCCGAACGCCGAGATGGGCAATTGCGCACAAGTTTCCCGCTGAACAAGGCACCACAAAATTGTTGGATGTTGAATTTCAGGTAGGGCGAACGGGCGCAATTACACCGGTGGCTAGACTAGAGCCTGTCAAGGTTGGGGGCGTAACCATTAGTAATGCCACCCTACATAACATGGATGAAGTTGATCGTTTGGGTCTTATGATCGGTGATGCTGTGGTGATTCAGCGTGCCGGAGATGTCATTCCCAAGGTCACCCAGGTACTGAAAAGCTTACGCCCGCATAATGCGCGTGCAATTGTGATACCAGACAAATGCCCAGCCTGCGGCACGGAAATTAGAGTTGCCGAAGGTGAAGTGATTGCAAAATGTAGTGCAGGCTTATTTTGCAGTGCTCAACAAAAAGAAGGGATTCGGCATTTTTCCTCCCGTTTAGCGCTGGATATTGAAGGGCTAGGCGACAAGTTGGTTGTGCAATTGGTCGATGAAAAGCTTATTGAAACAACGGCAGATTTGTTTAAATTAACTGAACAGCAACTTGTTTCGCTCGAACGTATGGCGCCAAAATCTGCAAACAATTTACTTCAGGCGCTAGAAAAAAGTAAGGTTACGACATTACCACGGTTTATCTATTCTCTGGGTATCCAGGAAGTGGGCGAAGCAACCGCGCGAAATTTGTCGATCCACTTCGGTGACATTGAAGCAATATCTGAGGCAGATCAGGAGACGCTTGAGAGGGTGCCAGATGTTGGGCCGATAGTTGCTGCCAAGATTCGTGGGTTTTTCCAATCAGAGAAAAACCGTCAGGTTATCAGAGAACTACAGGAATCTGGCGTCCGTTGGCCGGCGATAGAAGTGTCAGCTAAAGCGGATTCTCTAGATGGCCAGACTTTTGTTCTAACTGGTACATTGAGCCAGATCACTCGGAACCAAGCCAAAGCAAAGCTGCTGGGATTGGGTGCTAAGGTGTCGGGTTCGGTGTCCAAAAATACCACCAGCGTCGTTGCCGGAGATGCAGCGGGTTCGAAATTGACCAAGGCGCAGGATTTAGGTATTCAGATTCTGACGGAAGATGAGCTAATGGCTTTGTTTACACAATATGGGGTACAAGACTTATGATCCTGAATCGAAAGGTTATGACTTTGTCTGCACTTTTGATCGTTGGGCTCGTAGGTTGTGCATCTGCGCCGCCACAAAACCCCGACAATATCTGCGAAACATTCGAGGAAAAGCGTGGCTGGTACAATGACGCACGAAAATCTTCAAGGCGTTGGGGAACCTCAATTCCCGTGATGATGTCGTTTATCTATCAGGAGTCGGCATTCAAGGCACGAGCGCGTCCGCCGCGAACGAAAATACTATGGATCATCCCAGGGCCACGACCCGCGAGCGCTTACGGTTACTCCCAAGCCACTAACGAAACATGGGCTCTTTATCAAAAGAGTACGGGAAGTTGGGGTGCAGATCGCAATGACTTTGAGGACTCCATCGATTTTATCGGTTGGTACAACGACCAGAGCAATCGTCGTAATAAGATCGCGAAGAGCGATGCTTATAACCAATACCTTGCCTACCACGAGGGGCAAGGCGGTTTTGCCAAGAATTCGTTTACCAAGAAAAAATGGTTGAAAGACGTCGCGAGAAAAGTATCGGACAGGGCTGACAAATATGTGAAGCAGCTAAATAGCTGCGAAAAAAAGCTAAACCGTAGCTGGTTCGGTCGTCTATTCAGCTGAAAATGTTTCTCAAAAAAATCAGAACAAAAATCGCGAAGGCGCGCTGGTCTGATTCTTAAGAATCCCTTCTTTCTTCGGTACGTCGCTGACCAGAACGCCTGGGTATTGAGCGCTTGTCATCGCTTATTTCTTGTTCTTTGACCCTTCTTGACGCTTCACGTCTTTCTTCTTCACGTCTATCTTTAGTGCTGCGCTTTTCTGTTTTCTCATCAGTCATAGAATTACTCGTTTGTACTTTTAAAGTAAGTGTTCTTAGAAGAATATCTACTAATGCTTATAATACTATCTGGCCACTATTTAACAAGTGCTCGCTATCGTAGACAAGTTCATGAGGGTGTTTGATAGCTGAGCCGGTATATTACTCCCGCCTTATCGTCCGAAATCAGTATTGACCCGTCATTAAGTTCCAATATATCAACGGGGCGACCCCATGCCTTGTTGTTTTTCAACCAACCATCTACCAGTGTTTCGTAGACTATCTGCCCTGCTCTATTTTCGCGCGCCACGGTAACCCTATGGCCCGTGTGGCCAGCTTCTTTGGAGCGATTCCATGAACCGTGTTCAGCCATGAATACCTGTTGTTGATAAGCCTTTGGAAACATGTCGCCTAGGTAGAATTTCATGCCTAAGGGCGCGGCATGAGGATCAAGCTCAAGTTCAGGATAGACATAGTCTTCTGGCTTCTTGCCATCGCCAAATTCTGGATCAGCAATGTCTCCTGCATGGAAAAATGGGTAGCCAAAGTGCTGTCCCTGCTGCGAGATTTTGTTGAGTTCGCATGACGGAACATCGTCACCCATCATGTCTCGGCCATTATCTGTGAACCACAACTCACCGGTTGTTGGGTGCCAATCAAACCCGACGGTATTTCGGATACCGGAAGCATAACTCTCTATTTCGTCTGGTTTGGTCACATCCATTCGGAGCATCGAAGCGAATTGCGGGTTTTCGGATAAACAAATATTGCAAGGTGCGCCGACGGGAATGTAAAGTTTGCCGTCTGGTCCAAAGCCCAGATATTTCCAGCCGTGATGGCGCTTGTCGGGAAGCTTGTCTGTCAGGACCTGAGGCGCAGGCGGGTTTTGCAATTGTGAATCAATATTTTTATAAACTAATATCCGGTTTACCGCACCCACGTATAAATCGCCATCCTTGTAAGCCAGGCCCGACGGTAGGTTCAGATCATCATCAATACGGTAAACTGAGTCAGCTTTTTTGTCGCCATTGGCATCCACAACTGCGTATACATTGCCATCTTTGCGTGTACCTACATAGATTATGCCCTTGCCACCGTGTGTCATCTGTCTGGCATTCTCAACCTCGGCGTATTTCTCGATGACAAATCCTTCTGGCAAGTTTAGCTGCCCTAAAGGTAAGCTTTTGGCTTGCGCTGTACTGATGCCACTAATGGCGATAAGGATGAGTGTTAGCCTGACTGAAAGGTTGGTGACGCTTTTGCCCGATTGGTGATTTGTCAGCTTTGATCTGAGTGCTATGATGAGCGGCTTCATCTTTAATACTGTTCCTAGAAAATCTAACGCATAGCTTAAATCAATTACATGCTAAATGAAGAAATAAAAACTACGATTCAGACTGCATATTCTCGCTTGCTTGAACAAAAAGGCTATCGGTCGCGCCAATGTCAGCGTCAAATGATCGCCGATATTGCCAATACCTTGGGTAACATCGAGGTCGATGATAGTGGTGTGCGGCTTAATGAAGAAAATGTCTGTGTTGTTGAAGCGGGGACAGGGACGGGTAAAACCGTGGCCTACGCAATGGCGGCACTACCGATCGCGAAAGCATTAGGGAAGCGTCTGGTTATTTCGACCGCCACCGTCGCGTTGCAAGAACAAATTGTACTGATAGATCTGCCGGATATTCGTAAACACGCTGAGTTGGATTTTTCTTACGCCCTCGCCAAGGGGCGACGTCGATACCTGTGTCTGTCGCGTCTGGATCAAGCGCTTCAAGATGCTGGTTCTATTAATCATACGCTTGCTCTGTATGACGATGAGAAATTTCCGGCAGAACAGTCGCATCAGGATTTGTACGAATCCATGCTGGCCAGGTTGGGCCAGGGCAGTTGGGATGGTGACCGTGATACTTGGCCGTCGGAAGTTGAAAATGTTGCTTGGTTTCCTGTCAGCACTGATCACACTCAATGCACTCAAAGACAATGTTCTCACTATGAGAACTGCTATTTCTACAAAGCCAGAGAACAGATTCACAAGGTCGATTGTATCGTGACCAATCATGATCTTGTGTTGTCGGATCTGATGATGGGAGGGGGTGCGGTTCTGCCTGCGCCGGAAGATACAATTTATATCTTTGATGAAGGGCATCACTTACCAGATAAAGCGATTGGCCATTTCTCCAGTTTCCTGCAGATAAAATCTACCCAGACCTGGCTGGAACAAATTCTCGTGACCATTAAGCAGTTGGCAGCAGATTTAGGCGATATCGGCGGTTTCCCCAGAGGCTACACCCAATTTGAGCAAAGCGTCAGTGACTTGGACGATTTGCTGGAATCAACTGTTCAAAGCCTCGGGCCCCTTCGGGATATATCGGAAGGTAATGATACTGATTCACGCTATCGGTTCCCTCACGGCGTCATTGAACCGGAGCTACAACTGTTGAGCCAGAACCTTTATCAAACGACGCGTCGGATAAAGGACCAAATGGAGCGTCTCCGGGCTGACCTTGAAGACCGCCTGACTGATGCGGACCCTTCAGAACGGGACTCCCTCGAGTATTGGCTACCGATTGCGTCTAGCATCGAGTCCAGATTAGATTCAGGTGCGGGTCTTTGGCAGGAAATGATGCGCGAGGATGAGGCAAATGTGCCCCCCACCGCTCGCTGGGTCAATTTTAGAGACGACGATGAAACAATTCTCAATGCGAGCCCAATCGCGGTTGCAGACGATTTACAAGAAATGCTCTGGTCTCGATGCTTCGGTGCTGTCGTTACATCAGCAACGCTGGCAATTGGCGGAGATTTTACGAGTTTTCAAAATCGAAGTGGCGTAAAGCCTAACAATAGGTTCAGAACGCTGGCGAGTCCGTTTAATCATTACGAGCAGGCGGTTCTTCGCGTACCTCGAATGGCGACTGACCCGAAGCAAGCCGATGAGCACACCGAGCTGATCGCAACGATGATTCCTGATCTTGTTACGGGTCACCTGGGTAGTTTGATTCTGTTCTCTTCCTGGCGGCAGATGTTTCGCGTAACGGACCTATTACCGCCGGAATTTGCCAAGAAAGTCCTTAGCCAGGGTACGCTATCCAAAAGTGAAATTATCTCCCAGCACAAGGCAAACGTGGATAGTGAGCAAAACTCTGTGATTTTTGGTCTTGCTTCGTTCGCTGAAGGTATCGACTTACCGGGAAAATATTGCAGTCATGTTGTGATTGCTAAAATACCTTTTGCTGTTCCAGACGACCCTGTTGGGGCGACATTAAGCGAATGGATAGAAGCCCGCGGCGGTAATTCATTTTCAGAAGTTATGATTCCTGATGCAACTCTGCGAATAGTGCAAGCGTGCGGTCGACTATTACGAACCGAAACAGATAGTGGCGTGATTACCATTCTAGATTCTCGTTTGGTGACCAAACGTTATGGCAGCATGATATTGCAAGCATTGCCGCCGTTTCGTAAAGAGTTGTCCTGATGTTTGTTTTAGCCCTGACATCAAGGGAGAAAAAGCAGCTTGAGAATTTCTCTTCCGTATTTGAATTGGCAGCGTCTCAAACAGGTATAAGTAATCCACGCGGCTACTATGAGCTTGTTTTTAGTGCGGCAACATGGATCTATCGTCAACGTAATAAAGCGGACGCTGGTGTCTGGGTGCAAGGTGTTGCGGGAGGCCAGGGGAGTGGGAAATCCACTTTTGCTATGTTGCTGAGTCTGGTCTTTGAGCGTGTGTTTAAGCTTCGCACGGTATCCTTGTCACTCGATGATTTCTATCTTACGCACGACAAACGCAAGGTGCTGTCAGAGCAGATCAACCCTCTACTTGCAACCAGAGGCGTGCCAGGAACCCATGACGTCGATTTAATGAACAGGGTTATCGAAGACATTTGTAGCGGTAAGGTGACCCATACACCACGTTTCGATAAATCTGTCGATGATCGAGAAAAAGCGCTGGAGCGTCTGGAGTCGGGGGTCGATATCCTGATCGTTGAGGGTTGGTGTCTTGGTGCCAAGGGATATACCAACTCGGTCGAAGATCAGTTGTCTTTGCGCGCCCCAATAAACGCGTTGGAGGCCGAAGAGGATGCTGGCTGCATGTGGCGAAGATTTGTTGATGAGCAGTTAAATGGGGCGGGGTATCTAGCGCTGTTTCAATCGTTTGATTCTCTGTTTTATCTTGCAGTACCTGATTGGGACGCGGTGCTCCGCTGGCGTAGCCTGCAGGAAGCGAAATTGATTGAGGCTCAAAGCAGCAAGAACAAGACCATGGACCAACCGGCTATCGCGCGATTCATCATGTTTTATGAGCGAATCACTCGAAAAATGTTACAAGAAATGCCTGTGACAGCCGACTTCACATTCAACCTGAACGAAGATCACCAGTTTATCTCCGTAATTGACAATTCAACGTCGTAAAAACGCCCTAGTAGATGCTTGAAATACCCTCAAAGCCTCTTTTTTCATGGGCTGTGAGTACGCCTGTATTCTCTCTCCCGCCTTTGATGTCGCGCTTAATCTGAATGGAATCTGAATGATTTTCTCGATTAGGTTCAGTTTTTATTCAGTCACCAAGGCTCATTATGGGCTTCATGAATTAAGCACGTAACTAAGCAGCACGATCTAATCAGGAAGGGCCAAAAAATGAGAACTAAAGCAAGAGCACTAAGGAGTACAGGAATGAAAATGAAGCTGATGTTAGGCATCGCAATCACAGCGTTGGCATCAACCCAGTCATTTGCCAGGGGTAATATATCCTATGACTATGCCACCGTGATTGATGCAGACCCGGTTATCAAAATCGTGAAAATTTCAACGCCTAGAGAAGAGTGCTGGGAAGAAGAGGTGGTTTATCGAGACCGTTATGAAAACCGGAATGGTGCGCTTGGCCCAGTCCTGGGTGGTGTTATCGGCGGTGCCTTGGGTAATGCTGTCGGCCACAAAAAGAAAAACAAGCAAGTTGGCGCCGTAATCGGTGCGGTACTTGGCGCAACATTGGGTAAAGCCGTGGCGGATTCCAATGCGAATCGGCGTGATAATGTCAGCCGTGGTACGGAAGAGCGGTGCAAGGTCTACCATGATTACCGAGAGGAAGAGAGAATTGTCGGGTATCAGGTAAGATATCGCTATAATGATGAAACGTACTCGACTCGCACGGATATTGATCCGGGTGATACCATCAAAATACGATTAGCAGTTACGCCTGTCCTTTAAGAACGAGATAGTGACGGCGTACTGATAGGGCAGTGCTGAAGAGGTAACACAGAAGTGGCGGAGAGCAACATGGATAGCAAGGCGATTATCATAACAGCACTATTACTCGTGCTGCCGGCGGCAGCGTTGGCGGCCGAGGATAACGTCTGGCGTACCCAGCTTTTGTCAGCGCAGGTGTTGGGGCAAAAAGCCCAAATACGCCCCGAGCCTTTTCTGGTTGCAGAACAACTTCTGCCAAAACGAGAAATTCGTGGTACCAGAATTCCCAAACCAGCTGTCAGACTAGGGCGTAAGCAAGCAACAGACAAAGTGAAACAAAGATACCGTGGGCATAAAATTTTGTCGATAAGCCTTATTTCGAGCAAGGGCCCTGCTACCTACCGGGTAAAAACCCTATCCTCGGAAGGGGTCGTAAAATATGTATTTGTCGATGGCAACAACGGTGATGTTTTCGAATAGATACATCAAAAACAGATCAGGATTGACCACAATGGCCAGAAAATTATTACTTATTGAAGATGATGACAAGCTCAGGCAACAACTAGTCGAGCTGCTGGAATCGAATCGCTACGAAGTCGATGTGGCCTCTGATGGTATGGAAGGGTTATATATCGCCCAGAAATTTTCCTATGACATCGCGGTCATAGATCTTGGTTTGCCGAAGGTATCCGGCATGGAGATCATTGAGAAGATACGCGATGACGGTAAAGACTTTCCTATTCTCGTGTTGACGGCGCGAAGTGACTGGTCAGACAAGGTCGATGCATTGTCAATTGGTGCTGATGATTATCTGGTGAAACCTTTTCACGTACAGGAGTTTCTTGCACGACTTGATGCGCTTGTTCGAAGAGCTTCTGGGCAATTTAAACCGACCTTGTCGATTGGCCCTATAAATCTGGATATGCGGGGCAAGCGAGTTGCCGTTGATGGCACTGCAATCGAACTCACCGCCTACGAATTCAATTTGCTGGAATATCTGATGCAAAGACCTGGTGAGGTTGTTAGTAAAACTGAGCTGACTGAGTATTTGTACGAACAGGATTTTGATCGAGACAGTAATGTGATAGAGGTTTTTGTTGGCAGGTTGCGTAAAAAGCTCGACCCAGAGAATTTGCTGAAACCTATCTCCACAGTTCGAGGGCAGGGTTATCGATTAACTTTGTCGACTGCTTGAATCTACAGCTAGAGTTTAATCAAGAGTCTACCGTTTAATTCATGACGATAAAAAAGTACTCACTTCGAAGCAGGCTACTTACAACCGCGGCGTTGGTGTTGTTTATTTTTCTGAGTTTGATGGGATTGGTACTCGATAGAGCGTTCAAAGGCAGCACCCAGCAAGCGGTTGCAGAGCGATTACTCATTCAAATTTATGGCTTACTGTCAGTCACAGAATTAAACGAAGTCCAACTGATATTACCTGAAGCTTTACAGGAACCCCGTTTCAATCATCCCGGTTCTGGTCTTTATGGGTTTGTATTTGACGAAGGTGGGGGCGAGATATGGCAAAGCCCCTCGTCGATTGACCTGACGTTTGACGCCTCGGAACTAGTTACCTTAACCCAAGCGCTACAACCCGGAATAGAACGGTTTGGGCGAGTCTCAAGCGCGCGCGGCGAAGCCTATTTCTTTACCAGCTATCGCGTACTCTGGCAGATCAGTAGCGAGATTCAAACGCCTTATACTTTTGTCGTTGTCGAAACCATGGTGTCCTATCGAAATCAGATCACTGAGTTTCGCAGCAACCTCTGGGGTTGGCTGCTTGGCATGATGTTCATTCTGATTCTGTTACAGGCGATCGTCATGAACTGGGGACTCGCGCCCCTCAAACAGGTTGCTGCGGACCTGAAATCTATTGAAGATGGTGAGCGAGAAATGCTCGATGGTGACTACCCAGCGGAAATTGAAGGTGTTACACGGAACTTGAATTTGCTATTGGCGACAGAGCGTCAACAAGGCGAAAAAT
>JBLHWY010000154.1:0-15106 GCA_047629195.1 Candidatus Azotimanducaceae bacterium
CGCGGTTTTTAGCTAACATGAGTCACGAAATCAGGACACCCATGAACGGCGTCATTGGCATGACCTCGCTCTTGCGAGAGACTGAATTGACTATGCAGCAAGAAAATTTCTTAGAGACAATACGCAATAGCGGCGAGTCACTACTCACGATCATCAACGAGATTCTTGATTTCTCAAAACTCGATGCTTCTCAGGTCCAATTGGAACAACAAGCGTTCGACCTGGAAGTCTGCGCATCAGAAGCTATGGATATTATTTTTCCCACCGCAGCTGCTAAAGGGATCGAGCTCCTGCTTGATTATAAAGTTCATTCATCAAGGCTTTGGATCGGCGATGCCACGCGAATACGGCAAGTTATGGTCAATCTGTTATCGAACGCAGTGAAATTCACCGAAGCCGGACAAATCATCGTCACTGTAAGGGGAGATAATCAAGCCTTCGACGATTCAAACGATGCTGAAAAGACAGAGCATGAAGACAATGCGAAACTTCACTTCGAAATCGAAGACTCTGGTATTGGTATTACTCCGTTACAATTGGAGACTCTATTCGACCCATTTATACAGGCCGATGTCTCCACCACGAGAAAATATGGCGGTACTGGGCTCGGGCTTTCAATCTGTAAAGGCTTGATTGAATTGATGGGAGGACAAATAACAACAATCAGCTCTCCCGGTAGAGGTTCTATCTTCAAGTTCGACCTATACTTAAAAACGAGCCGCAATAAAGTTCGAGAGTTAACAAATAGTTATCCCGGCAAACGAGCAGTTATTATTCATGACAAAGTTGCGAGCTTGGAGAACCTCAAGCGTTATCTTGAGCTGGTCAACGTGACTGTAGAAGGTCATCATTCTCTTGATAGTTTCATTAAAAGCTTAGACGAACTCAATCGGAACACAGAGCAGAACATTTACCCAGACGTAATCTTTACCAATCAGCAAGTTAGCACCCATGATGCAGAAAAGCTGAGCTGTCCAATCTTGAGTATCGCTGCGAAGCAATTTTCGGATCAGGGTGGAGCGGCAGTAGCCTCACCAATGAGGCTCCCGATTCGGCCAACTGAGCTCGCATCGCTTTTATCGCAGGTATTTATTAGTCAAAATAAAATCGAAGTCAGCCAACCTTCACCCAAAAAGGTATGGGATGACTTACCTATCCAAGGTAAATCATTTCTGTTGGCAGAAGACAATGTCGTCAATCAACAAGTCGCGGTACAGTTTTTGTCAAAACTCGGTATCCGGGTCGATGTCGTCAGTAATGGTAAAGAGGCCGTGGAGATGATGTATCAGCGAAATTACGACTACATTTTTATGGATCTTCAAATGCCTGAAATCGATGGATTGGAAGCGACTCAACTCATTCGACAAATGGAGCTACCGGTACAACCTTATATTATCGCGATGACAGCAAATGCTATGGCGGAAGATAAGCAAGTGTGTCTCGACATTGGCATGAACGATTTTATCTCAAAACCTGTGAGACTCGATGATATGCACTCGACCCTAAAACAAGCACTCAACCAAACGCTGAATAATCATGGCGACCAACTTCACTAATTATGCTGCGCGTTACCGATCAACATCAAATTTAATCTAGCTTTAGAACCCTTCGGGCATTTCCAGCTAGAAATTTCGGCCACACTTCGCGCTTCAATGGAACCTCTTTCATATCGGTCATTATTCTCTCCAACGAGAGCCCCATGGGGAAATAGCCTGCGTAGATTATTTTATCAGCCCCCCTTGTATTGGCATAATCGATGATCGCTTTTGGATAAAATCTCGGCGCAAATGCTGAAGTCGAATAATAAAGGTTCGGCCATTTCAACATGAGCTTTACGGCCAGGTCTTCCCATGGTTCGCAACCGTGGCGGGTTACAAAAACCAGTTCAGGAAAGTCGTACATGACCTGATCCACCAATTCCATGTGTTGCGGCCACATCGGAAACCTGGGACCTGGGACACCAACACAACTGAAAATTGGCACATCAAGTTCGACGCACTTTGCATAGATTGGGTACATCTTCGCGTCATTGATACCCACCTGGGGGTTATAGCCCGCGTTAAATGCACCAAAAGACTTAACGCCAAATTCTTCATACTGCCGCACCATATCTCTGATGCCATTCATTCCCGTATTCGGGTCAACACTGCCCTGCCCAACAAATCTGTCAGGATGTTGTTTCAGAGCTTTTCTGCTGACCTCTCCACCGGCACCGATCAAGCCTATTTCTATGCCGTACTTGTCCATTTCATTGAGCGTGAGCTTGATAGGATCCTCGGAGCTTCCATAAAGCTCCTTCGGTACCTGTTTAAACATATATTCCACAGGGAACTCAAAGTCGGTCGAACCGTCTTTTAATTGGTCCCTGATGAAATCGTACATCGCAAAATCTTCAGCTGGAAACCCGATCATTGTATCGACAATACCAACATCCTGGGGCATCGACGAAGGGGTAGCTTCAATTGTCATTTTATCAATCCTCAGAGGCCGTATAACGCGTTTTGGAAGAGGTAACAGCTAGAATCCCTAGGGATATCTTCTTTAGGTAATGGCGTGTTGACCTGATCAGGTGTCGGGCCATATTTGTCTGCCAACAGCCTGAGTTTTGCGGTATCAAAATTATAAAGTTCCGCTGCATTGAGGCCAAACAACATTCGACGATGCTCTTCCGACACATCCGCAAAGGTCAGACGCAGCGACTCAAGGTTATAGGGAAATGTTCCCTCGTAGTGGGGATAATCGTTTCCCCAAAGTACTTTTTCAGCACCAATTTGCTCTATACCCGCAAGGTCAGCGAGACTGGGAAAGCTTGCACCGTACCAGCAATTTCGCTTGGCATAAAAACTTGGTGGTTCTTTTAACACCCACTCCATACCTTCATAGGTAAGTTCACCAATAGCGCCTGCTTGAATACCCATATGTATTCGATCTAGCTGTGTCAACATTGCAGGCGCCCAAGCACAACCACTTTCGGTAAGAATATACTTCAATCTGGGGAACCTTTCGAAAACACCACTCATCAGCAGATGTCGGTAACCTGCCTGACAATAGAAGGTGACTTCAGAGATCCAAACAGCTTCAGCAACCATGCCGGTGCCATAATCAGGAGAGCCCTGGCCGCTATGTTGATTCATAACAAGGTCATGATCCTGTATAGCGGCAAACACCTTATCCCAAGCCGGATCATAGAGCGGTTTAATCCAAGTGCAATCTGGCGGCACTAACGGCAGCAATACACCGCCGCGCAAACCGGCTTCGGCAATGAATTCAATATCTTTGACAGCTTCATCCAAATCGTTAGGTAAAATCAACCCGATCCCTGCACGTCTATCAGGATCCTCCGCACAGAAATCTTTCAACCATCGATTGTGCGCACGAATGCCCGCAAGTGTTAATTCGTAATCTTCAGGCTTTGGTGGTTGCGCCGTTACAATACTTTTTCGAAAGAAAGGCGGCACTGTATTAGGAAAGACAACCTCGCCAACCACACCTTGACTATTTTGGTCTTCGCTACGTACGTCCATATCCCAGTTTCGCAGTTTCTTCCTGGCATAGTGTTGTTGTGATGGATTCTTATACCCGCCCCGCCATTCATCGAATTGGGCGCGGTATTTTGGTTCCAGGTATTCACGGTACTGAGCGTGACTGCCCCCGGCATGGGTATCAGCGGTAATAAGCAAATAAGGTTCATTGTTCATAAAATCTCCTTTACCCGCAGCATAATCGACTCAGACCCGGTTGTAAAAAAACGAACGTTATCTCAAACTTAGAATTGAAATTTAGTTTTCAAACGCAGCCGAGCTCACATCTTTTCCTTAGCTAGTGAGCATTCTTTAGTTCGACATACGTAGGCTTATTGGGGTAAGCAGTAGCATTCTCAGGCTCTGCAACAACCCCATTTTTAGCTTCGTACGCGCTAAAAGCGCTTAGCAGCTTTGCCAAAACCTCAGGTTCAGACTGCGCCAAATTAATCTGTTCACCAGGATCGTTCACCAAATTGTACAAAGACCAAGTGTTATCTCGCCAGGGTGCTCGGATTCGCATAGCCTTCCATTGGCCCATATAAACTGCCCCGTGACCAAACAGTTCAAATGAGACAGGCTCTTGCGTGCCGTAAACGGTTGAAGTCTGACCCTGCAAATAAGGCATCATGCTCCGACCAGAAAGCTCATGAACAGGGCGACCTTTATAATTATCTCCAGGATGGTCGACGCCTGCAATATCTAGCAACGTTGGCGTGATATCTAGCAAGGATGCAAAGCCGTCTAACGTACTGCCTTCAGATGCAATACCTGGCACCCGAACTATTGCTGGACTTCTCGTCCCACCTTCCGAAGGTAAAAATTTGTAATGACTCTGATGTACCGAACTCACCTGAGCCCAACCGGGACCTGCGAAAGTGTAAGAATTCCCAGCACCCATATTTTCGTTGCTGTTATCATATTTTTTCTCTACAAAAAACGCTTTGTAAATCGCTCTCTGACTACGATCGTAAGGGTCAGCACCATTGTCAGACATGAAGATTATAACGCTGTTTTCATACTGCCCAGTATCCTTCAAATGCTGGATAAGACGTCCAACATTGCTATCAAGGTTATCGACCATCGCCGCATATATCGCCATCTTCTTTGCTTCATTTTTCTGCTCAGATAGTGATAGAGATTCCCAGGCGGGTACTTCTGCAATTCTTTCAGGTAAGGGTACATGAGCTGGGATTAAACCGAGTGCCTTCATCCGCACAAAGCGTTCAGCGCGAACGGCATCCCAGCCTTGGTCAAACTTGCCGATATATTTCTTTATCGTCTCCGCCGGCGCGTGTAGTGGCCAGTGCGGTGCTGTGAAAGCAAGGAAAGCAAAGAATGGGTCCTCGTCATCGCCGCTGGTACTCAGCAGCGCTAGCATCTCATCAGTAAAAATATCACTGGAGTATCCTTCGGGCCTAACAACAGCTCGACCGTCCCTACTATAACTCGATATTGGCTGACGGGAATTGTTGCCTTCGGCGCTGAAATGATTGGCGCCTCCGTTTAATAATGCAAAAGTGTGTTCAAATCCTCGCGCGTGCGGAGTTTGATGTGACTCAAATCCCAAGTGCCATTTACCGCTCATATAAGTGTGGTATCCAGCATCCTGAAGTAACGCTGCAACAGTCACAACTTCGTTGTTCAGAACACCGACATAACCTGGTAAACCCTCATGGTGAGGCAGTCGATCTTCGAGCATCGTCCCCATACCATTAAGATGATTATCTACGCCTGTTAGCAACATCGAGCGTGTCGGAGAACAAGTTGATTGCGTATGAAAAGCTGTTAAACGTGTGCCCTCGTTAGCTAATGCATCGAGATTAGGTGTACTAATATCGCCGCCAAAAGCACCAAGGTCTCCGTACCCCATATCGTCGGCGACAATCAAAATAATGTTGGGCCGCTCGTCAGATGACGAAACTTTCACTGGCTTTGTGCTGAGATGGCTACAAGCACTCAATGATAAGAATGCCACCAGTATATAAATCATCAATTTCATGGGCGATACCTTCGCGAGGAAATTTTATTTGTTTCTAACAAGCTTATAAATTCGCCATATCTCCTCGACCCAAGCAAGATGTTCAGGTTTCATCAGGCAAGAACGCAGACAGCTTACCTGATCCTCATCAAACTCCACATCCAGCCAGTGTTTTTTCAACATTTCTGCCGGTAAGCTCATAACAGCAAGATGAAGGTTTTCTTCCGCTGCGGCATCGAAAAGTTGTTTTGATAGCGCAGATATTTCACTTGCCTTGGCAGCTTTAGGCGCCCAAACCACGATATCAAGCTCCGGCTCAAGTACCGACAACTCTTCCTCATCAGCCACGATCATTTGATGGAGTTTCAAAGCTGCTGCACGGGAGCTTTCAATACCCTGGGCAAAGTCACCACCAGAAACCATCGGCAACATCTGTTGGGTTGTCCAAAGGGCAACGGCACTCGCGCCTGCTCGAGAACATTCTAAGCTAATCTCACCCAGATGAAGCTCATCGGAGCTAAAATAAGTGTATGGCGAGTCGTGATTATAGATTGAGCCAACGGCTGGATCTCGGAACAAGATGCAACCACACCCATAGGGTTGCAAACCACATTTATGAGGGTCTACAACGATAGAATCTGCATGGTGCATGTTTTCGAAAGCAGATCTCGCCTCATCACTCAGGTTTTCCGCAAGCTTAAAGTATCCACCATATGCAGAATCAATGTGAATTCTAAAATCGTACTTTTTCTGTAGTGCCACTATCTTAGCAAGAGGATCAACTGACCCGACACCAGTGGTCCCGAGCGTCGCAACCACTGTGCCTACTTCCCCGGTCGCCAATAAGGCTTCCAATGCGGCAAGATCCATCCGCGCTTTCTCATCAACGGGAACAGATTGAAAAGGCAGTTTAAGCGTCTCTGTCAACCGCGAATGCGTGTAATGGGCCTGCTCAGACGCGACGATCATTTTGCCTGGGTGCAAATTACCCGCAACCCACAGTGCCTCAAGGTTAGCCATGGTGCCACCACTCGTTAAGTGACCCAGGTATTGGTCTCCCCAACCAAACATCGTTGCAATATTTGCCACCGCTTCTTTTTCCAATGCTGAGCTGGCTTTACCTCCGTCGAGTGCGTGATTATTGGGATTCACCCACATGGCTAACATATAGGCTAATCGGGCTACGGGATGAGGCGGCTTGAGCATCTGCCCGGCGTATAGCGGATGAGCATATGGGTAGTTATCTTTCATGCGATCCGCTGCCATGGCCAAAACACTTTGCATCGCGTCCAAATCCACTTCAGTGTCAAAGGCTGGCATACCCTCAAAAGATTCCTCTAACGTTGCCAGACAACCCTTGAGCAGTGAAAGACTATCTACCTCTAGAACCATGATTTTGCTCCCTAAATTTTTATTCGTCAAAACGGCTAAAGGCCGCGAATTTTCTGGAGTATAGCAACCTGAGGAGGCCTTCCCAACACATTATCACCGACCCTCTAATACCAGTGGGGAACCTTGCTAGCTTGGGCGCAGCTGCTAGACTAATCGGATGATAGTCTTAAATTTATCACTTCGAGAATATACGCCTGCACTGTGTTTAGAACTTCTGCTTGGAATGATATCAATATACCTCGTGGAAAGAATAACCTTGGACTATGGGCTCTCCTCTCTGGATATTGTGATTGTCTGGCCAGCCGCTGGAATCTATCTATGGATGATAGTAAGGCATGGTGTACGAGTGTTTCCTTTATTATTCCTCGCAGATGCAAGCAACTTTCTGATTCACCAAGGCCCAAACACATTTTTTCTCCTCATTAATCTCTGTAATGTTCTGTCTGCAATCGCAGGTGGGTATTACATTCGGGCAGCGTTAAGGAAGAGAGAGAACCATGACTACCTAAATTTAATTGCACGTGTCATGTTCGGCGGCATTCTTATTCTCGCGGCCGTTAGTGCAACCACAAACAGTTTACTGACTTACTATTTCTGGGAGACTTCATTATCTGAGACAACTATCGTGATGTTTCGCTGGTTTGTGTCCGATACACTCGGCGCATTAGCTTTAGCACCTTTGTTGTTCTATATGAAAGGCATTGGTGACATCCGTTGTTTCACCCGCGGTCTAAGTTATTCTTGCGTTGCGTTAGGATATCTTTGGATTCTTTCACTTAACGAACTCTCAATACTTTCAGAAGCCGGAGCAATTGTTCTCCTCGTCACGCCCACCATAATCTATTTGGCGATTACCGCTACGCGCGTCACACTTTATAGCGCAGTGCTTTTTCTATCGCTTGGTAGTGTCGCTCTGGTGCTAGCCCGTGCCCACGCCAAGGAAGAGAGTGACATCGTTGAAGTAGTTCTATTTCAAATCGTCATGATGGGCACAGCAATGATCATAAATGCAATTCGAAACAAAACACTTGAGGTTACTGAAACACTCGAAAATGAACGAGAAATGCTTGAAAAACGTATACAACAGCGTACTTCTGATTTGAACCTCGCGAAACAAAAGGCTGAATTAGCAGATAGCGCGAAATCGGATTTCCTCGCAAACATGAGCCATGAAATTAGAACGCCGCTAAATGGGGTTGTCGGCATGGCGCAAGTACTCGCAGACGATAACCTAAATGAAGACCAGCTAAACCAGGTAGAAATCATTATTAGCTCAGGCAATGCCGTGTGCACGATCTTGAATGATGTTCTTGACCTATCAAAGATCGAAGCTGGCAAACTTGAAATTGAAAAGCTATCTGACAGTCTCGATCATACGCTGGAACTCGTTCATAGCCTTTTCCTGAATAAAACGACAGAGAAAAATCTTTGCCTCAACCTCGAACTAGATCCCAACATTCCCAATCAATTAAAATTCGATCCTGCCCGGCTACGACAGTGCTTGAGTAATCTAGTATCCAATGCAATAAAATTCACTGAGGTGGGTAGCATTACAATATCCGCTAGAATCTTGTCAGAACGGCCTGAAAGTTTCGAAATCGAAATTGTCGTCACTGATACGGGAATAGGCGTAGCCGAGCAGGCACAATCAAAATTATTCGACGCTTTCAGCCAAGCAGAAAGTTCTACTAGTCGAAAGTATGGCGGTACTGGTCTTGGCTTAACGATCACAAAACAGCTGGTCGAACTCATGAATGGAGATATTCAAATGAAAAGTGAACTCGGGTGCGGAAGTGAATTCCGGCTGCGTTTGCCTTTCGAGAAAACAGCGCAATTAGCCAAGGCTGCGACCGAAAATGTGATCAACTCAGATCTGGCAGGTATGAAAATATTGGTCGTTGATGACAATCAGGTCAACAGAATTGTCGCTAGTGCTATGCTGAAGCAATTAAATTCAGTGACAGAAACTGCTGACAATGGGAAAGAAGCCCTCGCTATACTCAACAGCAAAGAAATCGACCTTGTACTACTGGATATACACATGCCAGTGATGAATGGCCCGGAAACAATACGCCACATTCGACAATCCGACCAACCGTGGTCTCAAGTACCCGTCATTGCGCTAAGTGCAGATGCAATGTCTGGCAACGCTGAACTTTTTGCCGAAATGGGGATGAATGGATTTGTATCAAAACCAATCGACAAAGCGCTGCTCGCCAAGGAAATCCTAAGTGCTTCAGCCGTTGAGCTTCTGCCTCGCCAATAAAAAACAGCATTCTGCGCATTACAAAGACTATTTGCCCAGCTCAATCCCGTGTAATCTAGCCTCTAGTCGAAGCACTTTCAATCGGAGGAAATAATTCATGCTCAAGCTAGGTTGCCAAATGGCATTCAACGAACACACAACACCAGAGTACATAGCCGCAGCAGGTTCAATTGTTGAAGAACTCGGCTTTCATTCTTTTTGGGTACCAGAGCACGTTCTATTTTTCCCACAGTACGAGTCAAAGTATCCCTACACCGAAGATGGACGCCTTCAAGGCGATCCGCGCAGCCTGCTCGACCCGCTAACGGCATTAACTTTCGTTGCAGCACACACAAGCAAAATACGGCTTGGTACTGGCATTTGCCTGGTGCCACAGCGGAACCCAGTCTATACCGCAAAACAGGTGGCAGATCTCGATTACCTGTCGGGGGGTAGAGTTGATTTTGGTATCGGGATTGGCTGGTTGAAGGAAGAATTCAAAGCACTAGGCGTACCCTGGCAAGATCGTGCAGGACGCACTGAGGAGTGCATCGGCGTCATGAAAACCTTATGGTGCGATGAAGTTTCAAGTTTTAGTGGCAAGTATTACGAGATAGAAGCAGCTTATCAAAACCCAAAGCCCGTGCAGCAACCTCATCCACCACTCATATTCGGTGGAGAAAGTGATCCAGCATTAACCAGGGTTGCACAACTAGGACAAGGTTGGTACGCATTTAATATGACGCCAGAATCACTCGAGAGTCGACTTCAGACACTTGAAAAGATGCTGAGTGATCAAGGTCGATCATTGTCCGATATCTCTGTTTCCATCTCCCCTGCCCACGGCTATGCCACGACTGAGAACCTCAAAAAGTTTGAACAGCTTGGCGTTGAACAAGTGATAATGCCCCTATTTGCCAACAACACAACAAAGCTGAAAGAAAAGGCTGCCAAGGTAATTGGCTTGGTGGAAGCATAACCATGTTATCAATCAGGCTCTCCGCGAGAGCCTGTTAACTTCTCAAACGCTCCCCCGCCCAGCATAGCTCCAGTCCCTAGGAATGAGTCCCATGCAGTGAATGAAGTAAAGTCTTTCAATAAAGTTCCCTAGAGACCAGCCTGATTATTTAAATACCTTCCAGTTGTTAAGCTTCAGTTAAGCTCGAATTCACCAAGGATTAAGCCTGCCCCACTTAAGATTCGCCCACGCTCAAAGTCATAAAGACCGAGTCGTCATGTACTTAACAGGACATGAAGTGTGTTTGCCACATGCTGTAACTAACTTAAGGAAGGAAATTGAAGATGAACAAAATAGTAAATGGGCTATGGATAATTGCAATGAGCGCAGGCATGAGCCAAAGCACTCTGGCTGCTGACTATCGTGACGCTGTTGGGCCCGGTGACAAGGACGTAAAATGGATTGTCGGTGGCTCCGCTTATTCGATAGCGAACCCATACATAAGCGAGGGCCAAGAAAGTATATTTGCGCCCAGCATCGCTTACAACGGAGAGAAATTCTTTTTTGACGCTAGCAACGCCTCGCTGGGGTACTCCATTGCAAAATGGGGGAATATCAGTGCCGGTGTCATTGCTGGAATGAACACCTCTTTTCTTAATGATGAATCAGAATATCGCGACAATGTATTTTTAAATGGGTTGAATGAAAGAGATAGCACCATCGACGGTGGTTTTTTTGTCAACCACACAACAGATTTAGGGCGTTTAAATTTGAGTGTTTTAACCGACCTAGCAGGTAAACATGACGGACAATCAGTCGGAGTCAGTTACACAATGGGCTTAACAGCTGGAGCGTGGGACATTAACCCTACAGTAGGTGTTCGGTGGTTAAGCAATAATATCGTAGATCATCATTTTGGGGTTGATGCTGACGAAGTAACAGCTTTCAGATCGGCCTACGAAGGTGGACCGGCAGTAAACTGGAATGTTGGTCTCCGCGGTCGATACGACATCACCGAAAAGTGGGACTTGAACTTAGCGGCCGGCGTTACGCGTTTAGATAGCTCAATACAAAACAGCTCAATTATTGATGATGAGTATGTGTCACATGGCAGTGTTTCAGTTCGTTATAGTTTTTAACTTTTCTAACTAAATTGTCCAAACAAAACCGTCTCAACAAAACTGTCTAAACAAAATCAGGAGACAAGCACCCGGACTAAAACACGGGTGCAGTTGGACCAACTCCAGATAAGCGGCTATTCATTCAAGTGTCTGGCAACAATGACTCAAATTCATCCCTATATTCTTCAGAAAGATACTGGCGAAACTCGCCTGCGTCTAGAAAAGTGGAGTAACAGCAGGGACATAATTCAAAACGAATCTGTAGGGGGGGTTCCGACTTACGTTGATCCATAATCCGATCACACTTTGGACACTCAACATAAACCATATCATCATATTCAGCGCCAACTTCCGCCGCACCCGTGTCGAGTTCAACCTGATCTTCCACGAGTTTCAAATCACGCTGGGTTAGCTGATCAAAATACAAACCGTTACAATCTTTACACCGGTCTATCCTTAAGGCGTCTGATCTATCTGAGCTTAGTTGCTCCATCTCGCCTGCACATTTTGGACAATCCATGGGATTACTCCTTTATCATTATTAGGTTAAAGCCTATGTGCGGACATTAACCCAAGTCACCTCACCTTGGCTAGTTCAACAATCACCACTTGTAAAGGCGCATACTGCACTGAGCAAGAAATTCGCTTATCTGACCATTTTTCTGAATAATCAACTTTCTCAAACATCGCAGAATCATCACTTCTCGTCACATAAGGAAAACAATGTCTACCTGTGGAGAAACACTGGTCAAATTGCTCGAAAATTATTCTGTTGATACCGTGTTCGGTATACCGGGCGTCCATACTGTAGAGCTGTATCGAGGGCTACCGAATACTAATATTCGCCACATTACGCCCCGTCACGAGCAAGGTGCAGGCTTCATGGCGGATGGGTATGCACGGGTGACTGGCAAACCCGGCGTATGCCTTATCATCACGGGTCCTGGCATGACAAATATCGCGACCGCGATGGCTCAGGCGCTGGCAGACTCAATTCCAATGCTGGTCATATCCTCGGTTAACAACACCCATGAACTGGGACTCGGAGAAGGCCGTTTACACGAGTTACCAAACCAGAAAATGACAATGTCTGGCGTCTCAGTTTTTAGCCATACGCTACTTCGAGCAGATGAGCTACCGCAGATTCTAGCTAGGGCTTTCACCGTTTTCGAGAGTGAACGTCCAGGTCCAGTACACATTGAGATACCTATCAATGTCATCACATCAAATGCAGACCATCTTGATTTAGCACCCTACCCTATTGCCAGACCACCGGCGCCGGACCCCCTGTCCATCACCCAAGCCTGCGACCTATTAATGAAGGCTACCCAGCCTTTAATCGCGATTGGCGGCGGCGCTATTGCGGCTAGCGAGGCAGTCATAGCACTAGCAATATCGTTGGATGCGCCGGTCGTAAATACAGTCAATGCAAAAGGTGTAATGCCTTACAGCCACTCACTTGCCGTCGGTGGTTCAGGATCACATGCTGCCATTCGAAATGCGCTTGAAAAAGCCGATGTTGTGCTTGCTGTAGGTACAGAGTTTGGCGAAACCGATTATGACTTCTTTTTTAATGGCCCTGTTAGGATCAATGGCAAACTCATACGGATCGATATTGACGCCCACCAACTTACCCGAAATATAAAGGCAGATTTGCCTATCGTAAGTGACGCTGCCCTTGCATTAACCGCCATTGCTGATGGCTTGAGGCTGATGAAAGAACAAAAGCAAATCAAACCCAAGCCGACTGCAAGTGGCTCAACTAGAGCTAGTGAACTTCGTACAATCCTTCTCGATGGACAAGATCCAAATTATAAATCCTTTTTCGATGCGATCAGGGAAGCACTACCAGAAGTGATAATAGCCGGAGACTCGACCCAGACAACTTACTATGCCTGGCTAAATTACGAAACTGAGCACCCTCGCCGTTATTTCCATTCCGCGAGCGGGTACGGCACGCTGGGTTATGCAATTCCGGCAGCTATTGGCGCGAGCATAGGCCGCCCCAACCTCCCTGTCATTGGCCTGATTGGTGACGGCGCAGCACAGTTCACCATTGGCGAATTGGCCAGCGCTGTCGAGGCAAATGTAGGCGTGATTTTCCTTCTCTGGAACAACTCCGGTTATGGCGAGATTAAACGATTTATGACGGACCGTAAAATCACCCCTATTGGCGTCGATATCCATACTCCAGATTTCAGCGCTGTCGCGAAAGCGATGGGTTGCCATGTCGCCTCACCCACTAATATCGCTGAACTAAAAACCTGCTTAATAACTGCAAATAAACTGTCTCAGCCAACCTTGATTGAGTTGAATCAAAGTGATTTCGCTCCAGGGTACCCCGAACTGTAATGCAAGAGCCTTCTGATTCAACCCCGAACTCAAACGTTCATTCCAGTTCCGATCAACCGAAAATACGCAGTACCAGCGAGCTTTATCGCTCGCTCGCGCTACCGGTTTTTGCACCAACCTTTATCATGTCTGCCTGTCAGAGCAGTGTGATGCTGTTGATTCCTCTATTTGCCTTAGAGCTTGGGGCAAATCCAGGCATCGCCGCAGTCATCTTTGCGATTCGCGGGCTAGGTAATATGGTCATCGATGTACCCGCCGGTTACGCCGCTTCTAAGCTAGGTGACAAATCGACCATGCTAATCGGTGTCGGAATGATGACACTCACAGCATTTGCAGCGTCCTTCACTCAATCCACATGGGTGCTGTCTGTCATCGCTTTCACATTCGGCGCAGCTATGGCAATTTGGATGCTCGCACGACTGACCTTCATCAGTGAATCAATCGCTGTACAACAACGGGGTAAGGCTGTATCGACAATGGCAGGCTTACAGCGTTTTGGCGGTCTCGCCGGTCCTGTTTCAACAGGCATCATTGCCGCTAACTTCGGTTTCGAAACGGCATTTTTGTGTATCGCAATTTTCTCAATGTCTGCGTTAATCCTGACACTGGCATGTGTCCGAAAAAACGTCAAGGTCGATAATCCCGAATCGCCAGACCTGCTGAAAATAGTTCCACATATCCTAAGCAATCATCGCCATACTTTCTTAACCGCTGGCATTGCGGTTTCCTGCTGTACGCTGTTACGCGCCAGCAGAGCGCTTCTTATTCCTCTCTGGGGCGAGTCTATTGGCCTCGAGACAAGTGAAATCGGTTATATAGTCGGGTTTTCTGCTGCCGTCGATATGATGATGTTTCCGATCGCAGGATATCTTATGGACAATAAGGGTAGGAGACACGCACTGATGCTTTGCCTCGGCGTACTGTCGGCTGCAATTTTTCTGATACCGTTTTCAACAAGTTTTATCACGCTACTGGCGTGTGGGATGCTCGCTGGTTTCGGTAACGGTCTGGGTAGTGGTATTAACATGACAATGGGTGCGGATTTTGCACCTTCCTCGATCAGAGGAGAATTTCTGGGCGTCTGGCGCTTAATGAGCGACGCTGGCTCGTTCACTGGACCTCTGATAACGGGATATATTGCTAGCAGCTTTATGTTGGCTGCTGCATTTCCTGTATCATCCGCCTTCGGCTTGCTTGGCATAATGATCGTGTTGTTCAGCGTTAAGGAAACAATGCCGCCAAAGAACGAGTAATCTCATATAACTTCTCATGTAACTTCTCATATAACGACAACAGAAAAACGGCACAATCTTGAAATCGGACGTCGATAAACTATTAGCGAAGCGGAGGCAACTGAACCATTTAGATTCGGTGAAAGTTATTTCCCATAAACAACGCCCGGATGAGGGCTGGTTTCGCAATTCCATCATGATTGATGGCTATGACGTACCTTTTAAATATCGTCGAAAGCAAAGATACCGTGAGCTTAAGAATGCTTACGTCAACGTCACCTACTATCCCGTTACGGAGGTGGTC
>JBLHWY010000155.1:0-15027 GCA_047629195.1 Candidatus Azotimanducaceae bacterium
ATGTTTGAATGCTGGAATAAGTGGTTAAAGCTCGCGGGTGTAAAAGATACGCCTTCAAACAAAGGGATTATTATCAATGATATCAACGTCGCGATTCTTGCTGGGGTAGGTGGCTAGAATGTGGCTTAAGGGTTTACTATTTTTTATGCAAGACCACTCGGAGACTGATCGACTAATTAACCAATTTGATATCACTCTGGCAAATGACTTTGCTCATTAGATTGTCTATTTTAAATTCGATTTAAATAATCCTGCGGTTTGTGCGTTTCGAAATTGGTTACCCGAATTGATTGATAATGAGGTTGTGGGTTTAAGTTAAACTCTTTGAGTAAAGTATGTATCATATTGGTCACTTTATTTTGAATGATTACAAAGGAATAACCATGGAATTTTCAGCAGACCACTTGCGTCAACAAAATCGTAAGCGACGTGCAGAACTCAGTAAAAGTGCACTGGAAGAAGCTGCATTGCTTTTGTTAGATCGGATTTCTGCATTACCTGAATTCATTAATGCCAATAAAATAGCGGCTTATTCTGCCATCAATGGTGAGATAAGCTTGAATCCAGTCATCGATCTAGCGCTAGAATTAGGTAAGCAAGTTTACTTACCAAACCTAGACCTTAAATCACTTCGCTTCTCCCCGTATTTTCATGATCAAAAAATGCGTATTAACCGTTTCAAGCTGCCTGAACCCGATGTAACAGAGGCTGAAATGTTAGCACCCGAAGCCTTAGATTTAGTATTAGCGCCACTGGTCGCTTTTGATCCACAGCGTAACCGTATTGGCATGGGTGGTGGATATTATGATCGCAGCTTTGAGTTTCGTAAACAGGCAGGATGCCATGTGCCTATTTTAATCGGTGTTGCGCATGAACTTCAAAAAGTAGATGAGCTGGTACCAGAAGAATGGGACGTTCGACTTGATATGGTTATGACTGATGTTGCAACCTATAAGTAATTGCCTGCAGTCTAGTTGATAATGAAGTCAAGACTCAAAGTTCAATTCGGTCCTCAAAAATATACTCTAATACTTTATGCAACGTTATAGATTCAAATGCAAAGTTCAAATCTCTACCGTTTGAAATTGATTAGGCGTAGTATTAATTGATAAATATCTCGGAATAAGGAGAGTTTCGGTGAGTAATAACGTACAGGCACAAGCCATTATTATGAGCTTAAAGCCCTATTTTAAGCGAGCCGAAGCTGAGAATTTTTGGTTTTATTATGACTCGAGTGAATCAGATGAGGTTTGGGCATCACCCAAATACCTGCAACTGATGCAAAGTAAAGGTAGTTTGCTGTTTTCACCCGAACATTGGGAGTTACGCAATCGAATGGGTTATTTGAAGTCATTGCATCGCCAGGCTGAAAAGCTTATGGAAGAATATAACGAAATGGCCGAACGCCTTCAAGTGCTTGCTGTATTACTGCTCGAGAAGCAAGACATGCAGCCAAAAAAAGAGCTTGCTTTAACCCAGTAGTGACCGACTGATCAATAATCGTCTTTGTTGTCACCAATATTCTATTGTCAATTACGATTAATACGCCAGAGTCGGTGTAAATGGTTGAACTTAATAAGGCCGCTACGTTTATTAGCTTATGAAGTCGGCCGTCTGCATTAGTACTTAATTAAGTTGAAGTCAAATATCATAAAATCCATCTAAACAGGGCTTTTTGCTCTCTTGCCCAATTTATCGAAAGTCCTTAAAAAGGCGGTTTAGCGATTCAAATACCAGCTCTATCAAAGCTATTTTTGGTTGCCTCTGCCTTATTTGAAATCCAGAAGGAACCCTGGTGCCTCATATTCATTTGTTGTATTTCGCTAATGGCTATTTCATATTATTTTAAATAACAGTGTTAAATGAATCATAAGTCTCGGATTGTTAGAAAAATGAAATGCTTCGAGATCACCGTTAGATATTTAGTCGTAATCGTTTTTAATTCCTTCTAACAATGATATTTAGTGATTTTTATAAATGATGTGTCAGACAATCTGATATGCCGCTTTAGTCATTTCATGACCTCGCAAGATGCTATTCAAGTTATATCCCTAATATGAATGCTCTAAATCAAAATATCACTCTAAAAATGTAGTAGCGTTAAAAAACTATTATTGACAAAATATAGTTTCGTAACGATACTATGTTTTATAGCTTTTTGGTACACGGTAGATTTCCAAGATATCGTGGCTAATCAGTCCATGAACGAGTTCAAGGAAAAGAAAAGCGGGTTGACGTGATTATTATCGACAAGCTAGACCGCATTTCTACCCTACATTCTTTAGGTTATTTCGTTGTTCTCTTTGATTACTTTGGAGCTTAAATTATGGCAATTACATTTACTGAAAATACGGCAAGACAAATTCAGCGTCAGCTAGAAAAGCGTGGCAAGGGCATTGCGCTTCGCATTGGTGTGAAGACCGTAGGCTGCACAGGCTTAGCACACACCTTTGACATTGCTGACGAAGTTGGTCCAACCGATCACAGCTTCGAAGCACATAATGCTTGCGTAGTAATCGATTCCGATAGCCTGATATATCTTGATGGTTCGCATATTGACTTCGTTACTGAAGGCCCCCGACAAATGTTTAAATTCGATAATCCAAACGTCGACAGCGAGTGCGGTTGCGGCGAAAGCTTCAACATGAAAGCGGGATTTAATTTAAGCAGTGAGTTGACATCTTGAGTGTGTCAGCAGAAAGCACTCAGCCTAAGGCGCTAGCTCCACTGGCCTTTGCCGATAGTGCGGCGACTAGAGTTGCCGACTTGATTGCCGAAGAAGGCAATCCAAACCTGAAGTTACGTGTTTTTGTTCAAGGCGGTGGTTGCTCAGGGTTTTCTTACGGTTTTAGATTTGATGAAAACACGAATGAAGACGATACAACGATAGCCAAAAACGGTGTGTCACTTTTAATTGATTCAATGAGCTACGAGTACCTGACGGGTGCAGAGATTGTTTATAAAGACGATCTGGACGGTGCGCAGTTCGTTGTAAAGAACAACCCTGTCGCTATTTCTACCTGCGGCTGCGGCTCGTCTTTTTCAGCTTAACTTAGGAGCAACATCATGAGTGAAGTACTACAAAATCTCGTCAACCAGCCTTATAAGCACGGTTTCGTAACCAACATCGAGTCTGATGTTGCAGAGAAAGGGCTCAGTGAAGACACCATCCGCATGATTTCGAGTAAAAAGAATGAGCCCCAGTGGCTGCTCGATTTCCGGCTCAAGTCTTACCAGGCCTGGCTTAAAATGGAAGAGCCGGAGTGGGCAAATATTCATTATCCGAAGATCGATTTACAGGCGATCAGCTATTTCGCTTCACCCAAACAGAAGCCGAAGTTGAACAGCATGGACGAGGTCGACCCTGAATTGTTGCGCACCTTTGAGAAACTCGGCGTGCCATTACATGAGCGTATGGCGCTAGCTGGCGTTGCTGTCGACGTTATTTTTGACAGTGTGTCGGTGGCTACCACCTACAAGGACAGGCTTGCTGAGGTTGGTATTATATTCTGCTCGATGTCGGAAGCGGTGCATGAGCATCCGGAGTTAGTGAAGAAGTACCTTGGTACAGTGGTGCCGACTGGTGATAATTTTTTTGCCGCCCTAAATTCGGCGGTATTCACTGACGGTTCGTTTTGCTTTATCCCCAAGGGTGTCAAATGCCCGATGGATTTGTCAACCTACTTCCGTATTAACACCGAAGAAACGGGCCAGTTTGAGCGCACGCTTATCGTTGCTGAGGAAGGTGCGTCGGTGTCCTATCTAGAGGGCTGTACGGCACCTGCATTCAGCTCTAACCAGTTGCACGCAGCGGTGGTCGAGTTGGTTGCGCTCGACGACGCCGATATTAAATACTCAACGGTGCAAAACTGGTATGCGGGAGACGAAAATGGTATTGGCGGTGTTTATAATTTCGTCACTAAACGAGGCATGGCTCAAGGTGTCAACTCGCGTATTTCATGGACCCAGGTCGAGACTGGTTCAGCAATTACTTGGAAGTATCCTTCGGTCATTTTGCGTGGCGACAATTCGGTCGGTGAGTTTTATTCGGTCGCGGTCACTAATCATCTTCAGCAGGCTGACACCGGCACAAAAATGGTTCATATAGGTAAAAATACCCGCAGTACTATAGTCAGTAAAGGTATTTCAGCGGGTCGTTCTAACAACAGCTATCGTGGGTTAGTCAAGATTGGACCCCCTGCCGATGGGGCTCGTAATTTTTCGCAATGCGATTCGATGCTGATTGGCGACCAGTCTGGTGCTAACACCTTTCCCTATATCCAAGTGCGCAACAACAGCGCGATAGTCGAGCATGAGGCATCGACCTCGAAAATCGGGGAGGACCAACTGTTTTATTTCGCGCAGCGTGGGATCGACGCGGAGGCAGCCGTATCAATGATTATTAATGGATTCTGCAAAGACGTATTTCAACAATTACCGATGGAGTTTGCGGTCGAAGCGACCCAGCTGCTCGGTTTAAAGCTCGAAGGAAGTGTCGGATGATTTACCAAGACAGCAAGACCATACTCGAAGTTCGCGGGCTCCGCGCAACCGTGAACGGCATCGAGATTTTAAAAGGATTGGACTTTACAGTTAAAAGTGGTGAAGTGCATGCCATCATGGGGCCGAACGGTTCGGGCAAGAGTACTTTTGCAAAGGTGCTAGCGGGTCACTCAGCGTATGAAGTGACGGCTGGCACTGCCCTGTTTGAAGGCTGCAATCTGTTCGAACTAGAGGCTGAAGAGCGTGCGCGTGCCGGTTTGTTTCTTGGTTTTCAATATCCGATAGAGATACCTGGTGTCGCGAACAGCCAGTTTTTACGCCTTACCTACAATACGATGCAGGCGCAGCGTGGCAATGAAGAGCTTGACCCACTCGAGTTTGATGATTTAGTGCGCGAAAAAATGAAGCTGCTCGAAATGAGTCCTGATTTTCTAGATCGCAGTGTTAACGAAGGTTTCTCTGGCGGTGAGAAGAAGCGCAATGAAATATTGCAGATGGCGCTACTCGAGCCGCGTTTGGGGGTCCTTGACGAAACTGATTCTGGACTCGATATTGATGCGCTCAGTATTGTTGCCAACGGTGTTAACCAGCTTGCTAACAAGAACGATGCGATCGTGCTCGTAACGCACTACCAACGACTGCTCAACTATATCGTGCCCGACTTCGTGCACGTAATGGATGCGGGCCGTATCACCAAGACTGGCGGCAAGGATCTGGCGCTCGAACTCGAAGAGCGAGGTTACGACTGGGTAGCTGCAGAGCGCCAGGCAGCGAGTGAGGCGATGGCTGGTGAGGTAGTAGCATGATGAATACAGTAACCGCTATTCGCCCAACGCCTACCTCGGGTTTTCTCGAAACACTGTTGGCGGGCCAGCCGATGTTGCCGGCCAGTCCGTTGCCGTCTATAAACAAGCTGCGCACCGATGCGGTTGACTGCCTTGGTGGGTTAACCATGCCGACCAAACGAGACGAGGCATGGCGATTTACCAGTATTTCGCCGCTCACCAAACTGTCGTTTCAGCCTGCGCGTTCAGCAATCAGTCTGCAGGGTGCAGATGTCGAACACTTTTATCTCGAAGAAGCTACCACCCGATTGGTGTTTGTCGATGGTTTCTATGCACCGCATCTGTCTAATATGTTATCAGATGGTGGCGTAATGATTGCGAACCTGCCGTTGGCAGACGCCGCACGGGCTTCGGTGATCGAATCTAATCTTGGGCGCCATGTGGCCGTAAGTAACAATCTATTCGCTGCGCTCAACACTGCCTTGTTGCACGACGCGGCATTGATTGTGGTAGCTCGCAACGAAGTACTTTCAGCACCCGTGCAGGTGTTATTCATTTCGACGCAAGCTGCGGTCTCAAGCTGTCCGCGCTGTCTGGTGGTTGCTGAATCTGGCAGTAGCATGACGCTGATTGAGGATTATGTCTCTTTGCAAGATGATTCCTACCTCATTAACCCGGTGACTGAAATAGCGCTGGCTGATAACGCACACGTTAACCACATTCGGGTGCAGCGGGATAGTGCAAAGGCATTTCATATTTCAAATTGTGCCGTGTCCCTTGGGCGTTCGAGCAACTATCAATCGGTGAGCGTTGCTTTGGGCGCACAGATTTCACGCTATAATCTTAACGTGGTTATGGCCGAAGGTGCCGAGTGTGCGGTCGATGGACTTGCGCTCATCAAAGGCAACCAGCTGGCCGATACGCATACCTGCATCGACCACGCACAACCACATGGCGTGAGCCATCAGCTGCACAAATGCATTGTTGGCGGTAAAGCGCATGCTGTGTTTAACGGCAATATCAGGGTGCGTCAGGATGCCCAGCATACCAACTCGATCCAGTCGAACGGCAACCTGCTGCTGACTGACAAGGCTCAAGTCGATACGAAGCCTCAGCTGGAAATTTTCGCTGATGATGTGAAATGTGCACATGGTGCGACCATTGGTCAGCTAGACAAAGATGAATTGTTTTATCTGAGGAGTCGCGGATTGTCCGATAGTGTTGCTCGAAACCTGCTTACTTATGCCTTTGGTGCTGAGATTATCGACCGCATTCCTATTCCATCTCTTAAGCACCAGCTCGAACAAACGGTGTTAGAGCAGACGAGCAGAAAGCTATGAGTTTAAGTCAAACCCAATTCACGTTGGCATCGTCACCAGTATTTGACGTAGAGCGTATTCGTTCCGACTTTCCTATCCTTCAATTAAAAGTTGAGGATAAACCGCTGGTCTACCTCGACAGTGCAGCATCGAGTCAAATGCCGCAGATGGTTATCGACTCACTGATTCGTTATCAGACAATGCAGCACGCTAATATCCACCGTGCTGTGCATTACTTATCTGAGACGGCGACAACTGAATATGAGGCCGCTCGAGGCAAACTAAAACGTTTCATAAACGCACCTGAAGAACGCGAAGTGATCTTCACCAGTGGAACCACCGATGCGATCAACTTAGTAATGCACGGCTATGGGCGTCAATTCATCAAGGCAGGTGATGAAATAATTCTCACCACACTTGAACATCATTCAAATATTGTGCCTTGGCAGATGCTAGCCGAAGAGACTGGTGCGAAGATTCGTGTGGCGCCGGTAAACGATGCTGGTGAAGTGTTGATCGATGACTATGAAAAGTTGTTCAATGCGCGTACTCGATTTGTTGGCGTGATACATGTTTCAAATGCACTGGGAACGATTAATCCAGTCAAACAGATGATAGCGTTTGCACATGAACACGGCGTGCCTGTCCTGGTTGACGGTGCGCAAGCGGTGCCTCACTTGCCGGTTGACGTGCAGGATCTTGATTGCGATTTCTATGTGTTTTCAGGCCATAAGTTGTGCGGTCCGACGGGTATCGGTGTGCTGTATGGTAAAGCCGCGCTGCTAGAAAAAATGCAACCTTTTAAAGGTGGTGGTGACATGATTTTATCTGTCACATTTGAAAAAACTACCTATAACACTATCCCACAAAAATTCGAAGCTGGAACGCCAGCGATTGCCGCAGCAATTGGACTAGGTGTCGCCATTGACTACCTATTAGCGATAGGCATGGACAAGATCGCTGCACACGAACACGATTTGCTTGTTTATGCGACTGAACAAATAACATGCATGCCAGGCGTTCACATTATTGGTACTGCTGCTAACAAGGCGGCAGTCATCTCGTTTACTGTCGACGGTGTGCACCCACATGACATTGGCACTCTGCTTAATGAGGAGGGCGTCGCGGTGCGAACTGGTCATCATTGTGCTCAGCCAGTAATGGATCGTTTCCATGTGCCCGCGACGTCGCGGGCTTCGTTTGCGTTTTACAACACCCGAAATGAAGTAGATGCGCTGATTGCCGGTATTAGCACCCTACAAAAGGTATTTGCATAATGGCTAACTCAAAAGCGCTTTATCAAGAGGTAATTCTCGATCACAACAAAAAACCGCGAAATTACGGAAAGCTAATAGATGCAAGTCATCATGCGGTAGGCCATAACCCTCTGTGTGGTGATCGAATAAGTGTGGCTCTTAATTTTGATCAGGAGAGCATCTATGCCGTCGCATTTGAAGGAGAGTCATGTGCCATTTGCAAAGCGTCGGCTTCAATGATGACAGCCGCCGTCAAGGGCAAGTCGCATCAGGAAGCGGAAATTTTGACCCAACAATTCCTCGCCATGGCAACCGGCAAACTCGACCTAAACGCGCCAAATAAAATAGGTCGTCTCGCTGTATTTGCGGGTGTGTGCGATCTGCCAACACGCGTTAAATGTGCCATCCTGCCGTGGCACACATTGCACGCCGCGTTCAATTCAGTCGCAAGCATATCGACAGAAGCAGAGGCCGATCCGATGCATGCCCCGGTCGGTAACGCCTGAGGTTGGAAATATTTTAACCAATGGCTTTGAGAGGATAATAAGATGATTAAGAATGAGCTGAGAAACACCATGAGACTGTGTATCTGACTCTAAAAATCGTATGTGCGTGGAAATTCATGCGCTATCTATGAATACCTTTAGCCCCGCGACAATAATTGAACTAGGTTTCATATTAGGAGAAAGTTATGGATCAAAATGTACTGGCAAAAATTAAACAAACCGTTACCGAAAACCCGATTGTGCTTTACATGAAAGGAACGCCAGAGTCCCCGCAATGTGGTTTTTCTGGTGCGACGGTGAAGATTCTCCAAGCATGCGGTATTAATAATTTCGTCGCGGTCAACGTCTTAGCCGACAGGGGAGTCTACGAAAACCTCCAGCACTTCGCCAACTGGCCGACCTTCCCTCAGCTTTATGTCAAAGGTGAGCTAGCGGGTGGTGCCGATATTGTGCGCGATATGCATCAGCAAGGTGAATTACAGAAATTGCTCGACTCAGCAACGGGTTGATAACATTGATACAGATTATAAGCAGATCGTCCACACAACTGCGTTGTCGTACTTATGACACTAAGATGATGGCCTCGCTTTCAGGAGATTTAATATGCCGAAAATAGCAGAAATTGAAGATACGCCCAATCCGAACGCAAAGAAGTTTATCCTAAAGGAACCAGTGACTTGGGGAATAACTCATTCGTATGAAAACGCTGAACAAGCAAAGGATGATGAGCTCGCTACTGCGCTGTTCGACATCGATCATGTGAGCAACGTGTTTTACGTTGATAAGTGGATCACGGTGACACAGGACGGTGGTGCTGGCTGGCCGGAGTTGGTGCGCAAAGTAGCGGTGCCGATCCGAGCCGCGCCCACGGCGGATGCGCAAACAGAGGTTACTGTTGCCGCAGCCACCAGTGCAATATTGGATCTAAGCCCAAAAGATCAGAAGCGCCTCGATACGATTAGCACACTGTTAGATGAAAAGGTGCGACCCTATTTAAAGGGCGATGGAGGTGATCTTAAAGTGATAGGTCTGGTTGGCAACCAACTCAGCGTGCATTACCAAGGCGCTTGCGGCTCCTGTCCGAGCTCGATATCTGGAACGCTCAGAGGCATCGAAAATCTGGTTAGAAGCATAGAGCCTGGAATTGACGTCGTGGCTGTTTAACAAACAATTGCTAGATCACTATCGGCAGGCTTTTTGGAAGGCCGCGATCCAACTTGATGACGAGAGACATTGGTATATGCTGGCCACGTCGTTATTGGGAGAGGCGCTGGTCATTTTAGAGTCCTGGTGACCAACGTCAGGTTAAATTGACTGTAGCTCATCGATCGTTCAGCGCAGTCTTTCTGAATAGCCTATTCCTTGACCGGTTTCCAATGGCTGGTTGGGGTCTGAGCAGGATCGACAACAGGATCGATAAGCCTAAGGAATAGTGTGAATCAAAAGATCATGTAGAGAGTTTTTATTTTTTTTATTAGTGTCAACCCCGAAAGGAAACACACAAATGTCAGAACCACAATTTACCGAACAAGATTGGCGCAGATTTTTATCAAGTTTGGGAGAGGACCCCGATAGAGCCGGCCTCATCGAAACACCATCTCGCGTTGTAAAGGCCTGGAAACATTGGACTTCCGGATATGCCCAAGACCCGGCTGAATGTCTAAAAGTGTTTGAGGAGGGGGCAGACGACTACAATGAACTCATCGTGGTACGCGGCATCCCTGTCTATAGTCATTGCGAGCACCATCTAGCCCCTTTCTTTGGCAGTGCCGCGATTGGCTATGTTCCGAACGGGAAGATAGTCGGCTTGTCAAAATTGACCCGTTTGGTCGATTGCTTTGCCCATCGACTACAAGGGCAAGAACGACTCACGGCTCAGATTGCCAACGCCTTGATGACACATCTGGAACCGCAAGCGGTTGGTGTCGTTATTCGCTGCCGCCACCTGTGCATGGAAAGCCGCGGTATTCGAACTCAGGGCGAGGAAACTTTCACCTCATCGATGCTCGGTACACTGCAATCTAATCAGGCTCTGCGTGCAGAGCTTTTTGCTTTAGCGCGTGAGACATAACGTGGAAAATAAAGGTAGTATTTCCATCGAAATCACTTCAGTGGCCGCAGTGACTAGTCCTCGAACGGATCAACAAAGAGGCGCCCTCAAGACTAAACGCCCCGAGACCAATCCTGCTGAAAGATTGCGAAAACCAAGCTGGATTCGCGTCAAGGTGCCATTATACTCGGGCCGTTTTGGTGAGATCAAGGACATTGTTCGCGCGAATCATCTGGTGACGGTGTGTGAAGAGGCATCATGCCCTAATATTGGAGAGTGCTGGAGTAAAGGCACTGCGACCTTCATGATTATGGGTGACAAATGCACTCGTCGCTGCAGGTTTTGCAACGTCAGCACAGGTCGTCCCAATTCGCTGGACCTTGACGAGCCAGCACGTCTCGCCCAAACCATCGCCTTAATGAAACTCAATTATGTCGTCATCACCTCGGTTGACCGCGATGACTTGCGCGATGGAGGTGCTGGCCATTTCGTCGAATGCATCAAGCATATCCGCGCATTGACACCTAACATTTACATCGAAATACTGACGCCCGACTTCGGTGGCCGCCTCGACCATACGCTGGACATCCTCGCTACTGCGCCGCCGGACGTGTTGAATCACAACATCGAAACCGTGCCCCGGTTATACAAGGAAGCGCGTCCTGGAGCTGACTTTCAAAACTCCCTCAACTTGTTGCAGCGCTTCAAGGCTCTGCATCCCACTATACCCACTAAATCAGGTTTGATGGTCGGGCTGGGTGAGACCGATGATGAAATTCTCCAAGTACTGCGTGAGCTGCGCGCTCACAAAGTTGACATGTTGACCATCGGTCAGTATCTGCAGCCGACTGGCGGGCACATGCCTGTGCGCCGCTATGTGCATCCTGACACGTTTAAAATGTATGCAGAAGAAGCTTACAAGATGGGATTCCTGCACGCTGCATCGGGACCGCTGGTGCGCAGCTCGTACCATGCCGACGAACAGGCGCATGCGGCAGGCGTATTTTAATGTGGTTTTTTACAATAATCTAAATATCTCTATTGGTAGGAAAATCTGCCATAACAATTCCACTAGATGTCTTAGAGTATCAGGAGTAAACCATGACGACATTCCGCATAGAACACGATAGCTTCGGGCAGATCGAGGTGCTGGCAGATCGACTAAGGGACGCACACAATCAACGTATTCTCGATCATTTTGCCTTTTAACAGAGCTTATGCCGCTGCAATCGATATACGCCCTTGCTCAAGTCAAGCGGGCCGCAGCGCTTGTCTATTGTGACCTGGGATAGTTGGACCTAGCCATCACCGAAGCTATTATGGAAGCATCTGATTAATTATTGACTGGCAAGTATGACGAAGAATTCCCTCTCTCCGTTTGGCAAACCGGTTCAGGTACACAAACCAATATGAACATGAATGAAGTGCTGGCCAATCGCGCATCTGAATTGCTTGGTGCTGGACGCGGAAACCTGCGCTCGGTGTACCCAAATGACCATGAGAATACGAGCCAATGCTCCAATGATGTTTTCCCTACCGCAATGCACGTTGCGGTAGCACAGGTGCTGAATGGAAAGGTCATATTGGCATTGCGAGGGTTGCGCGATGCGCTGGCAGACAAAGCAAAAGAATTTGACGATATTGTTAAAATCGGCTGGACCCATTTACAGGATGCCACGCCACTCACATTATGGCAGGAATTTTCTGGTTACGTTTCACAGCTGGATCACGGCATTGATCACTTTCAGCAAGCGCTACCCCATGTGTATGAACTTGCTATCGACGGCACCGCTGTAGGAACGGGTCTTAATACCCATAAAGAATTTGGCCTACGGGTAGCTCAAGAGTTGCCGCGACTGACTGGTTTACCGTTTGTTTTAGCACCCAATAAATTTGAAGCGCTTGCCAGCCATGATGCATTAGTGCATGTGCACGGGGCGCTGAAGATCGTTGCAGTATCCTTAACAAAAATTGCCAACAATACTCGATGGCTAGCCAGTGGCCCTGGTTGTGGCCTAGGTGAAACTACACTGCCTGAAAACGAGCCTCGCAGTTCGATTATGCCGGGCAAGGTCAACCCAACCCCAAGTAGAAGCTCTCACTATGGCGTGTGTCCAAATCATGGGCAATGATATGGCCATTAATATAGGTGGGGCATCTGGTAACTTTGAACTTAGCGTTTGCAAGCCGCTGATTGCGCGCTACTTACTTCAAAGTACGCGTCTGATCGCAGATGCCGCTAATAGTTTTTACCAATATTGTGTCGTCGGTATTCACGCCACCCAGGCCGTATAGATGAATTGTTACACCGATCTATTGTGCTGGTAACTGCTTTAAACCCTCACATAATCTATGATAAGTGCGCACAAATTGCCAATAAAGCTCATATAGAAGGAACCACTTTGCGCGAGACTGCGATGGCTTTGGGGTATGTCACGACAAAAGAATTCGAACGCTGGGTGCATGCCGATAAGATGGTGGAAAAGTAGTCCAAATATTAAGTTAAGGTATATTATTTAAAGCTGAATTTAAAAAATCTAATTAAGGTGAGGTTAAGTCTTATCGGGCTACGACTATGAGGCTGTAAGTAATTGAAATAGTATTAAACTCGGATATGATCAATTATTAATTCTCAAATATTGTTAAATAGGCTTACCTGAGACGAAGTTGAAACAGACTTCGTTGAGCTCTTCTAGTGATAGTGGTTCGCTGGTGAAGCCACAGGCATAAGGTGACTGTTGATCCTTGTTGCAATTGTCACTTTCCAAATGTTGACAGGACGTACAGGTACCGAAGGGGAGTTTGCCTCGTTCTTGAGCGACGTGACCGAGCATTCGTTGCATGGTATTGGCAAATTGACTTTGAATGCTTTTGGGTAGAGCATCGGCAGCACGAACCAGCGATTCGAAGGGATCGTTCGCGAGAATGCCACTTGCTTTTTCGGTTAGGACGAGTTGAACACTGCGCTTATCGTTTTCTGAGCGTATACGTGTCAGATAGCCTTGGGTTTCAAGGCTTTTGATTGTCTGTGACGCCGTTCCTCGAGTCGTGGAATGGAATGCGGCAAAAGCAGATGGCGTACGGGAGAAGCGATTAGCTAAGGCAAAGTATCTGAGTACAGCCCATTGAGCTGCCGTTAGCTTTTCTTCAAGGCCCTCGCCGGAGGCTATGCGGCCCAAATGAAAGACCAATTCTGCAATAGCACGACTGTTCATCTTAAACTCCTTCATGATAATAATATAATAGCGTTTAAAAACCATGTTGACAACCATATAGTATTGAAACGATACTAGTTGAGTTGAGTTGAGTTGAGTTGAATTGAACTGTATTTTTTAAGGGTTCAAAAAGGGGCAGGGACCAAACTTTATCAAATTTTAAGAGGTTGATTATGAATATGAACGTCACGCAGAAACTGATCCAGTCGCATTTAGTGCACGGTAAAATGAGACCCACCGAAGAAATTGGTCTGAGGATTGATCAGACACTCACACAGGACGCAACCGGTACGCTGGTGATGCTAGAGCTGGAAGCAATGGGCTTAGACCGTGTAAAAACGGAAGTCAGTGTTCAGTACGTTGACCACAACATTATTCAGGAAGATTCCAAAAATCCTGATGACCATTTATTTCTGCGCAGCGCCTGTCAGCGATTTGGCTTGTGGTACTCGCGGCCGGGGAACGGGGTAAGTCACCCTTGCCACCAAGAAAATTTTGGGAAACCGGGTAAGACACTCCTCGGTTCTGACAGTCATACACCAGCGGCCGGCGCAATTGGTATGTTGGGCATTGGTGCTGGTGGTTTGGAGGTAGCGCTGGCAATGGCGGGCGAACCGTTCTTTACACGTATGCCCTTAGTCTGGGGCGTGAAGCTCACTGGCAGTCTACCTGACTGGGTGAGTGCCAAGGACGTGATCCTAGAAATGCTACGCCGCCATGGAGTCGGTGGTGGTGTGGGTCGGATCGTTGAATACTATGGGCCGGGGCTGGATACGCTGAGTTCGATGGATCGACACGTGATCGCCAACATGGGTGCTGAATTGGGTGCGACTAGTACTGTTTTTCCTTCCGATCAGGAGGTGTTACGTTTCCTATGTGCTTGGCAGAGAGGCGATGACTGGGTCGAGCTGGTTGCAGATACGGACGCGACCTACGATGTATACGAAGAAATAGATTTGTCTAGCTTGGTGCCGCTAATCGCGATGCCTTCCAGTCCTGGAAACGTTCGCCCTGTTAGCGAAGTTGCGGGAGAAAAAATCTATCAGGCCTACATAGGTTCTTCAGCCAATCCTGGTTTTCGAGATCTGGCTATTTCCGCCATGATGGTGAAGGATCGCCAAGTGAATGACCGCGTTTCGTTTGATATTAATCCGACATCCAGAGCACAGCTCGAAACCTTAGTGCGCGACGGATACGTTTCCCATCTGCTGCACGCTGGAGCTCGGTTACATCAGGCCGGTTGTAATGGCTGTATCGGCATGGGCCAGGCGCCGGCAACCAATGAGCTCTCATTGCGCACCGTGCCGCGTAACTTTCCAGGCCGTTCTGGTACGCGTGAGGACAAGGTGTGCTTGGTTAGTCCGGAAACTGCTACTGCGTCAGCACTCACTGG
>JBLHWY010000156.1:0-14907 GCA_047629195.1 Candidatus Azotimanducaceae bacterium
GTTTTCGATATACAGCTTTATCGTCGGCCATGCGATGAACCACAAGTGGTTCGCCAATGATGTCACCTACTTTCATTCTGGGGTTAAGCGAGCCAAACGGGTCTTGATAGACCATCTGCATGCCCCGTCGAATCGGCCGCATTCTAGCTGGGCTGAAATGTGTAATATCTTCACCCTGGAAGCTAATCTTGCCAGAAGTCGCCTGCTGCATTTTTAACACAGCTAAGGCTGTCGTTGACTTACCACAACCGCTTTCTCCGACGATACTAAAAGTCTCACCACGCTTTACTGAAAAAGAAATGCCATCTACTGCCGGTACATGACCTACCACTCGCTGCAGAATACCCTCAGTGATAGGAAAATGGACCTTCAGATCTTCGACGCTAACAATATAGTCAGTGGTCATAGCCAAAACACGCTCTCAGGTGATTTTCTCCAACTTCCAACAATCCTGGTTTAGACGACTCGCATTCAGATCTGGCATAAGGGCACCTAGGCGAGAAAGCACAACCTTCGGGCAGATTTGCAAGGTCTGGCGGTTGCCCAGAAATTGTTTGTAGCCTGGCGCCTGGAATACCATCTAATGTTGGCACCGATGCCATCAGCCCTTCGGTATAGGGATGCTGCGGATTTTTATAAAGATCACGTGCAGAGGCTGTCTCAACAACTCTACCGCCGTACATCACCGCCACTCTATCAGCGTAACGCGCTACTACACCTAAATCGTGCGTAATCAGAATGAGTGAAGAGTTCATCTCCTGTGTGAGATGCTTCAACAAAGACAGAATCTGCGCTTGAACGGTAACATCCAAGGCTGTTGTTGGTTCGTCAGCGATAATAAGCTTTGGTTCACAGGCCAGCGCCATCGCTATCATGACACGTTGACTCATACCCCCCGAGAACTGATGAGGATAATCGCTTAACCGAGCTTTTGCGTCGGGAATAGCAACTTTCTCAAGTAGCTCACCTGCTTTCACAAAAGCTTCTTTCCAAGACATTTTCCTGTGTAGCCAAATGGGCTCGGCAACCTGCTTGCCAATTGTTAATACTGGATTAAGCGACGACATCGGTTCCTGAAATATCATTGCGATCCGGTCACCTCGAATCTTGCGGATATCTCCGCTGCTCGATTGCACCAGATCCTTACCTTCAAATATCACTCGACCACGATCAATACGACCGGCATCCCCTAATAACTGCAAAATAGAAAGTGCAGTGACACTTTTTCCTGAACCACTTTCCCCAACGATAGCGAGCGTTTCGCCTTCTTTTACGTGCAGGGATACGCCATCAACCGCTCGTACCAGTCCACGCTCGGTGCGGAATGTAACCGAAAGGTCGTCTACCTGAAGCAGCGTTTTACGCTCGGGTTGGTCACAACTATTTGAAACCTGATCACTCATCAGAACCCTAACTCCTTTTTCAGATCCTGATCGATCCATATTCTGCCGTAGATTGGGCCAGGCCTTACTGCACCAACCCTAAGCTCTCCGCCATAATTTTTTACCCATGGCCACCAGGCGGTGTAAACGTAGGCTATCGGCAACCAGATGTATGGTGCCTCATCAAGGATCTGAACTGTTAGCTCTCTCACAATGTCGATCCTTTTGCTTTCATCACGAATTAGATGGAGCTGTCGTATACGCTCATCAAACTCAGGATCAGAATACATTGAGGGATTCCATGTTTGAGCGGTAACAAAGCTTTTACGCAGAGAGGTTGTAGGATTAACGTGACCGCTGCCCATAAGGTACCCAGCCGCGTGGGTTCTAGTTGTCATCGCGGATAAAAATGACGCATATTCCATAGGCTTAATTGTAATGCTGACACCAATTTTGGAAAGATAGCTGTCCAACAAAGGAATCAGATCCATATTGCTCGGGCTACAACTGCAAACTTGGACCTCAAAATCGAACCCTTCGCCATAGCCTGCTTCCTGCAATAATTGCCTCGCTTTTTCCGGGTTGTATTCGAACAACTCTTGCACCGATTCTGGCATTTCGTCCAGCGGTTGGTAGTAGTCACCAAATCCGGGATGTTGCGGATAAGCCATTACCTCTGCATGACCACCATAAAAAAGCTCAGCGATTTCTTTCTGGTTCACCGCTAGATTCAGCGCACGGCGTACTTTTGGATTATCAAAGGGCGCTTTGTCTACTCTCAAAGACATGAAATTCCCGCTCGTGGACAACCATCGGTTCCACTTTAACTCTGGCGTTGTTTCTTTCAAGTGATCAACGGCGATCCAACGGATGGCTTCAAGTATATCGATCTGACCAGTACGCAACGCTGTCAAATAGGTCGCTTCATCTTTTATGATTCGATATGCCAGTTGGTCAACGAAGGGAATGGCGTATGGAGTTCCACCAATGAGTTCCTTGTCCCAGTAATCCGGATTCTTTGCATAAATTTGCGCATTAGCTTGAACATATTTACCAAGCGTAAAAGGACCCGTACCTGTCACATTGCGCCAGTCCTTCGCGTCCACCTCGGCCATTTCCCTTGGCACGATACTAGAATAGTAACCATAGCCAAACCGATAAGCCCACTCTGCATTATATTCTTTAAAGTTAAACGTCACGGTGTGATCATCAACGGCAACGACGCTCAGAATGTGATCAAAATAAGTTGGAATGCGCTTGGGACTATCGTTCAATAAGTTATAGGTGAAAACAACATCGTCAGCGACCAGTTCTCGCGCCTTCATCACACCAGGCGTTTCAGTGAACATTACACCTTCACGAAGCTTGATAACCAACGTAAGTGGATCTTGCCACACCCATGTTTCAGCCAGTTCGCCGCGGATCGCATCACTCGGCAGATAAGCATCCGAGATAAACGGATACTGCCCACCCTTGCGAACGCTTTTCTCTAGGTCACCCGCAAACAATTGCTCACGTACCACCCCAGCGTCATGATTACTCTTCCACACCCAGTCGGCTGGGTCCCACGACAAAGGCGATAGCGTGACGTTCACCGTACCTACATTTAGGTCGCCGCCGTACTGGGGTTCTTCTGCTGTATAACCAACCCTTGATATAAATAACAAGAGAAGAAGTAGCGTGAGATTGGTCAGCTTCATTTACTACCTCGCATACGTGGGTCAAGCAGGTCGCGTAATGCATCACCAAAAACATTGATAGAGTAGACGACTATTGTCAAACATATACCCGGTGCAAGTGCCAACCAAGGACCAAGATACATATAGGTTCTGCCGGTACCACTGAGCATGCTTCCCCAGGTTGGGGCGGGAGGCGGCACGCCAAGCCCAAGAAATGACAAACCAGCTTCGGCGAGAATAACCGCACCTACACGCGTGGTAAATAACACGATCACCACTGGCATGATGTTAGGTAAAATATGATACCAGAGTATATGCAGTGTACTTGCACCCATTGATTGCGCTGCGTGGGTATACATATTTTCGCGTACGGAAACGACAGAACCTCGCACAATACGGGAACCCGCAATACCGTAAAGCAGACCAAGAATAATAACGATCTGCGGAACGCCCGGCCCAACGATCGAAATGACCACAATTAGCAACACTAAATCTGGGAATGTCATCCAGGCATCAACAAATCTCTGGATCAGCATATCTGTCTTACCACCTAAATAACCAGATAGAACCCCCAATACAATCGATACCACGGTAGCCAAACCGGCGGCCAGAATACCCACTATCATCGATAGTTGAGCACCGATCAAAATTCTTGAAAAAACATCTCTGCCCAAATGGTCAGTGCCAAACCAATGGCTGATGTTAGGTGACTGAAGCCGGCCAAGCATATTGGTCTCGTTCATGCCGTACGGAATCAAAAGGTCGGCAAATATTCCACTAAACAGAAACAGCAGAAATATTGCCCCGCCGATGGCCCCGAGGCGCTTTGTTTGAACGAGTCGGGACACGAACTGCCGAAGTGGCCCGTAAGTCTTGGCCTGAATTAAACTCATCTCCGACATCTAGTTTCTGACCTTTGGGTCGAGAAACCCATAAGTCAAATCAACAAGCAGATTGATAAACAGAATCCCTACGCCTACAACTAAGAAGACTCCAGTAACAACCGGGTAGTCTCGTTGGAACACAGCCTCAAGCAGAAGCGAACCCATACCTGGTACTACAAATATTTGCTCAAGAATGACAGCCCCGCCAATGAGCAGCGGCGCTTGAAGCCCAATTAATGTGACAACAGGAATCAGTCCATTTCGAAGCGCGTGTCGGACTACAACGATATGTTCAGTTAAGCCTTTCGCCCTTGCTGTGCGGATGTAATCCTGCCTGAGCACTTCCAACATCATCGTACGTGTCATTCTCATTGTCACGGCCGACATGGACAACCCTAATAAAATCGCCGGAATCATCATGTGAGCCAGGTTCGCCAATGGGTCTTCCCGGAATGGTGTATATACAAGTGGCGGCGCCCAGCGCCACCAGACTGATGGAAACACCATCACCAGAGTCCCAAGCCAGAAACTCGGGATCGCCAGCATAAGCAGTGAAAAAGACCTTGCAATGTAATCGCCAGCGGTGTCCTGCTTCATCGCGGAATAAATGCCCACGGGAATCGCGACGGACAAAGCAACAATCAATGCCAAGAATCCTAATTCAAAAGTAATCGGTAGCGTCGCGGCCAGCTGCTCCGTCACAGGCACGTTTTGCCAAAGTGAGCGACCTAAGTCCCCCTGCAACGCTGACCAAACCCAGTCAAAATACTGAATGTAAATCGGTTGATCCAGACCAAGTGCAGCTTCAATCACTGCACGATCATTACCTGTCGAAATATCGTTTTGGGCGAGCATTAAGTCGATTATATCGCCTGGAATCAGGCGAATTGAGGCGAACACAATGATGCTAGTGAATAGCAGCGTCGGCACAAGTGACAGTATTCGTCTGATGATAAATGTCTGCATAGGTCAGGCCGCGTCGACATAAAGAGAGTACACTTAGGACAGCGAACAGCGATACCGATCTCCGTTCGCTTAAAGCCAATAGCTCGAACAACCATATCGACAAACGTCCGCGCAAGCAATAAGTCAGGCGCAAATCGCCAGCCTATTGGCCTCAACTACTTTAGGACAGCTTGCGAGATCGCGTATATGGTAAACAGATGAAAGGAAGATCGAAGTCTTTTAAACGGATATACGCATTAGCTTTATTGTACGTTGTATTGCTATTTTCAAGCTGTGCGCAAATTCAATTACGTACTGCTTGGGCACTTAAAGATTTTGATTATTTTACGGTTGACCCTGGCATTATCCGTCTTGCACTTTCACTACCCGAAGGCGCCGTGTTGGACAGCGCCACAATGAATATGCAATTTACCCGTGACGGCAGATTAGAAATTGACCAGTCCGTGGCCTTCGACATTCTAACTACGGGTCGAGAAATAGCCGCAGTCGGTTTCCCTTCAGGCGTTAATGCAACAATGGTATTACGGGTACCATTAAATCGAGTTAGAGATATTGTCACATATCAGCAAGCGCTGTTAGAAGCGAAAGATAATGGGCTAAAAGCTTCTGCCACCTTCGGTATCAATAGCAGTTTGAACCCAGCATGGATCGAGAATTATTGCGCAGCGGGGCACTCTGAGATGCAAGTGAAAGCCTGGGTCAGGGTCAGCGAGCCGCAGGGCTATATGCCGCTCGTTAGAGAGAGTGACTTAATGAAACTGCTTGAAGTGGAAGGTCGCAACGTCTGTGAAATCGGGGAACAAAACTAGCTGCAGCATCCTTTTGCGAGAATCCCTTAACTAGGATGCCTTGACAGGAATTGGCAATTTAGAACGCCTGGTAATTGTCTTCAAGTTCCTTGTCTATCAATCTAACATAAGGGTCAATTAGAGCATATTTCGGGTTCTCTGAAACGTTAATGCGTATGCGGTTATCACCACTCACAATCTTATGTCGACCTAGATAAGAAAGATCACTTTCACTCAAAAACTCCTCTGGGTGTTTCATGCTCAGTCCTAGATCGACGTACTCTTCCAGCGGCAAACGTTTCTCCTGGCCTTCCCCGTCGGCTTTTAGAAGCTGCGCCTCGACATTAAGCGTAATATCAAAGGTGCCTGAAGCCGTGGGAGATGAATCAATGCTCAGCAATTTCAAATCATAGAGCGTGATTTGTTCAAAAAGATTATTGATAAATTTTTGTTCTGGGATAGTGACTGAACGATTAAAAAACGATTGAAGATCTAATGATGTAGCGTATGGATTCTCTTGAAATTTAAATACCGACAGATACGCTTTCAGCACCTCGTTAATCCGAGACTCACCCAGCAACTCATAAATCGAGTTCATTGCTACAACACCCTTGCGGTAATGAATATAGGGCTGGTTACCAACACGCATCCAGGGCAATTCTGCGATCAACTCCTGAGTACGCTCGCGCAAATAGCGATCCAATTCAAACAATAAAATCTTGCGAGAATGTATTTTGCCGTACCTATTTTCTGTCACCCGCAATGCACTGTAATGCGCCAAGGATTCAGACAACATAGTGTTACCCTGCACATCAGCTCCCATCACCTGCCCACCCCACCATTGATGCGCCATTTCATGGGCAGTGACAAAGTAAACAGAATCGACGCCTTCTACATCTCTTAGGTCACTGAAGAAACCAATCCGCTCCGAATAAGGAATAGTATTGGCGAAGCTTTGGGCAAAGTTCCGGTAACCAGGAAATTCTATGATCCTCGCCTGACGATGCTGATATGGGCCAAAGCTCGCACCGTAATAATCCAGCGAATCTATAATAGATTCAATCATCCTGGGAACATTCTGCTCATGCCCCGCATGATGATAGACCGCCACAGCCACACCATCATGCTGCGTTTTCACCACTTCAAGTTCTGCCGAAAGAAATGCGTAGTAGTTAGCTATCGGCGCGTCCATCTTATAATGGAAAAATGCTCTCTCACCTTCAATCCACTGACGCTCAAGATATCCTGGGGCAATCGCAATTTGATCAACGTGGGTTGAAACGATTGCTTCAAAACTAATGAAGTCGGCACTGTTACCCAGAATATTTTGCGTGTGGTATCGACTGTCTTCTAAATCATTGGCAAGTTTAGCCGGAGGTATATTTCGCCGTCTGCGTTCGTTCCGATCAACCAACTCAAAATTTGATTGATAACCAAATTGAGGAAACAGTTCCATATTATTGATAAACGTGCCGTTCCTTACTAAAACCACATCTGCGTCTCTATCCACAAACCCAACATTTTCACGTTTTAGCGCTATCGTTACATGGCGTTGTTCACCGGGGGACATAGGGCTGGCCAATACAAACCAATAAGTCCTATAGGGCCCAGCGACATTTTCACCTAAGGTATCTAGTGTCTGTGTGTTTTGATTGTCTTTTATCGTTATTTGAACCCTAGGTGTATATCTGGGCATGCTCACCAGAAACTTCTTAATCACTCGCTCAGACTGATTCACGACTACAAGGTCTGCGCTAGCCACGATCACTCGCTCATAGGGGAATATATCGACGTTAGTCGCAACAGAAGTAATTACTGGCACGGGATCATCTGAATGGGCCGCATACTGCTGCTCGTAACGCATCTGTTCATCAAACGCCTCTGATTCCGACTGGTAGTCATTCAAGATTGAAGTGTTGTAATGGATGTAGCCGCCACTAAAAAGAAACACGGCTAACGAAATACCAAATACCTGAGAGCCGACTCTTCCTATTTGATTTAGGGCACGCGCCCCTCGCTGCCAAACTGAAGTAACAGGGCCACGATGCCATAAACCGTAACTAATAATCGCGAGCGCAAGTGATAATGCAGACCAATAGAGCATGTACCAAAACTGTGTAGTCATAAACCAGCCATAGCCATTCATGTCGGAGTAGGTCATAACAGGCGCACGCGAAAACCTGAACATGTTATGCGCCAGCCCCAATGGCTCCATCGCAAAGCTGGACAGAATAAAGAGAACAAATAGCGACATACCCATGTATTTATTGCTACTGATTGCCTGTAGGAAGAATGCAAGAATAGCCAGAAGACACCAAGGTAAAACCGAGAAGAAAAAAAGACTGATAAAATACTGTTGAAGATCGATTAAGTAAAAACCCGATATCAATTGATAGCTTGCAGTCAAACCGATGCAGAAAAGCACTAACAAAATAACAACACACCAAACCGCTAGCAACTTGGATAACCAGAAACTCAAATTGGGTACTGGCATGCTATCAATGACATCACCAATGCCCGCTTCGCGTTCTCGCCATATCACTTCCGCTGAATAAAAGGTGATCACGATCATGACGACGATACTCATGGCGGCCTGAATCAGACGAACCATTTCCTGCGTCAAAGGCCAGTTGGGAGTGCCAAACATTCCAGTTGGAATCGTCAGCATGGCCAGGATCAAGGTGGTAGTCATGATCATAACAATGAGGAATGAGGGAGTCACAACAACTTGTTTTATCTCGAACAAGGTTCGAGTCATAAATGACAGCCAGAGAGTTTGTCGAACCAGATTGCGCGTATCTATTAGCGCTGTTGCTGGCGGCTTGCTCTGAACAGGATAAAATTGATCAGGCTCAGGCTGATCAAAGTCCATTTTCTCAGCTCGATCTTGGCCTAACGATTTAGGTACCCGCAGCACAAGAGGCGCATTCATTCTGCCAAAGAACACCATGATACCTACGCCGATAGTCAGCCATACAACACGGTTTTGGAGGAAAACGCCACTTAACTCAAGCACCTCATTATTCTTCTCAAACATAGTCCAATAACGACTCACTTCTGCAAACGTCCTTAAGCCGAAGGGATCCATCAGCGCAGCGAAATGGCGAAAGCCCGGCGTGATAAACAACAAATCGCTCAGGTCGTAAGCAATAAACAAACCCAGCGCTAGCAAGTTAACAGCCATCATGGATTGGAACCTGACAGCCAACGCATAAAAACAGCAAGAAAGTGTGAACAAGGTCGGCACAGACAAGTAGATAAATGAGATGACGTAGCTCGCAAGAAAGTTTTCGCCCATCAGCTCAGAATCTACCCAGGGCATCCACGTCGCGACAAATAACCCAAGGGGCACCATTGCAAATACCGTTAACACAACAGCAAATGAGCCTAAGAAACGACCCATTTGATATTGAAATGGTTCAATTGGCTTGCAGTACAAAATCTCGTCCATCCTTGTCACGCTATTCCGAATTGCAGTATTTGCAATGAAATTAATCACGAGAAACATCGCAAATGCGCCGAAGAATGCTGACATTGTGACGATAGAGTACGAACTATTTTTTAGCGTATTGGCCCCAGCAATATTGATCCGATTTAGCGACATAGCCAAGAACGGAAGCATAAAAAAGACAGCTAAGGTGATGTAAAAGGACGGTTGCTTAACGAAAAATCGATACTCAAACAGAAACAGTTTCAACAACATCGGGTTCCTCCAAAGCAACTGACCGATGACGGTACAGAGTCGAAAAGTAGACATCCTCAAGATCAATTATCGTCGACTGAAAACCTGCCGGTGCGGTCTCAGCAAGAATATGAACCTTCGTTTTACCCCCCATCAACTTGGTCGAAATGACCGGTAGCGTATCCCTAAGCTGCTGCAGCTCTTCAGGTCCAACCGTCTTGCACCAAATATTGTTGTCCAGATTCTCGATAAGATCCACAGGGTTACCCTGAAGTAGAATTTTTCCAGAAGCTAACATCGCCATATTGGCGCACAATTCAGAAACATCGTCGACAATATGTGTCGACAGAATCACAACCTTCTCCTCGCCTAGCTTAACCAGCAGATTATGAAAGCGATTACGTTCCTCCGGATCCAGCCCCGCGGTAGGTTCGTCCACGATCAGTAGATCAGGGTCTCCAAGCAGTGCCTGAGCAATGCCAAATCGTTGCCGCATGCCACCAGAGAATCCGCTGACGGCTCGCTTTCTGTCTTGGTAAAGGTTCGTGTGCGCCAACAGCCCATCGACGGTCTCTTTTCGTACCTTTTTGTCAGTGAAACCTTTCAATATTGCCAAATGATCCAGCAAGTCGGCAGCCGATATACGCGGGTAAACGCCGAAGCTCTGCGGCAGGTAGCCCAACCGACATCGGATCTCTGTGGGCGAGTTGAGCAGATCAATCCCATCAAAGTAAACGCTCCCGCTATCAACCCCCTGAAGCGTAGCGATCGTTCTCATCAACGATGATTTGCCAGCGCCATTAGGCCCCAACAAACCGAACAACCCCTTCGGAATCGATAACGTAACGCCATCCAGGGCCTTAACACCATTTGCATAGGTTTTTTGCAAATTCTCAACAACCAGCATCTCAATCATCAACATTTCGGGTATGACTTCTCAGACTAAGCTCAAAGACCAGTCACCGATATCACAATCTTGCGGTTTATAGATGTTGAGCAGCATTAGCATTCGGCCAAACAGAAAGAGACTGGTAAACTGTACGAGTACCCGAATGTGGCAATAAACTGATGGCAGCAGAAATACAGACATTTTCCAATGCAGCATTTCAACCGGATGACGCAGAGACCAACGCGCAGGTCCGCGACAACATCAGCATACAGTCAAATTTCGACGTGGCGCGGTGGAATGTAGATAAGAACAATATCTCCTACCTTAAAGATGACAGCCATACCCTTAGCATGTACCTATACGGTGGTCAGACCAGCTACCGCAACGATCAAAATTCGCAAAAGGGTGCACCTGGAAAAATTTGCCTGATGCCCCAGGGGCATGAATCGAGCTGGTGTATTAACGGTGAAATCGACTTTATACATCTGTATTTCAGCGACGCAACGCTAAAACAATATGCTGCCTCTACTTTCGACGTTGACGTTCGACTTATTGAGCTTCGAGATTTAACTTATCAAGAAGACCACAAGCTACAGGTTCTTTTTCGCCGATACTTTTCTCTTTGTGATGCAGCTTTATTTCGGTCACCGTTGTTTGCCGAAGAAACAATCAATGAAGTAATGCATCACCTCATTCAAAACTACAATGGTTTTCGTTTGTGCAACACGACGATCAAAGGCGGCCTTTCAGCCCAGCATCTGAGAAAAATTCGAAATATAATCGAAGAGCGTATTGCAGAGAAGCTGTCAATAGAACAGTTAGCCCAGACAATTAATCTGAGCCCATTTCACTTCGCTAGAATGTTCAAAGTGAGCTTTGGAGAATCTCCCGCTGCCTACGTAACTCGAAAGCGTATTGAAGCAGTGAAAACTCATTTGAAATCTAACTTACCACTGGTCGAAATAAGCGCATTGACTGGATTCAGTCAACAAAGCCATATGTCCACGCACTTCAAAAGTATTACTGGCTTAACACCCGGTGCTTACAGACAGTTACTTTAGGCAGCTAGAATGCTATCTGGTTGCGGTACAAACACAGAAAATATCAGGAGAAATTTTGAAAAAGAAAAACATCAAAACAGCTGTATGCCCCGCCGATGGGCCGATCGCAGTAACAGGCGCAAGCGGCTATATTGGCTCTTGGATGGTAAAAGATATGATGGAGCAGGGTTACGCAGTTAGAGCCTGTGTCCGTGATACCACCAATCCCGCCAAAGTTGATCACCTATTAGCACTCAACAATGAAGATCTGCGCGGCAGTGTCGAACTGTTTGAAGCAGATTTACTGAACCCTGGCAGCTATGACTTAGCATTCAAAGGCTGCTCCGCCGCTGTGCATACTGGCGCAGCTGTTGGCTTCAACAAAGAAACACCACAAGAAGTCTACGATGGATGTTTTACTCAAAACGAACATATCGTTGAGTCTGTCAAGAAGTCTGGTTCGGTAAAACGGCTGGTGTTCACTAGCTCATTTGCCGCCGTCGGCCATCCGAGACCTGCTGGTTATGTGTTCACGGAAAAGGACTGGTGCGGAGATAACGTTGAAGGATACAAGGGTGCGTGGACGGTAGATAATATTTCAAAGAACCGCGACATCGCCTATGCTATGGCAAAAGCAAATACAGAAAAAATGATTTACAAAGCGGCTGAAGAAGATGGTTCTTTTGACGCAATGGCAATTTTACCACTTCATGTTATTGGCCCGCTGATGAGCACAAATCATGATCAAAGCTGGAGCTGGCAAAATTGGATCAAACAGATGATGCAGGGCAGACCCTATAAAATGAAAAGTGGTGGCCGAATGTTATGGAACAATGTTGATGTTCGTGATGTCGCGCGTGCCCATCGGCTTTGTGCCGAAAGCGCCTTTGCGCAAAACGGCTCTCGCTACATATTAGCTGCCAGTGACCGCGCCGGTGAATTGTTTACTCATGAACTACAGGAGAAAATAAAAGGGTTTTACCCCTCTATCGACACCATCGGTGGTGAGATGATGAACGATGATGACACACCTGAAGCGCCAACCTACGATTCACCACGAGCCTACTGCTTATTAGCAAAACAGGAACTAGGGCTTAAGACCTATTCAATCGATGAGACCGTCAGAGCAACAGGGGATTCATTATTGAGCCTGGGACTGATCGATTGATTACCGAAAGAATCAACATCGATCAATCGAGGACGGCGGATGAGTAGCTGGGAATTAATGGATACTGCAGCTATCCCAAACAATGGCGGTGAGCTGCGTCTCTTTAGACGGAACGAAGAATTTGTCATTCGAATCAGCGGTACGCCGGGTGACTTAATGAGCAGCCGCACTCACGGCTCCGAGGATGCTTTAGGAGAACTTGCCTGCTCTCCTTTTGCCAATAAAAAGTCTGCTCGAATACTCGTCGGTGGATTGGGTATGGGATTTACACTCGCAACAACACTAAAAGCACTAGCTGCTGACGCTGAGGTAACTGTGGCCGAGCTTGTACCGGGGGTTGTGAAATGGAATCAAAATTTAGTCGGAGCGTTTGCAGGGCATCCGCTGAAAGACAAACGCGCGAACATCATAAACTCTGATGTCGGCGCGCTGATTAACAGCACCTCTGATGGCTATGATGCTATCTTACTTGATGTAGACAATGGTCCCGAAGGCTTAACCCATCAAGGAAATGACAATCTGTATACGATCGAGGGCTTGCAAGCCGCGAACCAAGCCTTGCGTCCTAAAGGTATACTCGCTGTATGGTCTGCATCGCCCTCGAAGAAATTTGTCACGCTATTGAAGCAAGCGAAATTTACCGTCGATGAAAGGAAAGTACGCGCACATAATGGAAAAGGTGCACACCACATTATATGGCTAGCCAAAAAAGGTAGATAAACGCATATAATTCGAGGCGAGCGACATTTAAATAGTATTAGAGAGTGAAAAATGAAATCAATTCTAGTTAACGAGATACCAAGCACGCTGCCCGCAGATGATGATCATCCCTATAGAACAGGGCCTTGGCAGCCCAACATGAAAGAATATGATTCTGTGGAACCCAAGGTCACCGGCGACATTCCTGCCGACCTGAATGGCATTTACATTCGCAATACCGAAAACCCTGTCCACGATTCTCTAGGCCGCTATCACCCTTTCGATGGTGACGGCATGTTGCACTCAATCTCCTTTGAAAATGGCCAATGCGAATACCGCAACCGGTTTATCCCAACGGACGGACTAGCAGCAGAAAATGCTGAGGGTAAACCCTTGTGGGCTGGCTTACGTGAGCGACCAGAGAAATCTGTTCGGGATGGTTGGGGCGCACGGACAAAACTAAAAGACTCATCCAGCACTGATGTTGTAATTCACGGCGGCGTCGCCGCGACCAGCTTTTATCAGTGTGGAGATATCTACGAGCTTGACCCGAAAAGCCTGGATCCACTCGGCAAAGCAACATGGACAAACGACATCACACCGGGCTGGGGAGTCTCAGCACATACCAAGGTAGATGAGGCGACCGGCGAGATGTTGTTTTTCAATTATTCAACTCAAGCACCCTACATGCACTACGGAGTCGTCAACAAGGATAGAGAATTAGCGCACTACATACCTATCGAGCTGCCAGGCCCTCGGCTGCCTCATGATATGGCTTTTACCACCAACTACGCCATTTTGAATGACCTACCATTGTTCTGGGATGCTGATGCCTTGAAGCACGGCGCCTACGCAGTGCGATTCCATAGGCTGCCAAGCCGCTTTGCAATCGTACCAAGGCGCGGACAACCAGATGACGTCGTTTGGTTTGAAGCAGAACCAGCTTACGTACTGCACTGGATAAACGCCTTTGAACAAGGTGATGAGATTATTCTCGATGGCTACAGACAAGATCCAGCCAAGGGCACTACGACTCCCGGCCTACCAGATGATTTAAAACCCTTTACAATATTGGACATCAACGCAATCGGCGCGCACGCCTACCGCTGGCGCTTCAACATGAAGACCGGCGCGGTGATAGAAGGGCCGCTGGAAGATGCACTTTCAGAATTTGGCATGATCAATCCCAACATCGCGGGTAAGCCATACAAATATTCATGGGCAATGACGACTAAGCCCGGCTGGTTTCTCTTCGACGGTTTGATTCGATTAAACGCTGAGACGGGACAGCGTCAGCAATACAAATTTCCCGACGGCGTTTTTGCAAGTGAAAGCCCCATGGCGCCAGCACCCAACGGTAAAAGCGAAGATGACGGCTACGTTTTAACCTTCACCACTGACATGAATAACGACAGCTCGCAGTGCCAAATATTTGATGCACGGAATATTGAAACCGGACCTATAGCGAAGGTAGAGCTTCCACAAAGGATCTGTGTAGGCACGCACTCCTACTGGGCTGGAGCCTGACCACCATTCATATTGAAGAGGTTTTGATGACTCACCAAAAAATACAAACATCCGACGGACGAACCTTAAGTTTCGCCGATTATGGCAAACCTTCAGATATTGCAGTGTTGTGTTGCCACGGCGGACCAGGCTCACGCATGGAAGCCAAACGCTATGCCCAAGCCGCTTCAGAAGCTAGTTTTCGGCTTATCGGCATCGACAGA
>JBLHWY010000157.1:0-14777 GCA_047629195.1 Candidatus Azotimanducaceae bacterium
TAATGCTTTAAACTCGGTACTCATAGATTCACCCTGTTAATCATAATATTTTTACCAGCCAGTCGTAACTTCGCTTTTGTGTCATCAAGCATGCGTCAGCTGCGATTTATTAAATCGCCAATTCAGCGCCGACATTACAGTGCACAAAAGCGCGTCTCGCTGGCTGCGCGCTTTAGATCTCTAACCAATGGCCTAGTATGTCAATCTTCGAGCACTATCACAGCTAGATATACGCAATTGGCAGGTATAAATCTTCCCACACTAGCCTATGTTTTCACACTGGGGGTATATGAAGGTTCTCACACCTGTAGCAACCGACGACGACCCATGGACAATTCACAAAACCTACCGCAGACTACAGCCAAAAACCCATACACTGCACAGGTACAATGACAGGAGATAGCCCCTTGAATATCTGTAATACAGTCGCCGCTATTGCGGTTCTGTCGCTCACAGCCTGTGGCTCGGGCGAGCCTCGGGAAACGCCGCTCGCCGCCCAAGGAGGCGTAACCGATGCGATGCTCGCCGCGGGTAACGCTGATGAATGGCTGACCTATGGCGGTAGCTACGACGAACAGCGCTTTTCGCCGCTGACACAAATATCGACGAAAAATGTTGCCGAGCTTGGTCTCGCATGGTTCTCAGATTTGGACACAGGGCGCGGGCAGGAAGCCACACCATTGATGCATAACGGCACGATTTATGTCTCCACCGCGTGGAGCATGGTGAAGGCCTATGACGCCAAAACCGGTGTGCTCAAGTGGGAATATGACCCCCAGGTTCCGCGCGAAACGCTGAGCCGTGTTTGCTGTGATGCGGTGAACCGCGGCGTCGCGCTCTATGGAGACAACGTTTACGTTGGCGCTCTGGACGGACGCCTGATAGCGATCGATAGTAAGACCGGCAAAGAAGTCTGGTCCAAGACAATCGTACCCGATCAGGAAAGTTATGCCATTACCGGCGCGCCGCGCATTGCCAATGGCAAAGTGCTAATAGGCAGCGCGGGTGCTGAATACCGAGCGCGTGGCTACATCGCGGCATTCGATGCACAGACCGGTGACGAACTGTGGCGCTTTCATACCGTACCGGGCAATCCGGAGGATGGTTTTGAAGATGATGCGATGGAGAAAGCCGCAAAGACCTGGGGAGGCGACTGGTGGGAATTTGGCGGCGGTGGCACCGTCTGGGATTCGATCACGTTCGATCCCGGTACAAATCTCGTCTACTTCGGCACTGGCAATGCTGAACCATGGAATCCCAATACCAACGACCGCGGCCTTGGCGATGCACTCTATACCTCCTCTATTGTCGCCGTGGATGCCGATACGGGTGTTTATGCGTGGCATTTCCAAGAAACGCCGGAAGACCGCTGGGACTTCGATTCCAACGCGCAAATTACCATCGGTGACATTGAGGTGAATGGGGTACAGCGCCGCGTTGTGATGCATGCACCAAAGAACGGCTTCTTTTATGTCCTTGATGCCAAGACTGGTGAATTCCTGTCCGGCGAAAATTTTGTGGAGGTTAATTGGGCCAGCAGTCTTGATCCCAAAACTGGCCGCCCAAACATTCTGCCCGAGGCTCGATATGAGCTCACCGGAGAAGTTTTCATGGGCACTCCCGGCCTTTATGGCGCCCATACCTGGCACCCTATGAGCTTCAGTCCACTATCAGGCCTCATGTATATTCCGATCAACAATACAGTCATGCCCTATCTGGCGGATGAAGAATTTACCGGTTCCGAAATGGGCGGCCAAACAGGTTTGGATTTTGGCACGTTTGCGATGCCCGCCAACAAGGAAGCACGCGCCGCAGCGCGCAAGGCCACCACCGGTGCACTGCTGGCATGGGACCCGGTGGCGCAGAAGGAAGCATGGCGCGTGCCCTACCCTGGACCATCCAATGGTGGAACACTATCGACCGGCGGCAATCTCGTATTCCAAGGCACAGCAGGCGGTGAATTCCGTGCCTACTCTGCCAATACCGGCAAGCAGCTGTGGTCCTTCCCGGCACAAAGCGGAATCATTGCGGCACCTATGAGCTATGCAATAGAGGGAGTGCAGCATGTTGCGATCTTAGTCGGTTGGGGCGGCTTGTGGGACATGAACACCGGTGTGCTCGCGAATGTCTCGGGTCCATCACGCAACATCAGCCGCCTCATGGTTTTTAAGCTGGGCGCTAATGGCACTCTTCCAGAGCCACCGCCGCTCAATGAACGAGTGCTGGATCCACCCGCTTTCAAGGGTACCGAAGATCAGGTTGCCAGTGGCAGCGCACTTTTCGCCCTAAATTGCGGTGGCTGTCACGGCGATGCAGCCATTGCTGGCGCGATTACCCCTGATCTGCGGCACTCTGGCGCTATCGCCAGCGAAGAAGCAATGCGCGAAATTGTAGTCGGCGGCGCACTAAAGCATAACGGTATGGTGTCATTTAAACGCGTTATTACGGCCCAAGACGCCGAGGCGATCCGGCAATATCTGATTAAGCGCGCCAACGAAGACAAGGCGCTGGAATTAGCAACGCTTGTGGATATTGGCACCCCGTAAGCTGGGACTGGCTCGCGACCTGTTATCGATTATGGGCTCGTTATGTGGCCAATATCGCTTAAAAAACTTAGCGGAATTGGCTATTATGGACACTAACCAAGCAAGTCTATTTGCAGGCAATTGGTCGCAAAAGCACAGATGCTTGGTTTTGTTGATAATATAGCGCCCGTGAGTCGAGAACTTTTCATCTATTTTAATCCAAACATGAGATGAACTTCGTCTAATTCGGCCCTCAATTTCGTTACTACACCTCACTTAACGAGTAAGACTTTATGCACGCTAAAACCGCTGTTTTGCTAATACAACTAGGCACACCTGACAGCCCTGAAACTAAAGATGTTAGGCGCTATCTCGGCGAGTTTTTAAATGATCCACGTGTGATTGATCTGCCTTGGCTTGCCCGAAAGTTACTGGTTAATGGCATTATCGTGCCGTTTCGCGCCCCAAAATCAGCAAAAATTTATAAGGCACTTTGGGCGCATGGCAACGGAGAGTCGCCTTTGCTAACCCATACACGAAGTGTCACGGATAAACTTCAAAAACGTTTATCTGACAGTGATATAGATGTTTATATGGCTATGCGTTATCAAAACCCTTCAATGTATGATGTGATTGCTGGCATGCGCGACAAAGCCTACGAGCATGTCATTGTCCTGCCTTTGTTTCCTCAGTATGCCAGCGCGTCAAGTGGCTCTGCTATTGAGCTTGCGATGAAGCTAATCGGGAAATGGTGGGCACTACCGCAGCTTAGTATTATTAACCAGTTTTGGCAAAATGAAGGATATATAGACTCTATAGTTGAACGCGCAAAACCGTACAAACTCGACGATTATGATCACGTTTTGTTTTCCTACCATGGCCTGCCACAGCGCCATGTTGACAAAATTTATCCCGGCCAAGCGCTTTGTGAAGATCACCCCTGTGAGACTGAAATTAACGTAGAAAACCACCTATGCTACAAAGCAGCCAGTTACGCCACCACCCGCCTCATTGCCGACAAACTGGGCCTCAGTGAAGATGACTACACCGTATGTTTTCAATCGAGATTAGATAAGAAATGGTTAACGCCTTTTTCAGATAAAGTGGTCGAACAACTGGCAAAAGAAGGCGCCAAAAAGTTGCTGGTATTCAGTCCAGCTTTTGTTGCTGATTGCCTTGAAACTGTGATTGAAATTGGTGATGAATATCAAGAAATATTCACTGAAAATGGCGGCAAGACCATACAGTTAGTGCCCAGCTCTAACGATCATGATCGTTTTATTGATGGACTAGAAACATTGGTGCGCGATCGCTTTTAGCCCAATAGAAAAAACGAGTTGGTTTTATTAGTGAAAAACAAAGCCAACAATGCAGTGACGTTTAAAGTAGATGACTATGACTAAGATTGCCATTTTTCCAATACCAAATTGCATTAGCTTTCCGGGTACGGTTATGCCGCTGCATGTATTTGAGCCTCGTTATCGTGACATGGTGAACTATTGCCTCGAGAACAATATGCCTTTGGCTGTTTGTCATACGCAAAAAGTGGTGAGGGAAATTGAACCCTCCACCAACCTAGAAGAAATGTTGGGGGAAAATGCATCGACTTATAAGCCTTTCCCCGTTTTTTCCGCCGGACGCTGCGAACTGTTAGAAACGACCGAAGATGGTCGTATGATGTTAAATGTACATTTACAACAGCGTTACCATTTACTCAGTGACGTGCAGACCCTGCCCTTTACTATAGCCCAATGTGAGCCTGTGTTTGACGACGCGTTAGCGCAAGACACTCTAATCTTAGCCGAGCAAGCCAAAGAGAAAATACTGATGCGTTTATTGGCCATCACCCATGCTCATCCGGAAATAGCCACCTTACTAAAAAGTGAAGCCTGGCGACTGAAATCACCGGTTGAGTTTGGCTTTGAGATTCTAGGTATTTTGCAATTTGAAGCCGAAGAAATGCAGGACTTATTAGAAATGACCGACTCACTACAGCGTTTAGAGTCGATTTTAACGTTAATGAACAGACGTTAGCAGGGACTAATAGGGAGCTTCACGTTTAAGGCCTGATGGACTAGCTGTGATCTGTCACGAAACTGTGCAACTAGCATTATTATGCTCATGCTATAGTCAAAAATTTGGACCATTTAATGTCTATTTCCAAGCACCCATCGAAACTCAGCTTACCGCAAATTAACCCCGGTGTAGCCACAGTACTTGAATACCTGGTTATTAAATTCCCCTATGTTGATGCTCACGTTTGGCGACAGCGAATTGCCGATGGCAAAGTACATTGCCATGATGGCTCACTAATAACGACACAATCGCCCTTTCAACCGCAGTTGCGCGTCTACTATTATAGAGAGGTCAAAAGCGAGCCTAGTATCCCTTTTAAGGAAACGATTTTATTTCAGGACCGGCACATTTTGGTCGCTTATAAACCACACTTTCTAGCAGTAATCCCAGGCGGTATTTATGTGAATGAATGCCTGCAAAATCGCTTGCGACGCAGTACCGGCATCGATGTCTTACAAGCATTACACCGCCTAGATAGAGTGACAGCCGGATTGGTCATATTCTCTGTTAACCCGGACACTCGTCATCTTTACCATCGTCTATTTGAAACACGGGAAATACACAAAACCTACCAGGCGATAGCGGAAATCGGGGAAGGTGAAAACCTGAAAGATCAGGAATGGGAAATTAGAAATCGTATCGTGCAGTCGGAGCCACGCTTTCGCATGCGTGTGACCGAGGGCGAAGCGAATAGCCATTCTGTGATTCGGTGCTTACAACAATCTACTCGGAAAGCGTTATTTGAGTTACACCCCATCACCGGTAAAACCCATCAACTACGCGTTCACATGCAGGCACTGGGTTGGCCCATACTAAATGATAAATACTATCCGCAATTACAGCCGCTATCTGCAGATGACTATTCATCGCCGTTGCAGTTACTGGCAAAGGAACTTCGGTTTGTCGACCCAGTGACTCAGCATAAAAGATGCTTTAGTCATGACGGTAATCTGTCTAACTTGTGACAACGGCCAATGTCCGTAGACCCAAAAGGTCACTCAGCAGCAATCTAGTGGTCGGCACAGATAAGACATTGGGAGACGAGCGCGCTGTATAGACAAGGCCGCGAAAAATATCGGCCTAACCACGGCAGCTGCAAAGGAAACTGACAGCAAACAAGCTAACTTAGGAAACTAGGTCGAGCGAAAATCGGTGGCATTGTTATGCCTGCATGCTCTGAATATCAGATATAGTCATGTAAGTTGCCATTACATAAGCACCCTAGCAACCCTGTTATAACCATGAGTAATAGGTGTCAGGATTATTTACAACTTTCACTCATAACATAATCGTATCGCCCGTAAGCTATTGATATTATTAGGATGGCATAGTTTTTGCTAATGTATATTAAGAGCTAAAATACCAAGATGTAACAATAGCCTGCTGTATAGCTCTGGCTTACTTGCACATCACTTGTTTACTATTTGAGGAGGGCGAATGAAGAGTTTGACGCTTCTACCTGAACTCTATCTGTTCCAGCGTAAACCTGTTGGTGGTTCGCATCTCTGGTGCGCGTAGGGGCTGGAGTGTGAGTAAAGTAGGAAAACCCCTTGGAAGGTATTTAAATATTCAATGAGAGCTATTTGAAATTGATGTGGTAAGGTCTAACTATAAAAAGAAAAAACGCCTTTTTCTTGGCTACAATATTCTAAGGATTAAGTGTGTTTTTACCGTTTTTCGAGACAGAGAAAAAATGACATGAGCTCAGTGCTGTTCCAAATAAATCGTGGCAAAAGGTACTTTAATCACGACTAGCTTATGTTTCAGGTCTATGTTGCTAAACGAGGGATTGATGATGACGGATACGACTGTATTTATCGCTGACCTAAGACACAATTATTCTGGTGTTCTCTCTACTGACTGCATGCCCTTGGGCATAGGCTATATCAAGGCCGTGATGGATGATGAACTACCCGAAGTGAAATCGCGGTTGTTCGCCTATCCAGATCATCTATGGAACGAGATTCAGAAGAATCGACCTGACGTGCTTATGCTCACCAATTACATGTGGTGCGAGCAATTGAGCTTGCATATAGCCCGTGAAATCAAGGAAATGGACCCGAACACATTGGTGGTCATGGGGGGGCCAAACTTGTCGCTGGAAGATGACCAAAAGCGCAGGTTCATGGAAGAAAACCCAGAGATCGACATATACTGCCTCGGCGAGGGAGATTTTCTGGCAACCGATATTGTCCGTTCCTACTTGGATTGTGGCAAAGATCTGCAAGCTTTTCGTGAGCAGCAAATCGATTCAACAATGAACCGCAGTCCTACTGGCGAAATATTAATTACTGAGACGAAAGCACGGCGCAAGGCGCTCAGTGATATTCCGTCCCCTTTCCTCACCGGTATTATGGATGATTTCTTTGATGGTCGACTTGCACCCATGATTGAGACCAATCGGGGTTGTCCCTTCTCCTGTAGTTTTTGTGTTCAGGGCGAGACCTGGTGGAGCAAGGTAAATTACTTTGAACCGCAACGAATTAAAGATGAAATCTTCTATATCGGCAAGGTAGTATCGGAAAAGTGCCCCGACCTTGGAACGCTTCGAATTGCAGATTCCAATTTTGGCATGTATAAGGGCGATATCGAAATATCAGGCTGGATAGGTGAGATACAGGCTAAGTATCGCTACCCCACGTTTATTGATGCGACGACCGGCAAAAATCGACCCGACCGAATCATCGAGGCCATGGAAAAAGTCAATAACGCGCTGGTTTTGTACCAGGCAGTACAAAGCTTAGACGAAGATGCCTTGCGTAATATCCGCCGAACTAATATCAAAACCGCTGCCTACGAAGACATTATGATTCATGTCCGTGGGCGTGGATTGCGTTCTTTGTCGGACCTTATTCTGGGTTTGCCGGGTGAGACGCTAGAAGCTCATGTAGGCGGGATCAACAAACTGGTAGATGCCGGAACGCATGAAATGCACAATTTCCAGTCGATGATGCTCAAAGGCGCTGATCTGGACACGAAAGAGAGTCGGGATAAATTCCAGTTCACTACTCGGTTCAGAGTACTGCCGAAGAATTTTGGTATTTACTATGGCGGCAAGCAAGTGCTGGATTTCGACGAGATAGTAGTCGCAACCGATACGCTACCATTTGAAGACTATATCAAAGCTAGGACGTATCACTTCGTCGTCAGTGTTTTTTGGAACAATTCCTGGTTCGAAGACGCCATGTTGTTCGCAAGCCAGCAGGGAATAAAGCCCTCCGAATGGCTTGATCGAATACTGCAGGATATAGAGGCCGATCAGGGCGGTCCCAACGAGCTACTGCAACTCTTTGTGAGCGAAACAAAAAATGAGCTGTTTGAGTCACAGCAAGAGTGTCACGATTTTTACTGTAAGCCAGAGAACTGGGAAAAACTAGAGCGCGGAGAGATTGGAGACAATCTTATGTACAAATACCGAGCCCAGGCTTCATTCTTCCAGTGGCCAGAGCTTTGCAAGATCGGCATGCAGGCGATGAAGTCTCTGTTGCTAGAGAAAATACCGGAGCTCAATGAAGACTTCAGTGTTTTTTGGCAGGATATTGACACCTACACTCGCCTGAAGCATGCACACGGAGAAACAAAAGAAGATTTGCTTTCACCAATAGTTGTCGCGCTCAGCTATGACATCGCAGCTTGGCTCGACGCGGGCGGGCCGTTGGACTTCTCCGGATTTAGGGTGGATCGTTGTGAGGCAGAGTTTTACTTACCAGCTGAGGCGCATGCAGAGTTGGAAGCGGCAATCAAGACCTGGGATCTTACCCTGCTGGGACTGACCAAAGGGGTGACTCGGATCCGTACTTCTGCACAGATTCGCCACTATGCGTGGTTGCTAGACGGCAATAGGCTCGCTGAGCCCGAACGAATAATAGCAAGAAACTAGCTGGCGAAGCGCGAGGCCCCAGCACTAACGCCAGAACCTCGCTCTGGAGCCTATCCACCGCAGTGCATCGATATATAGTCTCTTTTGATGTCGCGGTGTAGCGGAGCTCTAAGAGACTGCACCTGCGGCGGATCGTGAGTAAATAAGTATTTGATTCAGACCAGACTGCTATATAATTCAAATTGTTCGATTTTCTGAACTCAGGAAATCTCGTTCGCCAGTGAATGTAAAATCTCGTTGCGGTAGCCAGCCATGCTGGGATGTCGCTCGAATATTTTCAAAAATATTAGCGAGTATTAATACAACCCAAGATGGCTGTGGTGTTTGTGTGAAATGCTACCGACTGAAAACACGAAGTGAAGTTATGGCTAGAGTTTTTATTGGAATCCCGACGATTAACCGTCCCGGCTTTGTTCAGCATACGGTCAACAGCGTTCTTGCCCAAAGCTATCGCGATATCGAAGTAATCGTCAGCGACAATTGCTCTGAACCTGGAGTTGCTGACTCAGTGAAAGCTTTTATCGCCGAACTCGATGACCCTAGAATTAGGTTTCATCAGCAATCAGAAAATGGCGGTGAATATGGCCAGGGGCGCTATTTCCTGGGTCAGGCTGAGGCCAGCGAATTTTTCATGATCCTACACGATGATGACTTGTTGCATAAGGATTATCTCGAGCGAGCAATTACCTGCCTGGAACAGCAACCTGATTGCGGAGTCTTTGTCGCAAACGCCAACGCTATCGACGAAAACGGCCAGGATATCGAAAGCGAGAAACAAAAGTTTTTGCGGAGCTTAGGGCGCAATGATTATTCACAGGGTGTCATTTCAGTCCGGGACACCAACCTCGAATGCGGTTTTAGCCCGATTTCTGGCACGTTTTTTCGCACCGCTAACGTGCGCGCTTCAGGTTTTGTCGATGATCGTGGTTTTGGCAATTACCCGTTTGAAACCGATGTATTTTTACGCCTCGGTGATCTGGGAGTACAAGGATGGTATCAAAAAGAAGAGATGCTCTCCTTCCGCGTCCACTCAGGCTCGATGACATCATACATGCAGTTCATGGACAATGAAGAATCGCTCGACGCCATGGCGCGCCTGCTAGAGGACCGCCAGTACGATGGTTATGCAGAGCGTCGCCGCAAAATGATTTTGTCGCGGCTGTATCGTGCCAAGGCAATGATTACTGTGCGTCAAGGTCAATTCGACCGCTGCCGGACTTACATCAAAAAAAGCTTTAAGTATAACGCGCGGTCCCCAAAATTATGGTTAATCGCGCCATTTGCGCTAATCGCGCCCTGGTTTTTAAGATGGGTTCTGCCGGAAATCGCAATCGTCCGGCAAGCACCAAAAGTGCAACAAAAAATCTAGGGATGGTCGACTGCCAATACTCGCCCAAGGCTTAAGCGTCGAGCTCAGCTGAGCTTGCGCTTGATACTCCGAATCATATCAGCCACGATAGGTGGCAGTAATCTCTTGGCGAGAACGGTGCTCTCGACCTTGAGTATCCACATCCAGTCCTTCGAACGCCAGCCGCTATCGCCGTCCTGAGTCCCGGCCCACTTTACGGTGCGTTGCATTCCACTATAACTGGCATCGACATCGCGCTGAAGTTGGTAGTAATAAACCGCGAGTGAGTTTCGACGCCTTCCCTCGGGACACGCCAGGGGTTCTGGGTGCCCGTGGTAAGAAAAGGAACCTGTGTCAAAAATGAGGCAGCGATTAAAGATCGGCCGTACCTTTTTGATACATTCTGTAGCATCTCGGTTCCACAGTTCGAGATGCCCCCCGTACTCTTCTTCCCAGTCTTTATTAAGATACAGAATTAAATTGAAACGCTGATGCATCATTCCTGAGAAAGTATTGGGATGTCGATTACCATCCACGTGTACCATGAGCTTGCCACCGCGCCCGGTCGAATGAAGTCCGCAACCATTGTAAGCAGGATCAACGATAATATATGGCGACTTCGTCAGCTCCTCCATGAACTGAACAAAAGTGTAGGAGTTCAACTGTGCCATAAAATGACGAGTCATTGGCCCGAAAACCTCTTCGTCTGAAGTCCCGAGTTTCTCGACATTCTTGTTCTTGGTGTGTTTTATGTCTCCAGGCCCCCACATGGTCCAAGCGTCTTCGTCCGGCCCTGGGAACTCGTCGACAATCTGATTCAGAACTTCTTCCGGCAAAAAGTTGTCGATCACCACATGCGGAAACGGCCCCGCATCCAAAAAATCGGATCGATGTTTTTCAGCGAGTTTCTGCAAATCACTGGAATTAAAATAAAAAGGTGTAATTTTTTTCACTGACAGTACTCTGATTTAATCCTTCAGGTTCAGAATCAACGAAATCGAAACATAACATGGGCAAATGACAGGTTCAATAGCGCGCGAGTGTAATTGTGAAATCGTTTCGTGATACTGGATACACTTGGCCGCATGCTCGATTGTAGTAACTACAAAGCGCTACATCCGCCGTCGGTTGTCATGACTTAGTGTGACGCAGTCGACCTTTTTACAATTCACAAATGCGCATTTCCCTGCTGATTGAAATTAATGCTGTTTTTCCATGACTGGGGTGTTTACTATGCAAACGAATATATAATAAGACACAGAGGGGACGTAAATGATACGCAACATGTTGAACGGCCATAAACCTGGCAGCTTTATCAACAATTATCGCCGTGCCAGATTTTCAATGCTGCTCAAACTGCTCGAATCCCATGAAGCGCCAGTTAAAATATTGGACATCGGCGGCGTACACCACTTCTGGACCGCAATGGACCTCAGCGAAATGCCTGAGTTTCACGTTACCTTTTTGAATCAATGGCCAGCTTCAACCAAATCAGAACTCCCCAATTCGGTTTACTCGAAAGGTGACGGCAGGTCGATGCCGCAGTTTGAAGACAATCAGTTTGATATCGCATTCTCGAATTCGGTGATCGAACATGTTGGCGGGCTGCGTGATCAAAAAAGAATGGCTGAAGAAGTGCATCGGGTAGGCAAGTCATTTTTCGTTCAGACTCCAAACCGTCACTTTCCTATAGAGGCGCACTTTTTCCTCCCCTACTTTCAATACTACCCGTTAAAGCTCAGGGCGTTCCTGCATTCCAGATTTAAACTGGGCTGGTGGGAAAAGGCTGAGGGATATCACGAAGCTATGGAAGAGGTCGAATCCATAAGGCTAATAAACAAGTCGGAATTCAACTATCTCTTTCCGGATGCGACTGTTAGCAAAGAAAAATTTATGGGCCTGACCAAATCTTTTATAGCAGTCAGTGATTGATTTTTTGGAACAATCTCTCTCGTTAATTATGCAACAGCATTGAATAAAGGCGTCGCGAAACTAACATGTTTGATTCAACTATTTATAAGGCATTATATACGCCTGCCGTCATTCGCAGAGCCTTGGCTCGCAAAATTCTACCCAAAATCACCAAATCTTACGGTTTGTTGACTAAGCTGGGTGCCGTTGATTACCCGCACTACGGCTACTGCTTATTCCAAGCGGCCACACTAGCCCGGCGACTCGGACAGAAAAAGATAAGTGTTCTGGAGTTTGGGGTAGCCGGTGGAAATGGTCTCAGAGCACTCGAATACCACGCGGAAAATATCACACGTATGGTCGGAGTCGAGATTGAGGTTTATGGTTTTGATACTGGCAAGGGTCTGCCTAGGCCTACAGATTATCGCGATTTGCCTTACCACTGGAAAGAGGGGTTTTTCGAAATGGATTTCAAGCTTCTTGAAACGAAACTGACGAGCTCAAAACTCGTACTGGGTGATGTTAAAAACACGGTAAAGACCTTTCATGATGATTACCAAGCGGCTCCAGTCGGCGCTATCTTGTTCGATCTCGATTACTACTCATCGACCATCGATGCCTTCGAGATACTAAAAACTCCTCCGCAGGCCCGCCTGCCCCGCATCTATTGTTACTTCGATGACATCATCGGCGAAGATATAGAACTGTATAACGATTATATTGGCGTGCGCCTTGCGATTAACGAATTCAACACCGAAAATAACGATAAGAAATTAGATAAAATGCACCATCTGCTGGCAAGAAGGGTTCTTGAGCCCTGGTATCATCAGATTTACAGCTTCCATGATTTTGGCCACCCAGATTATTCCAATTTCATTAGCGAAGAAGACCAGCAGTTACAATTTAAGTCCTAACAGCCTTTCTCGCTGATATGTGAGGTCCACGAAGGAGTGAAGAGAGCTCCTTCAGACGCCGCGTTTATTTGCCTTATACTCAGTTAAATTATTGCGCAGGATACAAATAAGAATGATAAAAGGGTCATCAGAAGAGAAGCCTTCAGCAGAAAATTCAAGTAGCTTGCGCGCAGATATTAAGTACAAGTTGCTTGATACCCTGAGAGTAACGGGAGCCCTTAAGTTTGTCGACTGGCTTAAATACTGGACGCATAGGTCTCGCATGATGCCGAGCAACTCAGCCTTTAAGCGGAAAAACCCTGATTTCCCCACCCCGCCCTTCGACCTCGCTTTTGACGCCTATAACAATGTGCACTGGGACAATTATAAGAAATTGGGGAAACAGCACGCTAGCATTTTTACCGATGTTGTGAAGAGCCGAATTCCACCAAAAGAGCTGTCGATATTAGAATGGGGTTGTGGTCCCGGGCGGCTAATACGCCACATGGAAGACTTACTGCCTGGTTATACGGTTGAGGTTACGGGCACTGACTACAACAGCCGCACTATTGACTGGTGCAAAGATAATCTGCCCAAGTACCACTTTGCTCTAAACGAACTGATGCCTCCTCTACCGCTTGGAGATAAGACGTATGACGTTATTTACTGCTTCTCCGTGTTTACACACTTATCTGAGGAAGCACAGCGAGCCTGGGCGATAGAACTGAAACGGCGACTAAACCCCGGCGGTTTGTTCATATGTACCACACACGGCGATAATTGCCTGCACCTACTGACCTCCAAAAAACAGCTCGATACCTACAATGCTGGACAGGTAGTTTTGAAAGGAAACTATGTAGAAGGAAAGAAGTGGTACCTGGCAGTTCATCCAGAAAAGTTTGTTAGAACCACATTACTTGATGGTTTAACTGACATTACACTGGTTGAGGTCGGCGACGAAAATCATTTGTTGCAAGATGTCTGGGTTGGCATGAAGCCCACAGAGTAATAAATGTTGAGGTAGGTTCCCTGCTGTACACAAGGAGCCGCCAAGTTAAGTCCCCGTAATGGGTAAAACCTGAGCGGTATTTTTTTAAAGCGCCAGCGATTTTCGCGCTAAGGGATTCCTGCCCATCGAGTTCGATGCTCTATATGCGCGAAGGCTAATACTGAGCGGGTTTGCAACGCGTAATATTATTCGCACATGTTTAATTCACCTATCTATCAATCGCTATATCCAGCTTACTCCTCCCTATATTATGTGGAAATAGCGTTTTTGCGCCCTTTATCTAAGCCTATGAATTGTAAAACGATGCTGTTTTGTGCAACGAAACTTGCTTTTTTATGCCTTCATAGATGAGTAATGGAAGACGATACAACAACAAGCGCAAAGAGATGTATTTTCTCGAATATTCATGCAAGATTCGTGCTGCTGTGAAACTGCCACTGGCTTATCTAGGTGGAATAAAATCGCTTGCCAATGCGGAGCAGGCGATCGCCAAGCGCTTTGAGTGCGGCGTTTTGGCTCGCGCCCTCCTACACGATCCCGCCCTGGCAGTTAAATGCAGAGTGGCGAACTGACCAAATCCGATTGTGACAACCGTAATAGCTGCGTGGCTTATATTTACCACCCTGCTGGCACACGGCGCGTCTATAACCCACCCAACGACTCAACGCTCAACCTCGGGGCAGAAGCAGCCTACAAAAAAACCCCCGCGTGGAAAAATCCAGACGGGGGCTTACGGGGTAATAATACTCAGATTAGCAAGCGCATATCCGCTTTGTGGGTTAGTTATCCCTAGGGAGCGCTGCCATCTGAGGCGTATGAGGTGTAGTGTTGACCATCGTCTTCGGAGGCGCAGGACTGGTCATTCTTGTAACGCGGCACGACCACATTTACGGTGCCAGTATGCGAGCCAGCTTCGTTGGTTGCGGTAAAGTTAATCGCATACACGCGGCCATTGCCTGGGTTATTTTTACGACGTTCTGCGCGCAGGAACACGCGTTCCTCGTCTTCGACGACTTTAACGACCGCATCTATGTTGTGATTAGCCTTGTTACTCTCGGGATTTTCATCCTGAGTAACACTGTCTATAGTGACAGAGGCGTCGCCGTAGATGCCTTTAATTTTGATCCGCTTAAGC
>JBLHWY010000158.1:0-14761 GCA_047629195.1 Candidatus Azotimanducaceae bacterium
ATCGGTATCACCGGTCTAAAATAGTCAGCCGGTTGCTGTGCCAGAACACGAATATCAAGCGTCATAACAAGAATGAAGCTTAGAATGGAGAAGAACGATCGTCCTATGAAAACTGCCGCTGCAAGGGTTGCTGTAAGTCTATAGTTCGATACTTGGACGGGTGAGGTATATACCCTACGACGATCAAGGATAGCCGATGTCATATAACTAAATGGGTGAAGATTCGTTTCGGTATCATCCTGCAGAATCTAAATAAAAGCCTACGCTTGTATCTGTTTATTTGATCACCGGCGTGGTTTGATGCTAGCGGCGATTTATATCGCCGTACTTAGACCACATTACTTGCAACATACTTGGAAACTTTAATGAAACTATTTGATCACCCTACTGCGCCAAATCCTCGACGTGTTCATGTTTATCTGGCTGAAAAAGGTCTGAAAATTGAGCGGATTAGTGTTGATATGCAGAAACGTGAGCATAAAGCTGAGTCGTTTATGCAGATGAATCCCATTGGTCAGATTCCGGTTCTCGAACTGGACGACGGTACCTACCTTTCTGAATCTATATCGATTTGTCGATATCTCGAAGCGCTACATCCGAGTCCATCAATGTTCGGCAACACAGCAGCTGATATTGGGCGCATTGATATGCACTTGCGTCGGATTGAGCTGCTGTTAATGCGCAACGTTGGTACCTCATGGGTTAACGGTCCGATTGTTGGCAAGATGGGTATCGTAGTTCAGATCCCGGAAGCCAAAATACAGAGCGATGCCTTTGTGCACGGCTACTATAAGCGTATGGACAAAGAGCTTGCAGGCAACCATATGATCGCGGGAGGCGAATACAGCATTGCGGATATAACCGCGATGGTGACCATCGATTTTGCTGAACAACTGGTTAATCTGAAGCCGGATGAAAGCCTATCTCATCTTGCGCGTTGGCGCGCCGAAGTTGCAGCAAGGCCAAGTGCAACTGCGCCTTAACATTGGCGTCAGTCTAGAATTTATCGAAATTACTAAACAAAGGAATTAGAATGAGCGAACGGATAAATCAAAGGGTCGTGCTTAAATCAAGACCTCACGGCATGACTGAAGACGACAATTTTGAGATCCAAGAGGTTCCTGCGCAAGTGCCAGGTGATGGCGAGATGCTGCTGAAGACGCGCTGGCTTTCACTGGACCCTTATATGCGTGGCCGGATGAGCGAGCGTGAGTCTTATGCCAAACCGCTGGGCCTTGGTGACGTGATCACCGGCGGTGTTGTTAGTGAGGTTGTGGAGTCGAACATTGAAGACTATCCAGTAGGTTCCATTGTTTCCGGTATGTATGGCTGGCAGTCGTACGCGATAGGTAAGGCTGATGACCCCCGATTGTTTAAGATTGATCCAGAGCTTGCGCCAATATCTACCGCTGTAGGTGTTACTGGCATGCCGGGTCAAACCGCCTATTTTGGTCTGCTTCGCCTTGGCAAACCCGTCGCTGGCGAAACAGTTGTGGTTTCTGCTGCATCTGGTGCGGTGGGTTCCGTTGTCGGTCAGATTGCGAAGATAAAAGGTTGTCGTGCAGTCGGCATTGCAGGTGGACAAGCTAAGTGTGATTACGTGGTGAGTGAATTGGGTTTCGATGTTTGTGTTGACTACAAAGATCCCGACTTCCCTCAGTTGTTGGCTAAAGCCTGCCCGGATGGGGTTGATGTTTACTTTGAAAATGTCGGGGGTGATGTGCTTGCCGCGGTTGCGCCATTGTTGAACAAGGGCGCTCGAGCGCCAATTTGCGGCTTTATCTCAGCTTATAACGTAACCAGTATGGACGGTATCAAAACACCAGATATGGTGTTTGCCGAGCTGGAGAATCCGCCTGAGTCCCGATTTTTTATCGTCACTGAGTGGCTTGAAGAGTTCGAGGCATCAGCAAGAGAATTGGGTGGCTGGATAAAGGAAGGCAAACTTAAGTATCGAGAGACTGTGGTTGAAGGCATTGAAAATGCACCATCAGCATTTCGCATGCTTTTTACTGGCGAAAACTTTGGCAAGCTAATGATTAAGGTTAGTTAGTATTTAGTCACGCTCTATGAATGCCCTGACGCTGACTCTTCTCAGATTGCATAAGTATCTTCGTCAGGGTTTTTCGTCCAAATACGAGTGGCAGTTTTTAGGTGGTTTTTTATTGTAGATTGATGCTGAGGAGAAGGTTATGAGCAAGATGGACGATTTAATTGGTGGCCTGCGCCGGGTCGTAACGGCGAATGATGCTGATGGGCAGTCACATATTATGATTGACGGTGGCCCGGCGGCTGAGTTTCGGTCGGGTGACATGGGCGGCTTGCATGAGATTTGGCACGACACAACCTCTGGTCCGCTCGACCCTGCTGTTTGTGATGATAAAGCAGTTGGTACACCGCAGTTACCGCCAGATGAAGGCAAAGTAAAAATCCGCTGGTTTACCTCAGGTCTTGCCCCGGAAGGTGCGCCACCCGAAATGCTAGCTGAACTGACCAAGAAGGCGTTCGAGGCAATGGGAGCGGGTGAACATCAGCCCGACACAAGTAAGCATCCAGCGATGCATACCACCCATACGATTGATGCAATCATTTTGGTAAAAGGACGCGTGCGTCTGATTCTCGACAAGGAAGAAACGGTTATTGGGCCGGGTGATGTAGTGATTCAGCGCGCGACCAATCATGCTTGGGCGGTCGAAGGCGAAGAGCCGGCGTTGTTCGTTGCTGTCCTCGTTGATCGCAGCTAATTTAGTTTTCATATTTCTGCGCAGCTCTACGCTCAGAAATATGGGATCAATGAACATCCTCCTGTTGCCTAGCTAGCGTGGTTGGGTAAAACGTATTTGTCTTTTTCAGCGCCTTTGTTTTTAAACCGCATATCCTCTCGTATCATCACGAGAGCAGGAATAAGAAACAGGATGATGACACTAGCAAAGACGATACCCGTTGCCAGACTGACGGCCATGGGTATCAGAAACTGAGCCTGCGTGCTTGTTTCAAACAACATCGGAGTTAAACCTAGAGCGGTCGTGGCAGTGGTTAGAAAAATAGCCCGAAACCTACGCCGTGAAGCTTCGACAATCGCTTCAGCGTTGTCCCAACCTTCCTCGACCAAGTTGTTGTAACGATCGACCAATACCAGTGCATCGTTCACAACAACCCCACTCAAAGCGACTATGCCAAAGATAGAGATAAACGAAAGATTGTATCCAAGTAGGTAGTGTCCAACCAGCGCGCCAGCAGCACCAAAGGGTACGCCTGCTAGGATAATGAGTGGTTGAGTGTAGCTTTTTAACTGAGATGCCATCAGTGCAAAAATGATCAGAAGGGCAATCAGGGTCAGTCGTGCCAGAGTGCCAAGATCTTTAGATTGTTCTCGGCCTTGTCCCGCTTGTCGTATTTGTAAACCAGGAAACTGTTGTATGAGTGCGGGAACAAATTGGCTCATCACTGCAGCGTTAGCCTCACTTGGGGTGGTGAAAGCTTCATCGACCTGACCAGAGACGGAAACGATACGAAGGCCATCAACACGGTTGATGGCAGAATAGCTTCGTGATTCCGTCACGCGTGCGACGCTAGAAAGTGGCGCCTCAGTGCCGTCGGCGAGCCGTATTCGTGCATCGAACAGGTCGGCGGTAGATTGCCGGCTGGCTTCAGGATAACGAACCATCACTTTTAATTCTTCGCGGCCACGCTGAATACGCTGCACTTCTTCGCCGAAAAAGTTTCTTCGAAGCTGCCGTGCGATGTCGGTTGGAGTCAACCCGGCTGCTTCGCCGACTGGCGTTAGATTGATATCAAACTGTCGCTTGCCAATGCTGTTGGAATCCTGGATTTCGTAGACGCCACCCATCGACTCAAAATTCACTTTTAGACTAGCGACAGCCTCTTCAAGCACGTTACTGTCTTGGTGAGCAAGTTCGAATTCAACATCAGCCTGCCCACTGAAAAAGTCGGCAACATATGACAGACGTTCAACCCCGGGGATTTCGCCGACTTCGGTGCGCCATAATCGTTCGAGCTCTTTTGCCGACCGTGTCCTTGGGGGCTCGGGGCCGAGTTCTATTTGTACCGAAGCCAAATGGCTTGCGACGGTCATGCTACCTGCGCCACCAGGGCCGCCGCCGGTCCTTGTTTGCCCGCCAATAGTGACGCTGATAGATTCGAAGGCAACACCGTTGAGTTCTGCGTTGACTGCGTTCGCTGCTGCAACAAGCCGGTCAGTTGCTCCTTTTGTCAATTGGAACGGCGTGCCGACAGGGAATTCAACTGTGGCGCGAATAGAGCTTGCTTCCAAAGCTGGGAAGAATATAAATCTGACTGCGCCTGTTGTGACCAGAGATCCTGCGAGTATCAGCAGGCCAATACCACCCGCAAGTGTCAGGTAACGATAGCGAATGGCGCGGGCGACAGCGGGCGCCAAGACGTTGTTTCGGAATCGCTCAACGACTGCGGCAACTGCATCCTGCATTCGATCCAGCGGCCACTTACTCCAGTTGCCACCGTTCGCCAAGTGTGACGGCAGAATTAGGAACGCTTCAATTAAAGACATCCCTAGTACCAGAATGACAACCACGGGTACTAAGCCAAGGATCTGGCCAAACGTGCCGGTCACAAAAAGGAGTGGTGCGAATGCGGCCATCGTGGTCAAGACCCCAACCATAACCGGTCCAAAGACGCCGTTTACGCCGTCCATTGCGGCTTCCATGCCGACTTTTCCCTGTTCTTGCTCGGCAATGATGTTCTCTCCAACCACCACCGCATCGTCAACAACAATACCCAGCACAATGATCAATGCGAACAGAGACATCATGTTGATATTGATGTCAAAAGCATCAAAGAAGAGAAATGCGCCAAGGAAAGAAATCGGCACACCCATGGCAACCCAGAGTGCAAGCCTCAAATCCAGCATGATGACAAGGAATAGGAATACCAATGCAAACCCAAGGAGGCCATTGCGCAACAGTAATCCGATCCGGTCTTGAAGGATTTCTGTCTGGTCATTCCATACCGACACTTCGATGCCAGGAGGCGGCGAGTAACCCGCCAGGAATATCTTGATTTCTTCAGCGATGGCCAGCACATCTTCGGTCTCGGATTTCTGCACTTTAACGAACAGGCTCTCTCGACCATTGAATTGGTTAACAAGATCGACGTCAATAAAGCCATCACGAACTGTGGCTACATCGGACACTCGGAGGACGCTGCCGTCGGTATCTGCGCGCAGCACGATATTCTCGAATGAGGCACCGGTAGTGCCTTTGGTGTTGGTTCGAAGCAGAAGGTCGCCGCCCTGTGCCCGAATCTCGCCGGATGAGAGGTTGATAGACGATCGACGGATTGTATTGGCGACCTCAGACATGGTGAGGTCGTAGCGACGGAGTGAATCTGCGGTGATTTCAATCGCAATTTCGTAATCCTTGGCGCCGATCAGCGATACCAATGAAACGGTTGGTAACGCTAACAGCTCTTCTTCGATCGCTTCGGCGCCGCGCCGTAGCTCACGTTCGCCCAATTCTGAACTCACGACGATGGTCAAAACGTCTGTCAGCGTCTCAGCGCGGACAATCTTTGCTTGTTCTGCATCTTCTGGTGGGAAGTCGATTAACTGCTGCACGGCAGCTTCCGCATCGTCACGGACTTTATCCGCATCGACGAAGTCCTTGAGTTCAAGTGTCACGGAACCGAGGTTCTCTGACGCCCGTGAAATCACTCGATCAACTCCATCAATACCAAAGACAGCCTCTTCAACTCGCCGAGTGATACCTTCTTCAACCTCTGTTGGCGTTGCACCAGGATATGCGACAGATATTGTGACCGTGCCGGGGTCAATTGTTGGAAAGACCTGGGCCGTTAATCCTATTGCAGCTAGCAGTCCACCCACGAGCAGAATGACCATAAGCAGGTTGCCTGCAACCGGGTTTCTTGCGAAATAAGCCACAATGCCCTGACGGCTATCGATGGCTGGTACTTTAGGGTGAGCAGGGCCAGCCATCACTCTGTTCCCGTCAGTCGAACAGGCAGACCATATCTTGCGCCGGGCACTGCTCCCATGATGATACCTTGGTCATAGTCGAATGCTTTAACCAGATAATGGCCATCGCTTCGACCTAGAATATTGGCTGGTACTTCCGCAATGCTGCCGTTTTTTACAATCCAGAAAACCTGGCCTACCTGGAGTACGCTTTCGGGAAGCATGAACGAATCCGTTATTGTCGGTCCGTTTAATTTGACGGATACGAACGTCCCCGGGATTAAAGATTGGTTGTCATTAATAGTGATAAAAACCTGGGAGAATCGGCTGCGCGAATCACGTTCTGCGGCAACTCTGTCTACCATTCCCTCGAATATGGCGCCGTCAGCGGTGATAGTCACACGCCGGTTTTCCGCTGGCGCAATTTTTGCGAGCTCCTTCGGCGCAAGTGATATCACGATCTCAACAGCGTCTAGCGCATATACGCGACCAAAGGATTGGCCAACACTGAGGATTTGTCCTTCATCTGCTGAACTTTCGACGACCCTGCCAGAGAAAGGCAGAGAGAAAACGCTTCTTTCAAGGTTTGTCTGCTGAATATCGCGTCGTGCGATGGCTGACTGTAATTGCGCTCTTGCCTGTGCGATCTGAGGTTCTTTAGCGACAAGAGGAGGTGGTGTTTTACCGGGTTTGAGCAGCTGGTAATTAGATAAAGCTGCGGAGCCTTCAGCGAGACTTAGCTGAAGGGAGGCCTGCGCCGAGGCAACATCAGCCTGAACTTGAGCAAGCGCGAGGTTAAAATCTCTCTGTTCAAGCGTCACTAGCGTTTCGCCAGCAGAGAACTTGCCGCCATTTCTTAGTGCGTTAGAGGTTGAAACAACTTTTCCCGATACCTGTGGTGTTAAGGTCACGTAGCTGCGGACTGTGACAGAGCCGGTTGATGTGATGGCAACTTGTTGCGATGACCTAGTTGGTTGGACGACGGTGACCAGAGGCGCAGTTTTAATGGCTGCTGATGGCTTTTGGGTTAGTGCTTGAGCTGGTGCTTGCGCTGTGGTGGTTGCTTTGGATTGGTCGGGTGCCCGTGAATAGACGAAGGCCAGAATGATCAGCACGACGACCGCTATAACTTGGAGTATTCCAACAATCGGCTTTTTTCTAACGGGTGCGGTGGACGGCTTTTTATCAATTTCATGTATCGCTGCCGCAGCGTTTTCCGTATCATTTTTCTCACGCAATTCCGTGACCGTCGACATGTTGTTCTCCATTTTCGCAGCGTGGCGCAACTTTTGTAATTCGTATACGAAATTCACCGAAAAATAGACTACATGTTTTTTAAGGTCTTTCTGACCAGGGGGAAGGAAGCGTCTGTCACACTAGGGCATTCGATGTATTATGTTGGGAGACCTTTTTTAGGATAGAAGATGCAGGATTTTGTCGATGACTTGTCGGACTATTTACTCGATACAGGTTCATTTTTTGTTTCGATTCCAATCAACATGGGCGAAAAATTCTACTTCGTGTACTTGCTGGCATTTGTTGCACTTTCGTATCTCAGTTACCAACTATATTACCGCAAGGGCTCTCGCACGGGTTTTCTCCGCTTTTTGTTTCCTAAACGAATTTACTTTTCTAAGTCCGCAAGAATTGACTATGCAATCTTCTTGATCAACATCCTGATCTCTCCGCTCGTTCTAGTTGGTGCTGGTTTGCAGGCGTGGCTTTCGATTCAAATTGGTAACCAGTTGATTGCCATTAACGATGGCGCGGCAGTGTTTCAGGGGAACTGGAGCACATCGACCTATGTGATTTTTATCATTGGTTACACTCTGGTGGCAGACCTGTCCGTGTACATCATTCATCGTCTTCACCATAAGTCAGACATTCTCTGGCCGATTCACTCACTGCATCACAGTGCCAAGGTGTTAACGCCTGTGACCCTGTTCCGTAAGCATCCACTTTGGAATCTGACTGCGCGCCTGTTCAATCTGACTCTCACCGGTACATTTCAGGGTGTGTTTATATTTTTTGCGCTTGGAGGGCCTTCGTTTGAAATTCTTTTTGGCTTGAATACTCTGTATGTTGCTTATAATTTTTTTGGTGCAAACCTCCGCCACTCTCATGTCTGGCTATCCTGGGGCAAGCCACTCAGCTATATTTTTATCAGCCCCGCGATGCACCAAATACATCACGACCCTAATCGAATGCGTAAAAACTACGGCGAAATGTTTGCGATTTGGGATTGGATGTTTGGCACTCTTTACATCCCAGAAAAATTCGAAACCTTCGAAATCGGACTGGCAAATGGGGACGATCCACACAACACGGTTGCTAAAGCTTATCTAGTACCACTGGTGGACTCATGGCTTGCACTGCGTCAAAAGCTGATCAGAACCGGTCGAAACACATAGCAGGCTGACGCTAAATGCCTGCAAAACAGTGTGTTGGATGGTCTATCGCTCTTTAAAAATTCTCGCATGGGAATAGTCATTACAAACCATATTTTTAGCAGCACGATCAAGTATGGTTTAAGCCGTCGCCTTGGATTGATAGCAAAAGTTCAGCAGGTTGTTTTTTGCTCATCAAAACTGCAACGTGCCGGAACTTAGTGCGCGCTACAGTTGTTTTTCTGCAACATGACACGGCTGGAGCGAGTTCGCAGCACGGGCTAAGGGTTCGAAGGGGGCGTTCGCAAGAATACCCCTGGCTTTCTCGGTCAGAACGAGTCGAACACTGTGCCTGTCATCCTCTGACCGCACGCGTGTCAGATAACCTTGGACTTCGAGGCTTTTGATCGTTTGTGACGCCGTACCTCGGGTGGTGGCATGGAATGTGGCGAAAGCTGACGGTGTTCTAGAGAAGCGGTTGGCCTGTGCGAAGTATCTGAGCACCGCCCACTGGGCGGCAGTCAGTCCCTCCACCAGGCCCTCGCCGGACGCTATGCGTCCCAAGTGAAAGACCAGCTCTGCTATAGCTCGACCGTTCATTTTTAGCTCCTTTTGATGTTTGTTATAGTAGCGTTCAAAAACTATATTGACAAGATAGTAACTTCGGAACGATACTATATATGTCCGCTGTATTCGTGAAGGCTACGAGCCCTGACTAACTTTGACGGGGCGCCGAAACTCAAAAGGGTGCTGCGCGTGGAATTTTTTGCTTTGGCGTGTGAGGTTTAACATGGTTACTCAGGACAACATAATAATCAAAACACGCTTAACCTGTTGCAACGCTGCAAGGCTCTCCATCCCAGTATACCAACCAAATCCGGTCTGATGGTTGGCCTGTGCCAGACACGTTCGATATGTATGTGGAAGAAGCACGCAAGATGGGTTTTCTGCATGCTGCATCAGGCCATTGGTGTGCAGTTCCTGCCATGCCGACGAACAGGCGCATGCAGCCGGTGTCTTTTAATGGAAGAATCACAACACGAGATAGCGTTATGACAAATCGAATATCCCAGGAAATCTCCCCAACTGTTGCGACGCTTGACGATCTCGCAAAGTTGACGAATTACTCGCTCATGGACACGCTTGACTGCGACCCTGACGCGAAAGCAAACGGCGCTGACCATGTGCCGCGACAAGTTTTCAGTGGTCACTACGTCCCCGTCAATCCCACGCCAATAAATGATCCCGAGTACGTCACCCACAGCAAAAACCTTTTTCGCGAACTTGGTTTCGCCGATGACATGGCACAGCTGGACGACTTCGTCGGCATGTTCTCCGGCGACATCTCTCGCGTTCCGGAGCCGATGCGCAAGGTTGGCTGGGCGTGTGGATACGCACTTTCAATTTACGGCACGGAATACGACCAACAGTGCCCGTTTCAAACCGGCAACGGTTACGGAGACGGTCGCGCAGTTTCTGTGCTTGAGGCCGTCATCAAGGGTCGACGCTGGGAAATGCAGCTTAAAGGTGGCGGCCGGACGCCATACTGCCGTGGCGCGGACGGTCGCGCCGTCCTGCGGTCGAGTATCCGGGAGTTCCTTGCGCAGGAGCATATGCACGCGCTCGGAGTGCCAACTTCACGGTCTTTGAGTTTGTACGTTTCGAAAACGGAAACGGTCAAGCGGCCGTGGTACTCGGAAGGCGCGAGTTCGAAGGATCCCGACATGCTGATATCGGAGGCAGTCGCTATCTCGACGCGCGTCGCCCCGTCGTTTATTCGGGTCGGCCAACTTGAGCTCTTCAGTCGCCGTGCCCGCAAGCAGGAACACCCGAAAGCGATGGAGGAACTCGAGAAGATTGTCTTGCACCTGATCGAACGTGAGTACGGTGACGTCATTGATAAGAAACTAACCACCGCCGAAAAAGTAGTGCTGCTCGCGCGTGAGTTCCGCAGTCGCTTGACGTCGCTTGTGGCGAACTGGATCCGTGTCGGCTACTGCCAGGGCAACTTCAACAGTGACAACTGTGCGGCTGGGGGCTTCACCATCGACTATGGCCCATTCGGGTTCTGCGATGTGTTCAACCCGAACTACCAGCCATGGACGGGTGGCGGGCACCACTTCTCGTTTTTGAACCAACCAGCCGCAGCGGAGCGCAACTTCCACATGTTTTGCACTGCGTTGTGGCCGTTGTTGACGTCGAATCAGGACGCTCTGCAACAGCTCGCCGAGATTCGACGCGACTTCTCGGATGTGATGCAAGCGCAATTGGAGAAGATGTGGGCTGCCAAACTTGGACTTGGCACTTTTGATCCGACCTTGTTCAGTGAACTCGAAACGCTGATGGTTAAAACGCCAGTTGATTACACCATCTTCTTTCGAGAGCTGTCGACGGTGCCTGATGACATTGGCCCGCTCAAAAAAAGCTTCTACAAAGATTCGACGTATGATGCAGGCCCTGAAGTGGTGGACAAACGTTGGTCAGATTGGCTCGTGAAATGGAAAGCGCTTACCGGCATCACGACCGAATCGAATGCTGCTTCGCCCCGTGCCCGGATGGAACTCTCCAGACAAATGAAACGGGTTAACCCAAAATACAGTTTGCGAGAGTGGTTCGTTTTGCCTGCGTATCAGCAGGCGACCGCGGGGGACTACACGCTAGTTCGCGCGCTGCAGGAAGTCATGACGCAGCCATATGGCGAGCAGTCGATGGACGTGGAGAGGAGATACTATAAACTGAAGCCTGTTGAGTTCTTTGAAGTCGGCGGCTTGTCGTATTATAGTTGCTCGTCGTAAATTTCAAAAAACTGACCGGCGAGAGACGGCTATTACATCGGCAAGAAACAATTGCAGCGCTTAGCATAGCCAAACACGTTTCTGAAAATCAGTTAATTTATACAATGAGGTCCCATGACCAGCAAGAAAACGATCACTGTTGACCAGCATGACGCTAATCGCCTACCGCTGATTCCGGCTTACACGGCTACCCCCGACGGCATGCTCCCGGATACGCGTGGCCGGCTTTTGCGTGACCTGCGTATTTCCGTCACCGACCGCTGCAACTTCCGCTGCACTTACTGCATGCCGAAGTCAGTATTCGACAAGGATTACAGTTTTTTGCCAAAACCCGAGCTTTTGAGCTTCGAGGAAATCGCCCGCATGACGCGCCTTTTCGTTGCACACGGTGTCGAAAAGGTTCGCCTCACCGGCGGCGAACCGCTGTTGCGTAAACATCTTGAGGTTTTGATCGAGAAGCTGGTCGCTCTCGAAACGCATGAAGGCAAACCATTGGATTTGGCCCTTACCACCAACGCCTCGTTACTGTTTAAGAAATCCAAGGCGCTCAAGGCCGCAGGTCTACAGCGCATCACTGTCTCACTCGATTCACTCGATGAAGCGGTATTCCAGGCCATAAATGATGTGGATTTTTCGGTGGCCAGGGTGTTGAAAGGCATCGATGCTGCGCAAGTTGCCGGCTTTGAATCCATCAAGATCAACATGGTAGTCAAGAAAGGTGTCAACGATCAGGACGTCGTGGCAATGGCTCGACACTTCAAGGGTAGCGGCCATATTGTGCGTTTCATCGAATTCATGGACGTGGGCTCCTCCAACGGTTGGCGTATGAACGATGTTGTGTCCTCGGCCGATATCGTGCGCATGATTAACGCAGAGATGCCAATCATCGAAGCCGAATCGAATTATCCCGGCGAAGTGGCCCAGCGCTGGGCCTATGCGGATGGCAGCGGCGAAATCGGCGTAATTTCTAGCGTGACGCAAGCCTTTTGTTCCAGTTGCACACGTGCCCGACTCTCGACCGATGGCAAGTTGTACACCTGCCTGTTTGGGCAGTCTGGCCATGATTTACGCACCCTCATGCGTTCGGGTCGTAGCGACCAAGAAATCGCCGGCACCATTGGTTTGATTTGGAACCAGCGTGATGACCGATATTCAGAAATTCGCACAGAAGATACAGCGCAAAGTAAGAAGGTTGAGATGTCCTATATCGGAGGTTGACACCTTCATCGTCGCTAAATCTGTATTCGCCTGCGCCCTCACATCGTTGGCGTTAACGCTCTAACTATTTTGATCAGCGCGAAGGACTCCCAAATGAGCATCCCGCAAGCAGTCATCGAAAACCTGCTGACTACCTGGCCTCTCGCCAGGCTTGCCACGACGAATGTGGATGGCAGCCCCCATCAGGTACCTATTGTGTTCGTCTGGCACTCCGGCTGTTTCTGGTCGCCGATTGATGGCAAGCCCAAACAGAATAGACAGCCGTTGCGAGTCGTGAATGCACTCAAAAATCCGACCGCGAGCATTCTCATGGACAGTTATGAAGAAGACTGGGCGAAGCTCTGGTGGATTCGGGCACAAATTGAAATCAGCGTTATCGAGCTGACCTGTGCGAGCACTAGCGTCCAGCAAACCATTACAGAAGTGGTAGGGCAACTTAAAGCAAAGTACCCCCAGTATGGTAGTACAGAAGTACTGCGAGAACCGGGCACCATACTTAGTATGGCGCCCACTGCTTGGACAAGCTGGTGTGCATCCGAAGCTAGCCTTCTGTAAAACATATAACAAGCATATAGCAAGACAAGGATGTTCCACCTTCTCATATAGGATATGCGTTCTTAAAATCAAACACCCTAACGTGACTTAGGCCGTAATGGTGCTTAGCGTTTCAATGTGAGATTTAAGCCCAAAGGTATCTGCAAAATGGATGGAACGTGGCTGGCGCGTATTAGGGTTATGCAGAGGTTCAGCAATCACGCTCATGGCTGCCAAGCATCGCTAATGATCTGTTGGCTATGCTGCCACGTAATGTTTGCATGTGTTTTTTGAGGGTTGTGTCATGAATATTGTAATTGTTGGTGCCGCGGGAGGGATCGGTCAGGCTTTGACAGAACTCATCGCCGATCGAAATACCAACGACCAGATAACAGCCACCTATCATCAAACGATGCCCCAGTTACAGCGGCCGAATATCGAGTGGCATCAGGTAGATGTCACCGAAGAAGCTGATGTCCAATGGTTGGCAGCAGCCTGTGGCAAGACTGACTGGCTGATTAATGCGGTGGGCTTATTACACACCATGGAAGAAGGGCCAGAGAAGAGTATTCGGCAGACTTCACCAGCCTTTTTTCTGCAAAACATGACGACCAATTGTTTGCCGACTCTTTTGTTGGCCAAACATTTTCAACCGCTGCTGCGTCACAGTGAGGCATCGGTATTCGCGACAGTCTCGGCTAGGGTGGGCAGTATTGCCGAGAATGAAATTGGCGGTTGGTACAGCTATCGCAGCTCAAAGGCAGCACTGAATATGGTATTGAAAAATCTGAGTATTGAATGGCGTCGCACGATGCCGCGTTGCAGTGTAGCGGCTTTGCATCCCGGTACAACAGACACGCCGTTGTCGGTGCCGTTTCAACGTAACGTCCCAGCTGATAAGTTGTTCACGCCGGCGCAAACAGCAGGGTATCTGCTCGACGTCATCGATCAACTATCGCCACAAGTGTCAGGAAAGTTCTGGTCCTGGGACGGTGAGATCCTGCCCTGGTGATGACTGGCTTATTGACAAGCAAGTGACAAACAAGTGCGGATCCGCAGAGATCTTTGTGGCGACCCTTGAGGACGTGTCGCAGATAAACCTCGTCATAGAGCAAGCTGTAATGGCTTGGCCCCTGAGTGAACGCTTACGGCGCTTGAGTCTGCCGCTGTTAAGGTATACCGAGGCCGACTGGCCGCACTATCAATTTTTGATCAAGCGAGAACACGACAGCGTCGTAGCGATAGCAGCCTGGGATCCTCACACTAGGTGCGCAACGGTGCACGGTCACGCGGCGTTACTTCATGGGCTGTATGTGATGCCCGCCTGGCAGGGGTGCGGTATCGGGTGGCGGCTGATACAAGAGGTCGCAAAGTTGGCCCGCGCATTACCTGTTGATGGTGTGCTAGTGAAGGCGGAAAGAATTGCGGTGAGTTATTTTGAGTCGCGTGGTTTATTGGTAGTGGCGGCCACTGATCGTCAGGACTATCCCTACCAGTTCTGGCTAGGTTTAGGGCAGTAGGAGAGGCTCGCTTCTCAGCTTAGTCGATATCCTCCGGGAGTATAGGCCAGTCAACCATGTCGACTGAGTCTAACGTTGGGGCGAAAACGGCGGGCGCCCATCGCGCCACAAAGATACCGTCAGGATCGTGTTCGACAGCTTGTTTGGATAGGTTCAAATGCCGCCCACCACGAGGGTCGGCGCCGACCCCTGCGATGTATTGCCAGTTGCCCCAGTTCGCGGCGACATCGTAGTCGATCAACTGCTGTTCGAAATATGCGGCGCCACAGCGCCAATCGAGGGACAATTCGTTGACTAAGCAGCTCGCAACCAGTTGGCGACCGCGGTTCGAGATGT
>JBLHWY010000159.1:0-14598 GCA_047629195.1 Candidatus Azotimanducaceae bacterium
ACAAAGGGTTGTTCTAGCAGATCAGCAAAACCTGTGAGATTGACCCATTTTTGATCATTTTCTGTCTTTAAAAGCTCGGAGTTATTTTTAAGTGGAATACAGAGTGCCTCAAAACAGGCGCCTTCAGGCTTTATCTCAAAACCATTGATGCGGGTAAGATCTTCAGGCGTTACCCAAAGCTCATTCTCTGCGATTGCTTGCTTTAGCTCGAATACTTTGCCTGCGTACAAAACAGTGGCACTAGCGTCGCTGTTCAACGATTTCCGTTCGAATGGATGTCGCAGATCTGGATGAGCCATGATGGCTTCGGCCATAAATGAATTCCTTATATATGGTGGTATCAGTTGTTAGCCGAGACTCTAGCGTAATGGGCGTGCAAAAGCTCCAGCAAATCCCCGGCTTTTGATAATAGTGCTCGTCAACAATCCAGACATTTGCGATAGTAACTGCATGATGGGATGTGGTTTATAGGAGGTGATTAAGTGGGTTTACAGGGTAAGGCAGCACTTGTTGGGGTTGCAGATTATAAGAATGAACGAAAATACACGGGCAAGCGTAAATTCTACCTTGAACAGTGGGCTGAGCTCACTCAGATGGCACTCGCTGATGCGGGCTTGTCCAAAGATGACGTCGACGGGCTTTGTTGCGCTTCAATACCTGAATCTAATCTTTTTGCACCCGCGACAATCGCTGAGTATCTGGGTTTAAAGGTCAATTTTGCTGAGATGGTGGATCTTGGTGGCGCATCCTCGGTCAGCATGATTTGGCGAGCTGCGGCCGCGATTGAATTAGGAATTTGTGAAGCTGTAGTCTGCGCTGCACCCGGTATACCTATTCCCTCAAACCCGAATCAGGGGCCACGAGACCCAAGCAGGTTTTATGGATCTACAAGTGCCAACTGGGGATCACCGCAAACGGAATTTGATGTGCCATATGGCAATGTTGCGCAAAATGTGGGTTACGCGCTAATCGCTCAGCGTTATGCGGCAACCTACGGTTACGATGAACGAGCACTTGCGAAGATAGCAGCAGATCAACGTACCAATGCCCAGGGAAATCCCAACGCAGTTTTTTATGGGCAACCGATTACAATTGATGATGTGTTACAAAGCAAAATGATTGCCGAACCATTACATGTGCTTGAGATCGTGATGCCCTGCGCCGGCGGCAGCGCTGTTGTGGTTGTGAGTGAAAGACTTGCGCGCAAGTGTAAACACCGGCCAGTCTATGTGACTGGTTGCGGTGAACGCCTGACCACGCGCTCTGTAACCTATGCTGAAGATATGGCGGTTTCTCCGGTTGGTCCAGCAGCGACGAGTGCGTATGAGATGTCCGGTAAAAAACCTAAGGACATTGATGTGCTTCAAGCCTACGACTGTTACACCATTACCGTATTATTAACCATGGAGGATTCAGGGTTTTGTGGTAAAGGTGAAGGCTTAAATTTTGTCAATGAAAACAGTCTTACCTTCGATGGCAGCTTCCCGGTTAACACCCACGGAGGGCAATTGGGCGCCGGCCAAGCGGCCGGAATGGCAGGTGGTATGTCGCAGCCGGTTGAAGGCGTTAGGCAAATCATGGGGCGCGCAAACGGTCGTCAGGTCAAAGATTGTGACACCGCGTTGATTACCGGTACCGGCGGTATTATGAGTGAGCAATCAGTCATTATTCTGGAGGGCGCGTAATGGAGTATCCGAGACCACAGCCGCAACCCACACCTACCAGTGAGCCCTTCTGGTCAGGACTTCGCAACCAGCAAGTTTTGCTGCAACAGTGTGACGATTGCAGCAAATGGGTGTACTACCCACGCAGTCATTGTCCGCATTGTCTGTCGCCAGGTTTGATTTGGAAAGAAGTCGCGGGAGCGGGCACCTTATATAGTTTTACTGTTGCACGTCAGGCGACCGCGCCTCAATTTGCCGATGAGACGCCTCAGCTAATCGGTGTTGTTGAGCTGGATGAGGGTGTTAGGCTAAACACTGTGATGATAAATGTTGAGCCGGAAGGTCTGAAAGTTGGGATGAAGGTGAGGCCAGTGTTTTATGAATTGGAAGATTCTACTGTGCTTTATTTTGAACCTGATGTGCTGGAGTAATTTCTAAAATCTTCGTCAGATCTAGAGTTTTTTTCATGCTTGGTGTAAGTTACGCGAATTCAGCTTAATGAGTAAGCGATCGCTCGGCGTTTGAAGGGAATTGATTAATCAGCTACGAGGTATTGTCCTTTAAAGTTGTTTCAATACCGGAAATTTCTCGGCAATTTGCTTTACTGGGTCTCTGCAGAAACTGATCTGTAGATGAGCTTATACACCTAGGCTTTTTCCTTTTGTAAACCGTTACGAGTGTTGGTCCTTTGGCAGAAAAAGAAATTGATCTTAACCGGGCCAGCCGGATCCTGGTCAAACTTGTCGCGTGGGAAAGCAGTTACATCAAGGTCGTTGTGATCTATGGTATTGCGATTAGTTTGCTTACCCTTGCAGTCCCGATTGCGGTGCAAACTCTGATCAACACCGTAGCAAATATTGCCTCAACTCGAGCGATACTTATCCTGTCTGGCGTTCTGCTGCTGACACTTGTGCTATCTGGGGGGCTCAGTGCGTTACGTACCCATGTGATGGAGCTCTATGAGCGCAAGATCTATGCGCGACTGACATCCGAAATAAGTCTCCGCACGATTTTGGCTCCGCATAGTGTTTTTGAAGGGCGCCGCAATTCATCAATTACCCAGCGTTATTTTGAAATCATGACGCTGCAGAAAAACATTCCCTCTTTGATGGTGGATGGCTTTGCATTGCTGCTGCAGTTGCTGGTCGGTTTTTCGCTGGTTTCTTTCTACCACCCGATGTTGTTTCTCTTCAATTTGCTGATCATTTTGCTCATCTACTTGATTTGGCTGTTTTGGGGCGCTGGCGCCAAAATAACAGCTATCAAGTTGTCCCACGCGAAATATGAAACTGCCCGATGGCTGAACGATCTGTCCGCAGCTCATGAGTTTTTCAAGTCGAGCCAGCACATGGACTATGCCGCTAGAACCACCGAAGCGCTAGTCGACGATTACGTGTCATCACGTGAGAATCATTTTAAATATACGTTTGCTCAGGTACTAGCGTTTCTGTTGCTTTATGCGGTTGCCAGCGCCGGTCTGCTTGGTCTTGGCGGTTGGCTGGTGGTTCGAGGTGAGTTGTCGATCGGGCAACTGGTCGCAGCAGAATTAATTATGTCAGCGGTGTTTTTTGGGCTCTCGCAGTTCACCAACTACATGAAAATGTATTACGAGTTGTATGGCGCCGCAGATAAAATTGGCCAGTTACTGGAATTGCCCCAGGAGGTTGTGTACGAAGATCAGGTTGCGATCCCAGCCGATAGTACACTCGAGTGCCATGACCTCGTCCTGAGCCATCAGGATTATGCATTGAAACTCTCATTCAAACTCGGGTCCGGCACGAAGGCTTTTGTCAGCGCAGATACGGGCTGGGTGCAGCGCAAGTTAACGAGGCTGTTGAAGATGCAAGACCCTGTGCAAGGCGGCTGGCTCCGGATTGGGGGACTAGAGCTTGCCGAGTACGATGTCTACGATCTGGGGCAAGCGATCGCTATTGTCGATAGATCCCTCATCGTCGAATGCACGATCAAGGAGTATTTGCGAATGGCAGCGCCAAAAGCATCATTGTCCGAGATTACGTCGGCGTTAGCATTGATGAGTCTTGGGAGAATTGTGGATACGCTACCAGATGGCCTAGAAACACGGCTATCGACAATAGGTGCGCCACTACTTCCATTGGAACTGTTGTTAATGAAATTGGCAGCTGCAGTATTGGCCCAACCACAATTGGTCATACTGAATCAGGACTTCGACAATCTACCGGCCGATGTACATAAGTCTGTATTGCAAGCTATTCAAGCACAACCCTTTAGCATGCTTTACTTTACCCGGAACCCTGACAAGAGTAATTTTGATGCGATTCTTGAACTGAATGCGGACGGGTCAGGCAATGGTTCGCAGGGCCTTCAGATTATGCGCGAGGCTTCAAGTTGATGAGTGTCCAAGATCGCTATATGTCCCAAATGGAAACTCTAGCAAGTATTAGCGTGCCAAGAGCCAACCAGGTAATAGCGTGGCTACTCTTATTTGCCATCGTAGTTGGTCTGGCGATACTGTGGTTTACGCCCTGGGTACAGACAGCGACGGGCAGCGGTGTTGTTAGTGCGTTGCAACCTGAACAGAGAACCCAGGCGATCTCAGCATTGGTGCCTGGTCAGATCGCTCGATGGCATGTGAAAGAGGGAGATCGAGTCAAAGCTGGAGACCCGATCGTTACCTTGGTTGATACCGATCAGGAGCTTATCAGTCGTTTGCGCGCGCAGATTGCAGCCACAGAACAACAACTGGCAGCCAACAGTTCAGCCATACGAACCGCAGAGCTGGACATCACCAGGCGCAAAAATCTTTTGCAGCAGGGACTTGTATCTAAGCGTGAAGTTGAACAATTAGAAATTGGCCTGGAAGAACTTAAGGCTAAAGAAGCCGCAACTAACTCAGAGCTTAACCAGGTTCGTGTGGGGCTTGCTCGACAATCGATTCAAACCAAAGTTGCGCCTAGCGACGGTACGATTCTGAGATTGTTGTCAGCGGGTACTTCTACCCTCGTCCGGTCCGGTGATGTACTGGCTTCATTTATTCCTGATGGTGTTGAACGTTCTGTCGCTTTGACGGTACGCGGTCTTGATGCACCCTTGGTTTATCCCGGTCGCAAGGTCCGCTTGCAGTTTGATGGCTGGCCGGTGTTTCAATTTAGCGGCTGGCCCTCTTCTTCAATAGGCACCTTCGGCGGCATCGTTGACTTCGTTGAGCCAATTGCGGACGCCCAGGGATATTTTCGCATCTGGATCAGCGAAGACATGTCGGCTGGCGGTTGGCCAAGTGAACAGTTTGTTAGATTAGGAAGCCGAGTCCGAGGTTGGGTGCTGCTTGATGAGGTCAAGCTGGGATATGAACTTTGGCGCCAGCTTAATAATTTCCCCCCGATTAATTCCGGCGGATCTGAATTTGAGAGCGCCGACGCTAGCAATGAATCGTAAACGCTATTTTTTTGTCATTTTGTTTTGCTTGTCCGTGAGCGGAGGTGTCGCAGCAGAGCCCCAAACCCTTGGTCTAACGATTAATGCGTTGATCAAATCTATCAAACAGCATCATCCTGTCATCAAGTCAGCGCAAGCACGGCGTGAACAGGCTGAGCTAGAAACGCAGCGAGCGGAAGGCGCTTTTGATCTTAGAATTCAGCAGTCGACGTTGTCTCGAGTTGGCGGGTTTTACGATGGGCAATATCTGGATCAATCCATTACCCAACCTTTTGAGTTCGGCGGTGTCGAAGTTAGCGCTGGTTATAGGATATCCGATGGTAGTTTTCCTGTGTACGAGGATTTCTATAATACTCAAACGGCAGGCGAGGCAAGAATAGGTGTTAAGTTTCCGCTGCTGCGCGGGCGAGAAACAGATGAGCGCCGTACAGCCCTATTGAATGCCGGATCACTAAAGGCGCTTGGTTTAACAGAGGAGCAAGTTACGGTAAACCGGTTCCTCTACGAAGGCGTCAACGCTTACATTAATTGGTATCAGGCCTACCAGCGCACCCAGGCTCGTTCCGCTTTAGTTGTGTTGGCGCAGCAGCGAAGAGCCGGCATTCAGGAAAGAGTCGCGAACGGTGATCTTGCGGCTATCACCATTACGGAATTTGAAACAACATTACTGTCACGGCAGATTACCCTGAGAGAGTCAGAACAAGCGCTTTTGCAGTCGCAACAGCGTTTGCTGTTCTATCTTCAGGGTCAAGAGGGAGAGAGTTTCAACCTGCAACAACTGAGGCTGCCGGTACAACCGATTGAATGGCCATTCGGAGATTACAAATTTGATATGACCTGGCAACAATCGATAATTCGCAATCATCCATCACTGCAGGCGCTTGATGAGAAACTGCTTCTGGCCCGGAATCAGGCGCGGCTGGCGGATAACAATTTATTGCCTGAGTTAGACCTAGAGGTGAAGGTTTCGCGCGATATGGGCACTGGCTCGACAACGCTGGACCAGCCTGAGACTTATGTCGGCTTGTCTTTTTCAGTGCCGCTACAACGCAACAGAGCAAAGGCCGATCAGCAAACAGCCAATGCCAGAATGAGAGAGCTCACGCTTTTGCGTGAAGCGCAGGTGGATCGTTTGCAGTTGCAACTGAATGAAAATCTGCTGCAACTCAACACCTTTGATCAATTGCGGGGTCTAAGGCGGCAACAAGCGGCAATCGCCAAGCAACTCGAAAATCAGGAGCACGCGCGTTTTGACGCTGGTGATAGTGACCAGTTTTTGCTCAACGCTCGCGAAGCGCAGGCTGGCCAAGCCGAACTCGAAGCGATCAACGCAGAAGTTACCTGGTTGCGGCAGCAGCTCAACTTGGTCAATCTCAGCTTTGCTTTGCTAGAACTTTGAGTTCTGAGCTTTGAGTTCTGAGCTTTGAATTCGGACCTGGCTTAAAGTTCCAGACGATCGGCTAGAACATCGGCTAGAGCAGGGGCTACTAGGTTTCTTTCCCGATGCGTTTGGCTTCCTCGTCGTATTTCTCATAAGACTGTTTTAGCGTCGCGGAATTCAGCAACGTAGTTGCCAACAATTCGCCTGTCTTTGGGTCTTTGATAGATGTTTTGATCCACATGGATTCTGTTCTTTTACTTTCTCCGAGGCCGACGACCTCGCGTTCCAGTTGGTAGTCTTGGCCGACGAATAAAGGTCCCTTGATCATTCTGACTTCGAGATCTGCAAACAATCCAATTGAAGGGCTTTTGGGGCTTTTGAGCCCCGATTTGGTATAGCCAACCAGTGGGCTGATCATTTCTGTTGGAATGATGGCTTTACCCCAAGGTGAATTCTTTGCTTCTTCAGCGAGATACCACCGACATTTCTCGGTGATCTTTTCGAGCTTGTTCGCCAATGTAAATGGATAGCTATTACCCAGGTTTTGGTCGAAACCCATGACCACGGTATCGAGCGTTGGTGACTTGTCACCGATTTTTATATTTTCTAACAAGACTAATTTTTCAGGTGTATCGCGGGAGGCCATTAAAGCGTCAAGCCTAGTCTCAGGATGGTCGGGCCCAAGAGATGCCGTGCCTTCCATGACGGCTTCGCCCGTTTTCTTGAGGGCCCACAGTTTTGTGATATTTACACCTTCTGCTGGTAGCTCGACAAAAGCCTGAACTTCATCACCTTCAATCACAACGTTCTTGAAGTGTGAACTGATACAGCCTGACTCATACCAACGGTCGCCCCAAATTTTGTGTAACAAAGGATCAAACTGCGAAAAGTGCGTCGGACCTTCAATGGGCGCGCCGCTAAATCCCAGCACCTGCGCCTGCTCATCATCATGGATAGACAGATGTCCGCCATATTCCTGTTCCGCCAACATTTGTACGGGAAACCGAAAAGGACCGTTTATTACGCCGTCCTGTTCTTGTATTTGTGTATCGAAAGTCAATTCCGTCATTGTGATCCTTGAAGGTTTAAAGGTTCACAATAATGTTGTTGGGCAGTGAAGTTCAAGTGTCATTTACTAACGCTCAAATTCACTTTGATCAAGTTGTGCCAGCGGACGGTCAATCAAGGTGGTTTTCACCCATGGAGTACGCGGCGATCCTACTCAAGTGGCTCAGTGGCAACCCTGTTTCTTCATGCCACAGGTTAAACTGGTCCTGAACTTTGATTAAGTCTCGCTTACTACTGGGTTGCTCGGCAATGTCTAAACCAGAAGCTTTTAGCGTCGTCACCACGTCACGAGACAGCACGAAACAATCCTTTCCGACTCGCCGCATGAACCACAGTGCACTCTGACCACCTAGCCTTGACCCGTTTTTCTTTAAGTAGGCCATCAGTCCTATCTGGTCGCTGATCGGCCAATCGGCAATGAATTTACCAAAGCTTCCGTGCCTCCTTGACTCGTCCTGAACGAAGAAGACGTTATCTTTCAGTGCTTTAATCTTCTGCCAGTTACGAACCACTCGTCTATCACTGGCATAGGCTTCCCACTGCTCGGGTGATAGATAGCCAAGTTTAATCGGGTTGAAACCGAAAAAAGCTTCTTCGAACTCGGGCCACTTGTTCTCTATCACCTTCCAATTGAATCCTGCTTGATTGATACACTTGGTCATCATTGCGAGATAACGATCATCACCCAATTTTTCTAATGCCCTGTTTGAAGAAACATGCGGCAGGCGTGCGGCTAAAGCCTTTACCCCACCCTTGCGTTCTTCGGCACGTTCCAGGATCTTTGAAAACTTTGTCATTCAATATGTTTCCTCGCGAAAGGGCTCATGTTAAGCCGCTTTCCGGTATGTTTTATAAAAGAGAGTTTATCGGTCATTAATACGCTCATTTTCTCCACTTCACCCTCTTTTACTTTACCTGCAACGCGTTGATGTCTGCTACACAACATCCTGCTCAGACGTTCGGTTCGAAGCGTAAGCTAAAAAAGGTTAGCTTGTAACAACCTAGCAAACGCCAGATGATGCAATCTCAAATAGGGGAGAACGCTTGTGAGAATAAGAATATTAGTATCCATCCTTTTGCTGTTACCCATGCAGCTTATGGCAGACCGCCATTGTAAAACCAGTGAGTGGGGCGCAGATGACCAAGTTGGTGCGGCAAATCGTATCACCGAGGCGTCAGTGAAGAAGGCTAGCCGCTTGGTCAAAACAGGGAAAACGTACAGCCTCGGAATTACCATCGACAGCACGACACCGGCATTTGCACCGCGCAGTTTATCCTTGACCGTTGTCCAGCCTAATCAGCAGGAAGGTAATCGGCCGTTTTATGATATGACCTACAACGATGATATTTTTCATGGTTGGCTGGGTGTTGGCTCACAGATTGACGGCTTAGGTCATCTTGGTCGAAACGGTGTCTATTACAACTGTAATGAAGCTAAAGATTTCGCAGCCGTTGATGGCCTGACGCGACTGGGCATCGAAAATGTACCGCCAATTGTTGCGCGCGGGATTGTCTTGGATATGGCTGGCCACTATGGCGTTTCTCATCTTGAAGCAGGAGAGTTTTTTACGGTAGATGATGTAAAAGCGGTGGCAAAAAAACAACGCACGCCCATTCGTGAGGGCGACGTTGTGCTGTTTCATACCGGCTGGACCGACGCAAAATTGAAGTCCGACCCAGCAGCATGGGTTAGTGGTGAGCCTGGCCAATCAGAGGAAGTGGCGCAATACCTAGCCTCCAAAAAAGTTGTCGCGGTTGGCGCTGATACCTGGGGTGTTGATGTCGTGCCGTCACAGGTAGAGAATCGGCCGTTTCAAGGTCATGTCATTTATCTGAAAGAAAATGGTATCTACCTATTAGAGACGATGAACACCGGACCATTGGTTCGTGACGAAGCGTTTGAGTTTTTGTTTGTTCTTGGTCAGGCAAAGGTCAAAGGTGCGGTTCAGATGTTGATTAACCCAATCGCTATTCGTTAGTAAAATCCGAGGACAGTTTACTTAATTGCGACTGTTCTCAGATCTCCCGCAGACTGCTAGCGCTTCTGCTCAATCTGTGCTCGAAGCGCCCTCTGCTCCTCGCGACCAATGGGGAAATTCCACATGATTGCCGCCACAGCTAAGGTGACTAACGTCGGTGTTGCGCCGACAACATAACGCACGCCATCGAGCGTTGACTGTTCATTGTTGATGGCCGGGTCGAAGCCGACGAGATCCAATACGGGATAGACTAAACCGACGGCAATTGCGCCGCCTGCCTTTGCGGTTAACGTCAGCATTGAGTAATAGAGCGCGCTACGCTCCGCACCAACGTTTACGCGATCCTGATCGATGACATCTGCCATCATCGACCGCATCAGGAAATCCTTCGCGCCAAAGTTAATGCCCACCATCATAAATATTGCCAACACTAGCCAAAACTCTGTTCCGGCACAGAAAGGAACATCGCGGTTGCTACTGATGATTGGAGTGCGCCAAAACACAGCGTGCGATGTTTGCCAAATCGCCGACTGATGGGCACAAAGGCAGGGACCATTAACAAACCAGTGAGGAAAATCGCGACCAGAAATATACCGGCAGAGGTTGGTAGCTTCAATACTTGGATGACAAAAAAGAAATGCACCGAGCCATTGATTCCGCCTTGAATACCCATCAACAGATCGGCCAGTAGCAGTCGCCTAAGCGGCCTATTGGCAAACAGCGATTGCCAGGCTTCCTGCCAGTCCAGAGGCTTGTGTTCGGATATCTTTGGCTCACGGTTCAATGTCAGCGTTAAAGTAAATAGCACTGGCAATGTCAAGAACACGAGCCAGTCCATGATTTTGCTACGCATCCTCATGTCCGCTTCAGGATAGAATGCATCAACCACAGCGGGAACGGCAAGTACAACGACTGCGCCAAGTAGGCCGCTGAACTGCAGTGCGCTCATAATACGGGATCGTTGATCATAGTCGGTGGACATCTCACTTGCCCAAGCGGTGTGGGCAAGGGTTAACAATGTCCAGCCAAAACAAAGCATTAACAGATTAACCAACAAGTCATATTCGCTGACTATTTCGGCTGGAATAAACACTCTATAAGAACCGAGTAACAGGATTGGAATGCCAACAACAATGGCAGGTTTTCTGCGGCCACAACGGGTGTGGACTTTGTCTCCTAGGACACCGAACAATGGATCAGTAAAGACGTCGAAAAACCGAGTGATCATAAAGATTGTCCCAACAAGGGTCAGGCAAACCCAGCTCTGCATAAAGTGGCGGCAGAATAACTATCAATGGCAGCCCCAGCGCGGTGAGAGAAAACGCAGGCGCTGAAAAAATGGCAAGACGACTATTCGATAACATACGGGGTTTGCTCTGATAGGTCCTGAGCGACGTTAGCGGGAATAGTTCATCCGGATCTCGCTGTCCCCGGACCTCCTTGTGGGTAAAGTTTGGGAGTAGCGAGATTGCTGCCGCGTTTAGCGTCTCAGGATTCTTTATTCCCAGCCGTTGGCTGCAAAATTGTTGGTTGCGGCGGGGAATTGAACCAGATGCTTAATGCATTGATAGTCAAATAGTTTGACGTTCATTCCGCCTTGTAATGTTACTTTCAGTGTTACTAAAATTTTTGGCCACCCTTTAGCCGTACCTCAAAAATTGGCATTCAGTTAGATATCTTTTTTTGCTCCCTAGACGCCAAGGTCTTCCAGATCGTTTAATCCTGCAACTGCCATTCAATCCTAAAACATGCTCGGAAAAACAATCCAAATCAACCCTTCCGTCTGTCAGACAGTAGATCATTGGCTATTAAGACATTGACCATCCTGTATCGAAAAGCTGTCATTCAAACTTTCAAATGCTAAAAAAGCCCAATTAGGATACTTTTGAAATTCAGAGTAAATGCGGTTTAAAAATACCATCCTCCCGCAGCTTAGTATCATGACAGTTAAGAAGAATTACTCTGACATTTCCTAACACTGTTGAACGAACATATGCATTGGTGATTTTGTTTGGGGAGATTATGCTTGACGCATTAAGGGGTTATGCATGCATGACTCTGCAGAAATGTGCTATGTAGATTGTTAGTTAATTTAAATATTTTTGAATTGTCTTTAAGAGTATTGGTAAGCTGAGGGCTTTTTTAAACACTCCTTGATGCCAAGTTGTTCACTGACTTCTTCTGTGATGAGTTCGCTATAACCTGTTAATAACAGAATGGGTATACTAGGTCGAATCGCGAGCAATTTTGGAATGAGTTGTTTGCCCGTCATTGAAGGTAGGGATTGGTCGGTGAGTACTAAGCCGAACTGTTCATAGCCCGATTTGAACAATGCCAATGCGTCGGCGCCGTTGCTACATGCGGATATCGAATAGCCTTGTTCTTCGAGGTATGTCTGATAAAGCTAAATTAGCTCGGGTTGGTCGTCAACGATCATAATGTGTCCTTGACCTTTTTCTGTTGTGGCTTGCCTAGTCTGAGTTGCAGGCGCCACTTCATCGACGACTGGTAAATATATCGAAAAGGTGGCACCCAAGCCTATCTCACTTTCGGCTACTATTTTACCATGGTGTTTTTCCACAATACCGTGGACAACGGAAAGTCCGAGACCGGTGCCTTTACCCACATCTTTTGTGGTAAAAAATGGATCGAAAATTTGTTCGAGTGCAGTTTCTGAAATTCCCTCACCAGAGTCTTGAACTCTGAGTTCCAGATACTCACAGTTGCCAAGCCCCAGATGCGGCGGGCAGTGGCTCCAACTCTGGACTGTCACCTCTATCGTGCCGTTAGATTGCCCCATGGCATATGCGGCATTGGAACAAAGACTAAGGATGATTTGGTGAATTTGAGTGTTGTCCGCTTTAATGATTGGACATTCTGCAGGAAGGTTATTATGAATATCAATATTAGCAGGAACGCTAACCCTAATTATTGCAAGTGCGTCTCTAACCAACAAAGATAGATTAAGGTTGTGGTAATTCACCTCACTTTTTCGACTAAACATCAGTATTTGGCTAGCTAAAGCCGAAGCTCTTTCTATCGACTTATAAATGACTTGGAGATGCTTTTTTACCGGACTATCTGCCAGAATCTTCTTTGTTGCAATATCGGTATGGCCGAGTATCACAGCGAGAATGTTATTAAATTCATGAGCTATGCCCCCTGCTAGATTCACTAAAGATTCCATTTTTTGGGATTGTCGGAGTTGGTTCTCTAACGTTTTACGTTCAGTGATATCTTGAATAAAAAGCACAAACTGGCCACCGTCCTCTGAACGATATTGTTTGCTGATCTCAACTTAAAAAACATTCCCGTCTTTGCGCCGATGTTGAACACTGAAACGTGTAACATCCGCTTCATCCTGTTTTAGCGTGTCTGTTAGTGTTTCATCCAATGTGCCGGTGTTTTCTAAATCCGCAACCCGCATCGTCAGAAGTTCTTGCTCTGAATATCCACTCAGCCGGCAATATGAAGCATTAACCTCTAACAGGTTGCCTTCTTTGTCCGCCCGCCAGATGCCATCCTGTGCTGTCTGGATAATCGAGCGGTACTGCGCTTCGTTGACCCACAAACTTTCTTCCGCCTGCTTGCGCTTGGTAATATCTGTCATCGCAAGGAGACAATCCGTTGGGGTTTCGCCAACGTTAGCCTCGATGTTAAGCCACAAAGTGCGCTCTTCAACACGCATCAATATCTCACAGCTTTGCTTGTCACTAGTGGCGAATACTTTTTCCAAGCAGTTACGGAACCTTGGCCTGTATTCGAACGCAACGTAGTCTGAAAACTTTGTTCCAGTAATGACGGGCCTTGTAAGTTTCAGCTGACGGGCACCTTCTAAGTTGGTCCGCGTGACTTTACTGTTGCGGTCCATCACGAAAAAACCTATCGGCGCATACTCATAAAGTTGGGTGTAGCGACTTAACGCATGTTCTTTCTCAATTCCAGCAGCTTGCAGCTCCTCACTCTGCATCTCGAGTTCAATCTGATGAACTTGAAGTTCGTGCAGTAGTTTTTGTGTCTCTTCAGGCGAGAGTTCAACGGTTGGCTTAGCCTTGGCTTGCAGGCTTGCCTCGGCGAGGCGGCGCAGTTCTGCCCGTGGAATGGCTTGCGGTGGCTATTGGGTATATATCGGAATCGGTCTTACCAATGAGTTCATCGGCGCTTAATTGCCGGCAGTCCTCTGCGAAAGACTTGTTATAACCGAGGTAGACAGAATTGTTATCCTTCCAAAAGACGCGGTGTGAGATGTTGTCGAGAATTGCCTGACGTAATTGAAGTGAACTGAATAACTCACTTTGCGCCTGCCGAGCGGCGCTGGATTCCAGAAATGTGATGACTACGCCCGCGATCACATTGTTCTGTGTGCGATAGGGCATAATGCGTACCTTGAACCAGCGAGCATCTTTTGTTGTCACTTGTTTTTCGATGACCGCTAATGTTCGCAATACTTGGCGGGCATCCTGTTGCAGCTCAGTATAATCCAAATTTGTCACGACATCGGACAGCGGTCGGCCCACATCACTGGGTATCAGCTTGAACAGGTGGGTTGCATGGTCGGTAAAGCGCCGAACTTGCAAATCGTTATCCAGAAAAACAGTCGCAATTTCTGTACTGTTAAGCAGGTTCTCCATGTCATTGTTGACCCACGTCAAGTCTTCCACCTTAGACTGTAGTTCAGCGTTATCGGTTTGCAGTTCTTCGTTAAGCGACTGCATTTCCTCTTTCGACGTAGTCAGCTCTTCGTTGGCCGATTGCAACTCTGCGTTGGTCGATTGTAGTTCTTCATTGGAGGATTTGACTTCTTCCTATGTAGACTGCATTTCTTCGCATAGTGATTGAATTTGTTGATTGGCCTGCAGGATTTCATCTTGCAATACCTTTTGAGTGGCGTTGCTTGTTGGCTGCTTGCTGCTTGGTTTTACGGGAGCCAGTACATCAGTAAAAATCACGATCAGCAAACCTTCCAACGCTTTTGCGTTTGGTGATTGCTTGTACTGTCAGGTCAATGGTTTGTGCGTTACTGTGTGTACCGATGGTTAAGTTCGATAAATGTACTGGTTCGGTCTGGGTTTTCGCGTTGGTAATGGCGATT
>JBLHWY010000160.1:0-14402 GCA_047629195.1 Candidatus Azotimanducaceae bacterium
TGTGAATTGGGTCGATACGGTCAGAAGAATGGCAAAGGTTATTACCAATATGCCGAGGGTGATAGAACGCCACGTCCTGATCCCATTGCTGATGAAGTTGTTGCTAGAGTCGCGAAAGATTCTGGCCTGACGCAAAAAGAGTTTAGTGATGACGAAATTCTAAAGCGTTGTATGTACCCGTTGGTAAATATTGGTGCCAAGCTGCTTGAGGAAGGCCATGCGCTTAGAGCAGGCGATATCGATACTGTTTATGTTAACGGCTACGGCTTCCCCACCTATGTCGGTGGACCCATGTGGTTTGCAGATTCTCAAGGTCTCGACAAAGTACTTGCTGACATTGAGCGTTTCTATGACGAAACGGGTGATGCGGTATGGCAGCCATCTGCATTGCTTAAGAAGCTAGTCGCTGAGGGTAAAACCTTTGCGTCACTAGATGCAGGTTAGTTATGTTGTAAATAACAACATGTTCTAAAAGTTAGTGGCTACAAACGACCCGCTTTTTCTTAATGGAAAAGCGGGTTTTTTGCGTCTGGAAGTTGAGATTCTAAGTGATCACGCGAATTACTAGGTAACGACTGGATAACAGTGTTTTATTCCATCGTATGCTGTCTAAGGCGGGAGGAGAGCAAGGGTGATATGAGTCGGTAGACAAACAGGAACACTAAGAGCGCAGCTGTTTTGATGTCTATTCCCATAGCAATAGCAAACCCCAACCAGAGAAAACTCGCGATTAAGTAGTAAAGCCAGCGTCCGGAGCGTTGATTTGAAAACACGAGCCTTTGCAACCAGTGCACGTGATAACGGGGTTCAGCACCTCGTTCGATCAGATTGATTAGCGGGAATGCGAGGATAGTGAATCCGAGAAACATAAGGTCTGGCATAACGAGCATACAAGGGCCGCAGAATCTGCATACCACTAAAACGAAATGCACTGGGATGTTAACAATCCCCCTCGTCTGGTTGTAGATATAGAAAGTAATACCCATAAACAGTAGCGATAGACAGAATTGGAAGAAACCACTAGTTTCCAATGAGGATACAGCGCCGAGAAGCGCCGTGGCGATTGTTAGCCTGGCTCCGATGATTTTGAACCAGTGTCGCTTTACCCAACTTATTTCGCCTTTGCTCAACCTGAGCGTCGGGTTCTTTTCTTGTTCAACAGTGAAGGTATCGTTGGCAATGTAGCCTATTTCGTAAATGGCGTAGATGATGATCATTGAGATCAGTAGGGCGGCCACTTCAGTATATCGGACCTGTTCTGTAAACGTGGCGTATGCCAACATTACTGACAAGGGGTAGATGGTAAGCCAAGAGAAGGCTTTCTCAACAGTTTTTATTCTGGTAGAAAAAAAGTACACAAAGGGAATAAAAAGGCGCCAATTAGCCATAGGTGAGTGTTTCTCTGACACCATGGCGTCGCCAGTATCTCGCATTGGCGGCGTCATCTTTGTGATGGACAGCGATAAATTTTGAAACTTCAGTCATGCAATCAAGGTCAGTTCGATTGTCTGTAATGAACACGCTCTCGGTGCCGTTATAATGCTGCTTGATTAGGCTCGCTTTGGTGTGGATTAGGTCTCTCTTTATTGTGCCAAGACATATGGAGTCTTGGTAATTCAATAGCGTTGAGTGGCTGGTTTCAATTTCAAGCCGCTGCGCCACCGAGTCAACGATAAAGTCGAGCGATGACGAAAGTAAAATAGGCTTGTAACCCTTTGACTTATATTCGTTAACCTGAGTTTGGACTGCATTGATTGGCGGCAGAGTTTTAGTGAAGGCGTCCGCTGCTGCCTTCAATTCTCTGCACGAGAAGCCAGAAAGTAAGGCAATAGCTTGGTTGCGAATAGTATCCTTGAAACCAAGTCGCATGCTTACTCGGTTGAGCACGCTTCTGCGTCTTTTTGCGATGGCTTGATAAGCAGGGTTTTTAGGTAGATACCAAGCTAAAAAATCGAATGTCGTGTTCGACAAGTACAAGGTATGGCAAACATCCAGCAGAAGTATTTTGCGACCTGGCAGAGTCATTACGCCGGCGCTCCTTGTCTTACAGAATGTTGTACTAAATGTTGTACTAAATGTTGTATTAGATGTTGAACCACTTGTCGTACCTATTGCCGTTGCACTTTTCTGCACTATTGGTTGGCTTGGGGCATATACCCTCACAATCTTACGGCGTACTAAATTGTTACGCCAGTGCCAAATGTGCGTGCTCTCAGCTTTGAGGTACCAGCCAACTCAGGTCGTCTGTTAAAGCCACTTCACTAGATGAAGATACATGAGCGTTGTCCATGGTGAACATTTGCCAGTTTCCTCGTAATGAGTTCCTCATCAATAGATCCGCCATACCATCTCCGTTAAAGTCGCCTGCTGAGGCAAGTTGCCAATCCAGATCGGTTGTTAGTTCTAGAAAACCCTGCGTCGTGACTTTGAAACCATCGAATTGGTAGACTAGCCAGCTTCCATTCTTGTAGCGCATAAGCAGGTCATCAGTTTCATCACCGTTGAAGTCTCCACTAGAGGCGACCGTCCAAGCCAAGCTTTTCTTTAGGGCTACGGAGCCTGACGACTTGACAGTGCCTCCATCCATCAGGAACATTTCCCAACCTCCGGTAGCTTGCCTGATGAGCAAGTCACTTTTGCCATCGCCATCATAGTCACCACTGGCCGCGAATTGCGTCTCGACGTCCTCTGGTAATGAAAGTCTCGCGTTTCCTTTAATATTCAGCCCGTCGAGGAAGTAAATATACCACCGCCCATTCGCGTTTCGGATAAGTACATCACCCTTGCCGTCGCCATCGTAGTCACCATTGGACTGCACTTCCCAAGCAAGGCTACGCGACATGTTGAGTGTGCTATCGGATTTTATCGTGTTGCCGTTCAGCAAGTAGACATGCCATTGGCCTGTTCCGCCATGTCGCATGAGAAGATCAGCGCGGCCATCTCCATCGTAGTCCTCACGACCCACGGCTTGCCAGTTAATATCGGGCTCTACTGCGATTTTATCGCGACGAATCACCTGTTCTCCTTGCATGGAGTTAAGGCTCCATTCGCCCCCCTCATGGCGTAGGACAACGTCGGCAAGGCCATTGCCATCAGAGTCGAGTTTACTCTGAGCCCAGGAGTCGGTCGTTACGGTTGAGGCATAATACTGTGCTATTTGAGGCGCGACATGATTGAGTGTATAAACGGCATCGGCCGATTCACTTGAAGATTGATTGACGCCGCAGTTACTATTCCCACAAGTCAAAGCCGGGTTAGAGAATAGTCTTGTTTTTTGTGCATTGAACGTTGACGAGTAAGCCATAACGGTAACAAATTCATTATCAACTCCGTGTCCTAACGAAAATTCATAGGTACCGCCTCGATTGTCTTGTCTTCGTGAGTGATTCAATCCCATATTGTGACCAAGCTCGTGTGCAAGTACGTAGGTGCCGCAATCGATACTAACCTGGGAGAAAGCGTAGTTTTTCTCCTCGGGGTGACTGAAATCGCCTTCAGTGCCGTACCCACCGACCCATGCCAATCCGCAATAACCATCGTTATGATAGGGACGCATCAATACCGTTAAATCAGCCCCATAAGCTTCCTTGAGGCTGAGAACATCGTTAAAGGCTGGGTGAGTTTGGTGTGTGAGATGATTCATAGCGGTTTGGGAATCGTCTTCGGACTCATAATCTATTTTTTCGGAGTGGACTAGCCTAAGGCGAAGATTTGCACCGCTGTCTTGATAGATTTGATTTGAGACGTCGACTAAATGATTAATACGAGTAATTGCATCCTGATTGTATAGGTCGTCAGCTGCTTGATTGTAAAGCACCATGATGTCGAGAGTGGTGACGCCGGATGCAGTGGGGGGTAGAGACTCAAGACTGGTCTCTGGGTTTTCCTTTAGCCATATCGTTGTTGCGGTGATAATGACCACAAATAGGGCACTTGCTGTCAGCTTTTTGATTGTATCGTTCATTGCTATTTTCCACGTTAGCCGCCCGCATAAAACCTGTGCAGCTTCCAGTTGTCATTGTCGTGTCATTATCATCGTTTGGGTTTGAGCTTCTTTAGCGATGTATGTCTGGAATTTGATAATCAAGAAGATTGGGATCAATCAATTGATCCAATTCCAGCTGCGCAACTAACCATGCCTCGTCACCCGCTGCATCAAGTGAAAATGTGCCCTCGGGTGTGTTAACGGTCGCAAAAGTTGTTGTAGATCCTTCGGTCACAACAACGCTATAGGGCACCGGTGTATTGGTGATTTCGGCGATGAGTGTTCGGGTCCCATTTTGATGTTTGGTTACCCGTTGAACCTGCATGTCGAAAGCCTGACCCGTTTGGGGTATGGAAAGACTTACTTGGTCTCCAACATTAAGTTTTTTGATCTGTTGATGGTTAAACTTTAGCGGTTCAGGAATCAGTCCATTTCGCTGGTAACGTTCGGGTATCGGTCGATGAGTGGTATCTGACAGCCAGAGCTCATTAGCGGCGAGCGATAATGAGGTGCCGCTGGCGGCAGGCTTTGTATCAGGGTTTTGTTTGGTATTGCCGATTTTGCTACCTTTCGGAATGGTAGCCGGGTAATCGGTATCAGAAGCAGCCGAGGGCTGATTTGCCACGGGCTTATCTGAATCGACATTTGGTGTATCTGTTATTTCGTCCGTGAAATACATTTGGGCGGCAATCATTGCACAACTCAAAAAGAGTCCCAGAGCGATATAACGAATCATTATGATTTGAACCTTAAATAGATCTCCTCACATTCAAGACTATCTTTAACGTTCTCTCAAGCCGAAACCGGATGAGCTGTGCTAAATCGTTCACTTACGAAGCTTCGGCGCCAATGGTTTATCGTGGCGGGACGATATGCCTTTGTATCTCTGAGAGTGTCAATTTCTCGACACTCGAAATAGCCCGTGAGATCGGACTCCGTACTAGCAAGAAACCCACCACATCAATGTTGAACTATTAAATTTAGTGACATTCAGTGGCGGAATTTTCAAGCAACTCATCTCCAATCTGTGAGTGACTTGTGTAGAATGTGCCGCTTCGTTTAGGCGCTACTGAACGAATCCAATTTCTTCGAGAATATTCTCATTAATTCTTGAATAAGCGCAGTTGAAACCACAGGAGCACACTAATGATGCATAAGGTTAGAACCCTTAATAATATCTCTGAAAAAGGATTAGGCAAGTTTGCTCCCGAACGATATGAGTTGAACCCTGATCAAGTCGATCCAGGAGCGATTCTGCTGCGGAGCCATAAGCTAACAGCAGAGGACATTACGCCAACGCTGAGAGCCGTCGGGCGTGCAGGAGCAGGTGTTAACAACGTTCCGGTAGATATCTGCACAGAACGTGGGGTCGTGGTTTTCAACACACCAGGTGCTAATGCGAATGCAGTCAAAGAATTGGTGATGGCAGGGTTGTTGCTGTCCCGTAGAGGCATTATCCCAGGCATTGAGTATGTTAACTCGCTGGCCGGAAGTACTGATAAGGCAGCGCTAAATAAGACAGTCGAAGCTGCGAAGAAAAAGTTCAAGGGAAATGAGCTAAAAGGCAGGACTCTGGGTGTGCTGGGGCTTGGTGCTATTGGCTCGATGGTCGCAGAAATGGCGTTGCAAATGGAAATGGAAGTACTTGGGTTTGATCCAGCGCTTTCTGTAGAGGCTGCCTGGAGGTTATCCAGCCAGGTTCGAAAAATGGACAATATGCAGGCATTGTTTGCTCAGTCAGATGTTGTGTCTATCCATGTTCCCGCACTAGATTCAACTCGGGGAATGATCAATAAAGAGTCGCTGTCCAGTTTTCGAGATGGTGCCGTACTATTGAATTTTGCCCGAGAAGAGCTCGTCAATACTGACGATATGATCGAGGCTTTAGAAAGCGGGAAAATATCCCAATATATCTCCGATTTTCCTACACCAGAGCTAATCGGTAGAGAAGGCGTGATCTCTACTCCTCATCTCGGCGCAAGCACGGAGGAAGCAGAGGAAAACTGCGCCATGATGGTCGCAGATCAGATGATTGATTTTCTTGAGAATGGAAACATCAAGAATTCCGTTAATTTTCCTAATCTGGTGTTAGAGCGAACGAATGGCTTTCGAATTGCGCTTTCCAACAAAAACGTGCCAAGAATTCTAGGCAGCGTATTATCGATTCTAGCTGATCGAAATATTAACGTGATTGATATGTTGAACAAAAGCCGCGATGAAATCGCCTACAACATAATCGACGTGGCCAGCGAACCCACCGCTGACCTGCTCGCTGACATCGAAAAGATAGAAGGAGTCATCAACGTACGAAGCCTGGGCTGAGTTAAAAAAGAGTCATCAACGTACGAAGCCTGGGCTGAGTTAAAAAAGAGTCATCAACGTACGAAGCCTGGGCTGATATACCCTTACTTATTGCGGTCTCTGAGTTTAAATCGGCCGGGGTTAAGTAGCTTTCCCCAGCTTTTGGGTGATGGCTCTCCGCATACAAGGCGAGCGATGTATTCTCCGCAAGCGGGTGCGTGGGTAGCGCCGTGTGCACCAAATCCGGTACAGACAAACAACCCAGCGTCATAAACCTTGAATTCCTCCAGCTCTTTTCGATGGCGATTCTGCTCGCAATAGTCATCAAGGGCTGGCCAGTTGGGAATTTGACCTACTGTTGGCATGCGATCTCGGCTCGTACATCTGATACCCACCTGCTCAGAGGTTAGTTCAAAGGGTTCACTTAGGATTGTTTTTAGCGCCGCGATGAGGTTGTTGGTATCGGTCTGGCTAGGGATGGGTGAAACAGAATCTCGGCTGTTAGTCGCGCTAAAAGTACGGTTCCCATATTTGTCTTGAGGAAATAGTGTCTTCTCTTTGCTGACGATGGCTTCGTTAAGGTTAGTCCCGTCGGTACTGGATCTGGTGCGAACAGAGATAGCTTGGCCGCGATTAGAATTGAGGCCGATAGGTGCTAGTAATTCTAAATTTGAATGCCCTGTAGCAAAAATGACGATTGCAGATTCACTGACAAAATCACCCTTTGTATCGAATAGGTTCCAGCCATTTTCTGATTTCACAACGCTGGCGATTTCGACACCTGACTTTATTGTAATTTGTGCAAGCGTTTCGGCATATGCGTCTGCAACATTAAGCCATGAACCTCGCTTATGGGTCAGAGAAAAGGAATCTCCAGCGCGCTCACATGTGATGAACTGGTCAGAGAAGTCGTTGCTTATTCGCTGTAGGCGGCTAGCTTCAGTCTCGTTCTCGGCGTATCTGGTATAGCCGCACAATTCGGCGTGATTCTCCCTAAGTGAATATTGGAAAGCGCTCAGGGAAAAAAGTGAGAATGGGTCAGGCCGCACGCTAATATGTGGATAGACTGCCATTTGATTAATCGATGATGCGCCGGTGATTGGCTTCGTCGCCTTGTCGATCAACACAATGGGGCGCCCGCGCTTTAATAGTGATTTTGCACATGCTAAGCCGGCAATACCGGACCCAATAATAATGATGGGTGCATCGGTGAGCTTTTGCTTTTCTGAGCCAGCTTGAGCAAGACTCGTTTTTACTGTTGACGAGATGAGCATCGCCGTCAGCATTTCATGTTTTCGACCAAATCCTTTAATCCTCTGGAAAGTAAAGCCAGATTCAGTGAGCCCTCTGCGCAGTGCGCCCGATACCGAGTAGGTGCTTAATGTGGTTTCAGCGTGGCAGAGTGGTGGCAGCTTGGAGAGTAAATCGATATTCCACATTCGCTCATTTTTGCTTGGGCTGAATCCGTCCAAAAAAATAGCATCAACGTGACCACAAACTTCTTCCAGTGCGTCTGTGTCTTCACCGAGGATTAAGGTGAGACATATGTTGTCGGCTAACCAGATTAGATGCGTGCCGCGACTGTTCTCAGGGTAGTTTTTGATCAGGCAAGAAGAAAGTGAGCTAAGGCCTGCTTCATCAAGTGTTTGATAGACCTTGCGCAGCGCATTTGCATCTACGGGATGTTTCTCAATCGATATAAAATTAAGAATGGGTCCCTTTTGAATTTGAGCTGGCGTCCCTTTTTCATTTTGCAGCATTTGCCACAAGCGAGCAGCCAATAAGCAGTTGAGACCAAACCCAAACCCAAGCTCCAGTATTGAAAAAGACGAAGATGTGTTTTGCCAACGTTCGCGAAGTTTATTGGCTTCTATAAAGACGTATAGCTTTTCTTCGATACCTTGATTGGGGTTCCAATAGATATCTCCATAGTCACCGGAGTGCGGCGCGCCTGAGCTATCCCATTCCACTTGTGCATAGGGTTGCAGATAGCCCAGTGAATCGTTGTCGGATATTGTTGGCACTAGTCCTCAGAAATATTGGTAGCGATGGGGCGGCTGGGGTCAGTAATCCATTCGCTCCAGGATCCGGGGTAAAGCGCAGGTTCTGGAAAACCTGCATGGACGAGTGCAAGGATATTGTGTGCCGCGGTGACGCCAGACCCACAGTAACAAATTGCCTCTGAATGCTTTGCCAGGCCTGCTTTAACAAATCGAGCGTTCAGTTCTTCTACCGGTTTGAATTGTATTGAGGCTGTCAGGTTCTGTGAAAAAGGCAGGCAGTGAGCACCAGGTATATGACCAGCGATAGGGTCAATCGGTTCGACTTTTCCGTCAAACCGTTCCTGATCTCTGGCATCGATAATAAATTGTTCGCTCTCGAGTAAAACATCTGCTTCTATTGTCTTGCTTATTGATGGCCCTAGCTTGAAGGCTGAATGTTTTGGCTGAACGGGCTCTGCGTTTGTCGGTAATTCAGTCGCCAGCCAATTGCTGAAACCTCCATTCAAAACGTTAACTTGGCTGTGGCCAACCCACCTCATCATCCACCAGAGGCGCGCTGCGAAGGCGCCATTAGCATCGTCATATGCAACAACGGTTGATTCGTTAGTGACACCCCATTCGCACAGTGTTGCAAGAAACGTCTCTTTTGTCGGCAGGGGGTGTCGTCCAGTAACTCCGGGTTCTATCGGGCCACTAAGGTCTTTTGTCAGATGAGCAAATTGCGCGCCTGGAATATGGGCCACGTTGAATGCACGTTGACCTGCATCTTCATCCATCAGGGATGAGCGACAGTCGAAAATACATAAAGATGTTCCTTCGCTCTGCAATTTGACGAGGTCGGTTGGGTTAATTATTGTATTCATAGCAATTCACCTTAATGTCAAAAAAAGACTGTGCTGTATCAGCGTACCTGATTAGCCGCCGCTAATTTTGATGGAATATCCCCGGGACTCGAGTTCGACTTTGATCTTTTCTCGCTGATCACCTTGAATGATGATCATTCCTTCTTCAATAGTGCCGCCCACACCACATTTTTCTTTTAATTTTTTTGCGAGCGCTTTTAGGTCTGCTTGATTTAGCGGAAGATTTTTTATTGTCGTGACGGGCTTGCCCGCGCGGCCTTTGGATTCTTTTTGCAGATAGACGTGTCCGCTCGTACTTGTGGCCGCAGCGTTCTTTTGTTGATTACAACTACAGGCATCTTTTGGTTGGTTGCATTGAGGACAATGCCGTCCTGCATCCGTCGAGTAGACCAACCCAGATCGTTTTTTGTTGGTAGTCTGTTTTGCCATTATTTGTGTCGTAAAAGATAACAAAATTGTGATGGTCGAACGTCAACCATCTGAATAGATGAAGAGGGACAGGTTGTCATTATATGCAATTTGGCAGAAATGAATGAGTTGAAAGAGAAATTCTATGGTGTCCGTAGAATCTAACTCCATTGATTCCATCACCGCACATTCGCCCCACAACTTGGCGAGGTCCGTTGCTTCCTCTTCTTCAATGCTAGCGAGGGCCGTGACGGTTGATTCTGTTAACTCATACAGATAAGGGCCATCATCCTGCATTTCTCTATGCATGACTTCTAAGTCATAGGCTTCGTCACTAAAACATTGTGTGACGAGCGCATAAAGCTGAGATCTTGCTTCGCGATGATATTGGTGACTAGACATACAGGGAAACCTTTCCGCCGGACTCTCATCGAGTTCTAACTCGGCGACGGCATCATGGCTACCAACAAACAGTATCTGATGCACTTTAGAGCGCTTCAACCTCGTCGGCTTGTAATCCCTTGTCTCCGTCGACGACGAAGAACTGCACGCGCTGGCCTTCTGCTACAGCTTTGCGGCCGTTGCCTTCAATGTTTCTGTAGTGCACGAAGATATCGTCACCTTGATCACGGGTGATAAAACCATAACCTTTTTTGATATTGAACCATTTAACAGTGCCTTGCTCTTTTGAGCCAGAACCGCTTGGTTTGCTTGGCGCAGCCTTTGAATTCACAGGTTTTGAACCTGCATTAGCGCTACCTGGCAGAGTGGAAATTGTACAACCAACAAAAACAGCTAGCACGTAAGTTGCCAGGGCTAGAATTTCGTGACTATCGCTAGGTATGGATAAACCATTGCCTGTAGCCATGCTGAAAATGAAAAAGGCGACTAAGCCAACTAAGATGGAAATAATGATATTTTTAACGGAGGAATTCATAGAATGTTATTTGACCTGAAAAAACGAGGTGAATGATACTCATTGCAGTACCGCATTGCCAACGTCGCTAGCGGTTATTGTTCAATTCTTTCAGTAATTTACGGTTTTTAATATTGCACAATATTGTTTGATGGTTGATTCGAACCCCATCCACAATGAATCTGTAATGATGGCATGTCCAATTGAAACCTCATCAACTGGGATGACATGTGCACAAAATGCTGCCAGATTCTCAAGGCTGAGATCGTGTCCGGCATTGATACCCATGCCCAGAGAGTGAGCGATTCGTGCCGCCTCAGCAAAGGTTGCTAGATGGGCTTGGCGTTTTTTTTCATCGTGATAATCATCGGCGAATGGGCCGGTATATAGCTCAATTCGCTCAACGCCCAGACGTGCAGCAAGTTCTATTTGTTCTGCAATTGGGTCCATGAAGAGGCTCACCCTGATATTCTGGTGTTGCAGCTCTGTGACAATTTCCTGAAGTTGATTAGATTCGCCAGTAAGATCCCAGCCATGGTCAGAGGTAAGCTGGTGCGGGTCGTCAGGCACCAAAGTACACTGCTCAGGCTTTGTTTCCTCTACTAGCGCCATGAACCCAGGATAACCGTTTGGCTCTTTGCCGGCATACGGGTTGCCTTCAATATTGAATTCAATTTCTTTATATTGGTCAGTCGCGAGCAGTTTAGCGAGATCTCTGGCATCGTCGGGTCGAATGTGTCTTTGGTCGGGTCTTGGATGTACTGTAATACCGTCGGCACCTGCAGCAAGGCAAGTAACAGCAGCCGCAACGACGCTCGGTATGGTCGTGTTCCTTGAATTACGTACCAGCGCCACCTTGTTTAGGTTCACACTCAGCTTGGTCATAGTGTTGGTCTCTTAATCTTGCAAAAAGTAGTTGTGGAAGAAAGCTAACGCCAGCCGCTGTTGCCGCGTCTATTATAGAGTTGACGTGCGATCCAGAATCCAATCAATAGTCCGCCAAAAACAACGCCAGCGCCCAATAAAAACCAATTTCTGGTTTCTCCGTCATGAAGTGCCTTGTTGACATCCATTAGATTGGCTATCTCGCCGTTGAGGCTGTCGCGCTGGCTTCCGAGACGCTCATTTTCCTCATTGATAGAGATAACATTTTCTGAAAGTGCGGTGATTTCATCGAGTTCCTGCTGCAACCTGACAGTTTCTGATGTTAGCTTGTCTTGCGATTGAGAAAGATCATCACGGTCGGCATCCAATGTCTGGAGTCGTAGTAGTGTTTGTTGGTGCAATGACGAGAGCTCGGCATGTTCGCGTTGCAGCTCTATCAGTAGGTCGGCAGCTATTGGTTTATCCGTCAAATATTGGGTTTTTATCCAGCCAATAACACCGTCTTCCATTTTGACTTTACTAAACCCGGTATCCTCAACAGTTTCTAATAGTTCAAGTTTTGTTCCGCTTTTAAGGCCGCGGTGAAGAATTCTGTGTTCGATGGTTTGTCCGCCACGGAGGGGAACGTAAAGCGTATCCCGAACATAGACAGTTTCAGCCAGGACTGCCTGACTCATGAGTGAGCACAAGAATACAAATGTGAAGATCGCGTGAGGTGTTTTGTTGGCATTGATTATGTTCATGGAAATCGATTTCTTAAGGTAGAACTTTCTTGAAGGGTTTTACTGTCACATTTGCGTAGACACCTGCAGTGATATAGGGGTCCGCATCAGCCCAGGTCTGGGCCTCTGCCAGAGATCCGAATTCAGCAACAATAAGGCTGCCGGTGAACCCTGCTTCACCCGGGTCTTCATTGTCTACAGCGGGATGTGGCCCAGCTAAAATTATTCTTCCTTCTGACTTCAATATTGCGAGCCTATCGAGGTGTGCAGGGCGAGCGGCAAGACGGGCAGTAAGGCTGTTCTCGACATCTTGGCTGATGATTGCATAGAGCATAAAATTCTTCCGTTTCCGGTTCCTGGTTGTATTAAAGGGATGGCTTAGTTCAGGACTAGTTGTCGTTTACATCTTTTGGAAATGCTGGTTTAGCTGTGTCTTTATCGTTGGGGCCCGGAGCCGCCGCCTCTGGTGCCTTGGGATCGCCAGTCTCAGAGAGATAACCGCCTTTCATTAGGTAAAGTACGGTGCATGCCATATAAAAAATAGTGAGACCCATGCCGCCTAAGAGTTTGTATGACACCCAGAAGTCCAAGCTAAAGTTGTAGGCGACTACCAGATTAAGCACACCTGCGATGAAAAACCCAAGCGCCCAGCCATTGTTTAGATGTTTCCAAGCTTTGTCTGGCATGCTGAGTTGTTCGCCGATCATTTTCTTCAAGAGGTTGGTTCTTACAAAAACGAGACTTCCCCACAGCGCAACTGCAAATAGCCAGTTAACAATGGTTGGTTTCCACTGAATGAAAACTTCGTTTCTGAACAATAGGGTTGCACCGCCAAATAACATCGCAATAGCAAAAATAATCTGTGTCTTCTTCTCTACCTTCCCCGTCGTGAAATACTCATACGCCACCTGTAGGAATATGCCTGCCATGAGCACGGCAGTACTTAGATATATGTCCTTGGTCGTGAAGTAAACAGCGACGAATAGAACAACAGGCACAAATTCAATAAATTGTTTCATAATTTCCTATTTTAACAACGGTCAAAACACTACCGTTTATCTGTTCGGTTGTTTGAGCAGGAATAATGTGGCGTTTAATTGTAGCTATTTTGTTTAGTGTCGTTTGGAACCAAAATGCTCATACAAATTATACGACAAGGCGATATTGGAGATGATAGTTCATTTCAACGCTGAAGGAACCTGTTCTGGCTCACTGGTGTTTAGAATTATCGATCACTTTAACCAATACACAGTTCGCTTTATCCTCTATGATGCGGAGCGTCTCAGAAAGTCCTTATATAGCCTTGATCGGGCGGATAAGAAAGATCATTTATGGCCTGCGATAGTTTCTCAGGCTGAAGGCGAACAAAACTTTTGAAATAGTCATTATGAGTCAATTTTTTCGTATACATCCAGATAATCCGCAGAGTCGACTGATCTCTCAAGCCGTTGACATCATTCGCCGCGGCGGAGTGATAGTCTATCCGACAGACTCGGCCTACGCGCTTGGCTGTCATATTGGTGATAAGAATGCGCTCCAGCGCTTGAGAAAGATCCGTCGGTTGGATGATGACCATCATTTCAGCCTGGTATGTCGTGATCTATCCGACATCGGAATCTATGCCAAGGTAAGTAATGCAGCATATCGCTTGCTTAAGTCTGCAACGCCTGGGCCATATACTTTTATCCTTCAAGCGAGTCGAGAAGTGCCTAGAAGGTTGGTCAACCCTAAGCGCAAGACTATTGGCTTGAGAGTGCCAGAAAACGAGATTTGTGCTGCGCTGCTGGCAGAATTGGGTGAGCCCATTATGAGTTCAACTTTAATCATGCCTGGAGATGAGTATCCGCTGTCTGATCCCTATGAGATGCGCGAATTGCTTGAACATCAGGTTGATTTGGTCATTGATGGTGGCTACTGTGGTTTAGAATCTACTACGGTGATTGACCTTGAGCAGGATGTGCCAATCATCGTTCGAGAAGGCTGTGGTGATCTCGATCTATTTGTGGCTTGAAACGGGTTTATCCGCGGTAAGCGATTCCTGCTAAATGAAAGATCTTAAATTCGTGCTCTTAAATTAGTGCTCTGAATCGATCGTTGTTATTATATGATGTCTCATTGGACTAAACTTCCAACTATTCCCTTAGAATTACCTGCCCATCGGACCTCTGATATTGTTATTCACGATTAATCACTATGCCAACACATACTAAGGTCAATTTGTGAATATGCTTGAGTCACAAAATCGTGTGCTGTCTGGGATGCGTGCCACTGGGCGCTTGCATTTAGGACACTATCACGGGGTACTGAAAAACTGGCTTC
>JBLHWY010000161.1:0-14230 GCA_047629195.1 Candidatus Azotimanducaceae bacterium
ATTTGGTACCCGCTAATAAAGCGCCTAAATCAAGTGAGTAGACGATGCTTTCTGCAATGACTTCAGGCACTTGCTTATCTACGATCATTTTTGCCAGCCCTTCTGCGATGGCTGTCTTACCAACGCCAGACTCGCCTACCAGCAAAGGGTTGTTCTTGCGACGTCGGCATAGAATCTGGATAACTCTCTCAACTTCTTCACGCCGACCCACCAATGGGTCAATAAGGCCCTGACGGGCTTGGTCGTTTAGATTGGTTGAATATTGTTCAAGTGCGCTTGGCTTCTTTTCTTCGCCTGGCATTTCATCTTCAACATCACCCATAGGTTCTGAACTACCTGAGTCTTCAGTGCGCGAAGTTCCGTGTGAAATGAAATTGACGATATCAATTCGGTTAATATCCTGTTGCTTGAGGATATAAACAGCATGACTTTCCTGTTCACTGAAAATCGCGACCAGTACGCTGGCGCCAGTGACTTCTTTGCGCCCGGAAGACTGTACATGAAAAACCGCCCGCTGGAGCACGCGTTGGAAACCTAGCGTTGGCTGTGTTTCTCGTTCGGTTTCAGTTTTAGGAATCAGTGGCGTTGTTGCGTCAAGAAATTCAACCAACTCCTTTCGCAACTTTTCCATCTCGGCCCCGCAAGCACGCAAAACCTCTGCAGCCGCCTCATTATCAATCAGAGCTAGCAATAGATGTTCCACCGACATCAGCTCGTGTCGTTTAACTCTGGCATCTTTGAATGCCAAATTGAGTGTGACTTCCAGATCTCTACTTAACATCGCTTCTACCCTGGGTTTCAAAATAAATTGAAATCAAAAATTGGTTCATTAAATTAATATCGAGTCTAGTTCTTTAGAGCCCGATTAAACGTTGAGAGTTCAATCTACCCTCACTATTTCTCTTCATCTTCCACTGCCTCTACATCCGAAATTAGTGGGTGGTGATTCTGTTGTGCAAAGTCATTAACCTGTGCAGATTTAGTTTCTGCAATATCTCTGGTGTAAATTCCACAAGTTGCTTTTCCTACCGAGTGCACCGCGAGCATGATCTGGGTGGCCTTTTCCCTATTCATAGTGAAAAAGATCTCCAACACCTGCACCACAAATTCCATGGGAGTGTAGTCATCGTTGAGCAGAATGACCTTATACATGGCTGGCTTCTTAAGTTCTGGCTCTATGCGTTCGGCAAGAATTGATATCCCACGATCACGATCAAGCTCATCGTCATCACTCATCTGCGTGCATTGGACAGGATCAATCCTATTTTTTAATTTGATCTTCAATTCAAACCTATTATTAAATTCTAGCTGAAATTCTCCAACACGAGCCATCAACAAAGACCTATGTCACTCACTACACTACGCTCAAACTTTTGTGCGACAAAACCCATTCTCAATAAGCCTCTTTTGACCATCGATGTCTTGTACGCTCAATACCTAATATGGGACTCACAATAAGATTATCAAGCTATTCATACCTTTGACTCCATAGCACAGATCAAAATAAAGTTAATTTATCGGTTGATATTTTGTGGAATAGATGTTCGATTCAACTTACTATTAAAACTCATTTCACCTTTGGCCTCACAACTAGGCCTTTGGTGAGCAGTGATTGCAACAAATTTGTTAAAACAAATCTCGACTAAAGAGAATTGCAAGGGGAAGCAGTATGCCAACCGGTCACGTTAAATGGTTCAATAACGCTAAGGGCTATGGCTTCATCATCCAGAAAAATGAAGATGAAGACTATTTTGCTCACTATTCCGAGATACAAGTCGAGGGTTACAAAACCTTAAAGGCAGGCCAAGCTGTGACGTTTGAAGTCGAGAGTGGTGACAAGGGTTCACACGCGACAAATATCGTCCCGGCTGGATTAGATGAGAACCCGACTCCAGAGATTTGACTTAGATAACTGTAAGCGCAGTTGAATCAGTGAGTTGAATTTATGAGAAGAATAACTGTTATCTTAATTCTATTCATCAATCGCCAAACCGATCACTTTTTCACACATTGAAAAGGAGGTTACTTGTTGGCTCAATCTGATTGGTTTCAAATGTATGTCAAATAATTTGTTGTTATTCAACAAGCCCTTCAATGTTGTTAGTCAGTTTAGCGAAATGGAATCTAAATCAACCTTGAAAGACTACATTAATCTGCCTGGCTATTATCCCGCAGGAAGGTTAGACCAGGATTCCGAGGGGTTACTAGCACTAACAAATGATGGCGCCTTGCAAGCTAGAATTAGTCATCCCAAGTATAAATTACCCAAGACATACTGGGTGCAGGTTGAAGGCATCATCACAGAAGATGCATTAGCACGCTTGGCCTCTGGGGTTGAACTCAATGACGGTAAGACAAAACCAGCATTGGTTAACGCAATTAATGAACCTGACTTCCCTGCTCGAAACCCACCTGTTCGGATTAGGGTAAACATCCCTACTTCGTGGGTTGAAATAACAATAAAAGAAGGTCGGAATCGGCAGGTACGAAGGATGACGGCTAATGTTGGGTTTCCAACACTCAGACTTATTCGGGCAAAGATAGGTGATTGGGAGCTGGGTGAAGTCAAACCAGGAGAATATCAGCTGCATCAAGTGAATTTACCTGAGCCGAAAATAAAAAAAAGTAAGATCACAAACCGGCGAGTTAAACGTGTTAGATAAGGCCGTTCAGAAGTGACTAAATTTCAGATCAATTCACATCACAGCATTTTATTTTACTAAAATCACTTCACCTAAATTTATTTAGCGACATCCCATTTTGCCCGCGCTTCCAGATCTGTCTGACGAGTTTTTAACCAGCGACTCTCCCCAGCTGCGACTTCTCTTTTCCAAAATGTCGCTTCAGTCTTGAGTGTATCCATAACATATTCACATGCCCTAAACGCGTCACCTCTGTGTCGACTCGCAATGCCGACAAAAACAATATTCTGCCCTGGGTTCAGATCCCCTACCCTGTGGATTACGACAGCGCCTAACACGCTCCATCGCTCTGCAGAGCGTTCAATGATGGCATCAATTTGCTTCTCGGTCATGCCTGGATAATGTTCCAAATGAAGCGTTGAAACATGGTCGCCTTCGTTGATATCTCTGACGGTACCGAGGAAGGTATTAACTGCTCCGACTTCCTTTGAAATTGCCGTTAGAAATCGAGTTTCTACACCCACATCAAAATCGTCTGTCTGTACGGACACTTTTTTTTGCTCAGATTTCAACATCGGAATCCAGAATGGGCTGCATTTCTCGTGAAAAAAGTCATTAAACCCTTCATTAACCTAGCCTCCAGTTACAGGTGGAAAAAAAGCAACTTCATCTCCCGCAGAAACGAGAAATCCCCTATCAACAACCGTCTGATTTACTGCAACAAGAATATCCTCAGCGCGCAAGATGTCCTCCCAGTCTGAATTTTCTCTCTGGCATAAACTAATAATGAGTTGCGACACTGTCAATTTCTCAGAAATTGCAAACTCAACACCGGCAACCAGCAGTTGCTCTTTCAGGCTGGCAAAAAATAATATATTAATCATCAGCGGTCCAATCTCCAGATTTACCGCCGGATTTAGTCAGTAGCCTCACGCCACTGATGGTCATGCCCTTATCAACCGCTTTACACATATCGTAGATGGTAAGTGCGGCCACAGACACTGCTGTTAGCGCTTCCATCTCGACTCCGGTTTTGCCACTCAACTTGCAAGTAGCGGTTATTCTAACCGAGTTAGCAGCCTTATCAGATATTAGCTTAACCTCAACGGAGCTAAGTGCTAGCGGGTGGCAAAGTGGTATCAGGTCGGAACATTTCTTCGCCGCTTGAATGCCAGCAATTCTGGCAACCGCCATGACATCTCCTTTGGCGTGCTTACCCTCGACAATTAGGTCGAGCGTCTCGGGTAGCATTTGTACTTCGCCTTCTGCTGTTGCGATCCGAAAAGTAGTTTCTTTTTCGGTGACATCGACCATTCTGGCATGCCCATCGCTGTCTAAATGGGTTAATTGGGTTGAAGATTCACTTTTATTCATCGACTTATTGATTCCGCTTAAGGTCTTGAGTATCCGTTGAAAGCGATAGACTCGTATCATTCCTACGTGATCGCACATTCTAGCCTAGCGCTAGTGTCTTGATAAGTATTGGGACAAGTATTGGGACAAGTATTGGGATAAGTATCGGAAAGTAGGTCACAAAGTAGAATTCAGGTGGCACTTTCGATAATGAGTCGCGTAAACTGCGCCGCAGAAATTCACACTTGAGCGCCCCGCTTCCCAAACCAGGCAATTCATCGTGAGCAATATTGATACTGCAAGCCAAGCAACAGTCGGCAAAGTTATTGTCGGCATGTCCGGTGGCGTTGATTCATCTGTCGCTGCATTGCTGTTGCAACGCCAGGGATATATCGTCGAAGGTCTCTTCATGAAGAACTGGGAAGAGGATGACAACACAGAATATTGTACCGCAAAAGAAGATCTAGCCGATGCGCAGAGCGTATGCGATCAACTCAATGTTCCATTGCATCAAGCTAACTTCGCGGCGGAATATTGGGACAATGTCTTTGAACATTTTCTAAACGAATATCGCTTGGGACGAACGCCGAATCCCGACATACTCTGTAATCGAGAAATAAAATTCAAAGTGTTTCTGGAATATGCCAGAGTCCTCGGTGCCAAATATATTGCTACCGGGCACTACGCGAGGCTGCAACATAGCGAGGGTAAAACTCATTTGCTGCGTGGACTAGATACCAATAAAGATCAATCCTATTTCCTTCAAGCAGTCTCCTCAACTGAGTTTGCGAACTGCCTATTTCCTGTCGGTGAGCTGCAAAAATCTGAAGTGCGGACAATCGCCGCCGAAAATGCGCTAGACACTTTCGATAAAAAGGACTCGACGGGTATTTGTTTCATTGGTGAACGCAGGTTCAAAGATTTTCTAGAAACCTACATCCCAGGCATGTCCGGTCCTATCGAAACACTCGATGGTAAGGTTATAGGTGAACATCAAGGATTGATGTATCACACGCTCGGACAGCGACAAGGTCTAGGTATTGGAGGTATCCGCGAGGCGACTGATGCGCCTTGGTACGTCGTTGCGAAAGATCTAGAGCGTAATGTGTTAAAGGTTGCCCAAGGCAATGAAAATCCTGCTATGTTCTGTGATGGTATGATATGTGAAGAGCTGCATTGGGTGACTGATATGCCTCAGTTACCAGCTAAAATGCAAGTTAAGTGCCGCTATCGGCAGGCAGACCAGGAATGCTCGGTACAAATGAGAGACAACTCAACCAACTCGGCGAGTGCAGGTTCAGATACAAGCTCAAGTGAATTAGAAGTTAACTTTGATGTTCCGCAGCGTGCAATAACTCCGGGTCAATGGGCATGCTTCTACGCCGGCGAAGTTTGTCTCGGTGGTGGAGTGATACGCGAGACGTACAAAAGAGAGTCGAATAATGGAGAACGACTATGATTAGTCGGATGACTCAAGATGCTCCCGATTCTGATTCAGATTCTGACAAGGCGTCTGACCAAGCGCGGAGTTCGGTTCGTGACCCAGGTACAAATCAGAACAGTTTACAGAATCGGGTTTTGGCTTTGGCGGGTCTCGTACAGGCTGTCTCACTTGTAAATGCAGCGTCGAGATCTGGACTAGTTTCGCAGGATACGCTTGAAAGCAGCGTAAATTCCATATTTGTACAAAACCCCGAGACAACGCTAGATGTTTATGGGGGAGTATTGGGTCTTCGGAAAGGTTTACTTATTCTCAGGGAACTCTTGACCAAGTTCGACGTTGCCCAGCACGGACGTATATTACAATACTCGCTCGCCATCATGGGGCTAGAACGTAAACTCGCGAGTATGCCAGAGGTGATGCGCAAGCTAGGTGCTGAAATTGCGAACATTGACGAACGACGTATGCTTCGCCAGGGTGAAACTAGGTTGATGAATGATCAAGTGGTGGAACAACTGGCGAGCTTATATGAGTCCTTGATCAGTGAAATTCAGCCACAGATTCAAATTAATGGTAGCCGGCAGCATCTACAGGATCGTGTCAATACGCAAAGAATACGCGCTTTACTGATAGCAGCCATTCGTTCTTGCGTTCTCTGGCGTCAGCTTGGGGGTAGCAAGTGGAGCTTGGCTTTCAATCGACGCGCGATGTCTCATTCAATCGATCAACTAATATGATTCAACAACATATTCCCGGCGCGTAAATACTCGCTTTTACCTATCACGGGGCTAAGCCCATTACGTGCTTATACAAGAAGTATATGTTTCGTCAGCCACTTGAAACACGAACTAACCTGTGCGCGGACTAAGCCGAACACAGACTAACCTGAACATGAGGACAATATGACGCTTTCTGCACTAACGGCAATCAACCCTATCGACGGACGTTACGGAGATAAAACCGCTGAACTGAGACCCTATTTCAGTGAGTTTGGGCTTATTTACTATCGTGTATATGTGGAAATTCGCTGGTTTCAATTTTTGGCGAGCCAGCGAGAGATGACAGAAATAACGACGCTCAAGGACGAAGAGAATGACTTTCTTGAGAAACTAATCGTCGGTTTTGATGAAACTGAAGCAGCCATCGTTAAGCAAAATGAAGCGACTACTAATCACGATGTAAAAGCGGTCGAGTACTATTTGAAACAGAAATTTCAGGAAAGTGGGATAGCGTCGCTTAAAAGGAATATTGAGTTTATTCATTTCGCCTGCACTTCAGAAGACATCAATAACCTGTCTCACGCATTGATGCTTAAAAACGGTCGGGATATTGTTATCAGACCAGTGATGGATGAACTGAATCACAAACTAGCCGAGATCGCACGGAGCTATGCCGAACTACCTATGCTTTCCAGAACTCATGGCCAGACTGCTACTCCGACTACGATGGGGAAAGAATTTGCAAATGTAGTTGCCCGTCTCCGCCGCCAGGTAAAGCAATTCGCTAAAGTTGAAATTCTGGGTAAGCTCAATGGCGCTGTCGGTAATCTCAATGCCCACCAGGCGTCTTACCCTGACGTTGATTGGCTTGATTTAAGCGAACGTTTTGTGTCGTCGCTAGGGATCGGATGGAACCCGTATACCACCCAAATTGAGCCACATGATTATATGGCAGAATTGTTCCAAGCCATGTCACGGTTTAATACAATTTTGATCGATTTCAATCGTGATATCTGGTCTTACATCTCAATAGGTTACTTCAAGCAAAGAAAGGTAGAGGGAGAAACCGGTTCGTCCACTATGCCGCACAAGGTTAATCCTATTGATTTTGAAAATTCAGAGGGCAACCTTGGGTTAGCTAACGCTATCTTCGGCCATCTGAGTGAAAAACTCCCAATTAGCCGGTGGCAGCGTGATCTGACTGATTCAACAGTACTTCGAAATATGGGAACTGGTCTTGCATATTCTCTGCTGGCCTATAAATCGACCTTGAAAGGAATCAGTAAACTCGAAATAAATCCTCAGGCATTAGAGGAAGACTTGAACAACAGCTGGGAAATTCTAGCTGAACCTATACAAACTATCATGCGGCGGCATGGTATTGAGGAGCCTTACGAGAAGCTGAAAGAATTCACCAGGGGCCAATCAATGAAGCAAGAAAACATAGAAGAGATACTTGAGAAGCTTGATCTACCTGAATCTGCTCGGCTACAAATTCGAGCTTTGACGCCTGCAAATTATGTTGGTTTGGCTACCAAACTTGTCGATAAGCTACTGAATGAGTGAGCGAGACAATGGGTGCGATAAACTGGTTTGAAAATACCGACATTTCCTTAACAGAGTTTATGTCGGAACACTGGCGGCGTCAGCCTAAAGCGTTTAAAAGAGGACTAGAATCTTCTTTAGAAAACCTTGATCTAACATTGTTATATAAAGATATAGTTAAGTTGACAGCGCTAGATACCGTTGAATCTCGTCTTGTTCGAAAGGTCAAAGATACGTTTAGCCTTTCACTAGGCCCGTTCTCAAATGAAACGGTTTCCTCCGCCCTGTCAAAGCCAAATAACATGTTAATGCTTCAGGGTGCGGACCAGCATATCGCAACGCTCAGCCATCTTTTAACGAAGGAATTTAACTTCATACCAAGATGGCGAATCGAAGACATTATGGTCACGGTTGGTGGGTCAGGTGCGAGTTGCGGGCCCCATTTTGATCACTACGACGTATTTTTATTTCAAGTCCGAGGGGAAAAACACTGGCATTGGGATTCCCTCTCTCACAAAGATGAAGAATTGGATCAAAATTCAGACATACGACTGCTGTCCTCGTTTAGTCCAGAAGCTAGCCAAATCATGACGCCTGGAGATGTGCTATACATTCCACCAGGTGCCGGACACTGGGGTGTTGCCAGTGATGATTCGATGACACTCTCGATCGGCATCAGAAACCCAACAATGATGGAACTTGTGTCGAGCTATACCGATGAATTACTAGATGTGGCTCATGGAACCGAAACGCTTGATGACAACATGGACCCCACCTTTTGGTCCATGTCGGCTTCGTCGGTTGATAACTTACAGGGAAAATATATCGATTTTGTTTCCAATCGTGAACTAATGTCAGCTTGGTTCGGTTGCTATATGACCGAATTGAAGGAGCCTGATCTCCTAATACCCATGACACCCAAAGAAGTTAGCTTAGAATTGGAATCGTATCGAGACGGTAATAGGACATTTTCATTGGCATTAGCAACTCGAATTGCTTACCAAGCAGAAGTCGATACCCATCGCTGCTTTCTTAACGGCCAGATGTTTGAGCTGGAAACAGGTCAACTCAAAATGGTTGAGCAACTCTGCATAAATCGTAAGGTCTCCACAGACATTGTGTTTGAAGCGCCTGCAAATGTATCATTAATCGAATTGCTACTGCTCACGGGCGCGATTCAATCCTTTGGTTGATTAGATAGTTAATACTGCGGCTAACTCTAAGGGCACTTGCCATGAAACTTGCGCTACAAGATTTTGACATCAAAGAAGCTGACTGGGAGACGGATAAGAACGTCCTACTGAATCTTAGAAAGCTTGTCTTTATTGTGGAGCAAAGCGTCCCCCCAGAGGAAGAATTAGATGGTTTGGATGACACATCTTGGCATTGGCTCGTACATGACAAACAAGGGAGCCCCATTGGCACTGGTCGACTGCTAAGCTCTGGACAAATCGGCAGAATGGCGGTGCTCGAAGAGCATCGAGGTGAGGGCATTGGCGCAGCGGTCCTAGGTATTGTCATTGAAAAGGCCAGAACTCTCGGCTTCGAACAAGTTTTCCTCAATGCACAAGTTCATGCCTTAGGTTTCTACGAGAAAGCAGGCTTTACCGAAACAGGCGAGCAGTTCGAGGAAGCCGGTATCGCTCATCAAAAAATGACTCAGCAACTAAATCCTGTGCGGCATGAGAGTCAGCAATACGGCGCGCGTGTTTCACCCTTAGTTGCAGATATTAAGTCATTCGATATCAGTGAAGCCTCTTGGAGTCATGCAGGTAAGATCATTAGGAAGGTGCGTGAATCAGTAGCACTTGCTGACTACCCACTAAGTAAGCAACCGAACAGGCAACTTCGAGCGACAATCGAAACAACCGATGAGCAGGATCAAACTTGTTTGCATTGGCACGCAAAAAGTCCCGAAGGCCAGGTTATTGGCAGCATCAGGATGACTTCTTCGGGTGAAGTAAGCCGTCTGGGGGTGCTCGAGCCATTTCGTGGTCTGGGCGTTGGGTATTCTTTACTTGAGCAAACATTGATCAGAGCGAAGTACCTAAATCTTGCAAACGCACGACTCGAGGCACCTGCCACATTAGAAGGCTTCTTTGGCAAGCATGGATTCGAAGTCGTCCCAGTGTCAAAAAGCGAAGCGCATCGCTATTCAGATGATTCGGCTAGCGAGAACATGCTAAACCAATTCGAATGCGCCATTGGGCGCGTCGATGTTGCAGAGGAACGTAGCCGATTTGGGAAAATGAATGGCGAGGACTACGAGACATCTGAAACGCCTTATGTTCTAGGCGCCTCCAAGCAGTTTCTTTTACTCAGAAGGGAGGACGAATTTAAGAACGTGATGCTCGAAATGAGCGCACAAGCCAGTCAATGTATCCGTATTTGGTCTCCCGTACTGGATCACAGGTTGTTTCACAACAAAGCGCTGCGAGAGTCATTTTCAACGCTAGCACGAAAGAATCGTTACACTAAGATTGAAATTCTTGTCTATGAAACTCATCGAATCATTAATAATAGCCATGTAATTCTTGAAATTTGTAGGAAACTGCCCTCCTCGATTAGTATTCGAGTTGTGCATCCAGAATTCAGAATGATGAATGATGAATTTGTGCTGGCGGATAACACTGGGGTCATCTACAGGCAGGACGCAACGAATTACGATGGTTACGCAAACTTCAGGGATGTCACCGAGAACAACCGGCTCACGAGGAAATTTAGAGCCGGTTGGGACACGGCGTTGCACGACCCAAATATTCGGCAGCTAAAACTGTGATCCACGAGGAACTCTATACACGGCCAGAGCTGGAAATCGACTATACAGGCGTCAAGGCTGCCTGAGAGACAAGCAGGCCGTTGTTATCGGCATAGAGATAAGCTCCAGGCTGAAATTCTACAAAACAGAAAGCGACGGGCACATTCAATAAGCCAACGCCCCGCTTTACGGATTTCATGGGATGAGTATTTAACGCATGAACACCCAGATCCATATTCGCAATGTCATCAACATCACGAATACAGCCGTAAACAACAATCCCTTGCCAGCCATTTGAGACGGCTTTTGCCGCCAAATTATCTCCCAGGAGCCCACAGCGCAAAGAGCCGCCACCGTCAACGACAAGCACCTTACCGGTCCCATCATGATCAACCTGCTCTGCGACGAGCGAATTATCTTCATGGCATTTTATCGTCACAATCTCACCGTGATAGCTTTGTCGACCGCCATAGCTGTTAAATTGTGGGGCAACGACACTGACCTGTTCTGGGTAAGCGTCGCATAGATCGGGAAGAAGGAAAGCTGTAGGCATAGTTTGGCGTCTCAATACTGTGAATGAATGATTCTTTGACGTTTGACGTCAAGACACTAGAATATATGAATCCGGCTAATGAATGCATCGACAATTTACTGATAAGCTGTCGAAGAGGGTACCCTGCCACAATAGGTTACATCATGAATGGACAGCTGAACGTAGCTCATATTTCAAACACAACTCAAGATCCGCGACTCGGGACGTTTCTTGTGTTGCGACGGTTGATTGGCCTCGTACTATTTGTGCAACTAACCTTCGTTCAAGCAGCTTCCGCCGAGATCTACATCTATCAAGGTCCTAATGGTGAGAGACTGATTAGCGATCGTCCGCCCACCGATGATAAGGGCGCTTATCGACTTGTTACAAAGCGCGACACCTTAAGCAACGCCGGACATATTCTTGCTAAGCGACCCATTACCAACGGAGGTCCCAGACGTTTCAATCAATTCATCAGCGCTGCAGCAAACCAATACAACGTTGACCCAGCCCTAATCGAAGCAGTCATTCAGGTGGAATCGGCTTTTAATCCAAACGCTGTCTCCAAGAAAGGCGCAACTGGGCTAATGCAACTTATGCAAGGCACTGCAAAACAGTACAAAGTAAAGAACCGGTTCAATCCAAAAGAAAACATCTACGCGGGCGTAAAACACCTCCGTTATCTGCTCAATCGGTTTGACGGTGAAGTTCCACTTGTGCTCGCAGCCTATAATGCAGGCGCGACGGCGGTAGATAAGTACAATGGGATACCGCCTTATCCCGAAACCAGACGCTACGTCACCAAAGTTCTTGGCTATCACAACCGCTATCGTCAAAAAAGATACGGCGGCAGCTAGATCGCCACTAGGTTGCAATTGGGTCGCAACTAGATCTTTAGCGATCGAATTTAGTTTCGAGTATGACTGAAGAATTTGTGCGATCTATGCCCTCCAAATCACCTATCCGATCCAAAACCTGATTTAGTTTAGCTGTACTTTCTGCTTCAATCATCGCGATTAGGTCGTAATCGCCGGATATTGCAAATAGAGATCGAACTTGATCTATCTGTCGAAGCGCCCGTGTTGTCTGCTCAGTTAGCTTTTGAGTCACTTTAATCTGTACATGGGCAATAAGTAGTGTCGATGCATATTCTTGCCCGTATTGCACCGTGTAACCCCTGATAACACCTTCCTCTTCCAGCTTTTTGATTCTTCCGGTTACTGTTGTGCGGGAAACGTCTAGGACTCTCGCCAATTCGGAGGTGCTGATTCTCGCGTTCTCCTTAAGCTTATGTACTAATTTTTGATCAAGGTATTTCACAAACTGTCCAATTTTTCAGTCACATTGTGCATATTTTGCCGTAATTTGATCAATATTGCGCTTACTAATGACTATCACTACCCATTAAACTGCGCCCAACTAAGTACAGATGAGAAAATCATGAAATCAGATTCAGCTCCTAAATCAACGCATAAAACAAAAGTTGTTGTTATCGGCGCAGGTAAAATAGGTGAGACGATCGTTGCGCTTTTACTTGAAAGTAACGATTTCCACGTAACGCTTCTTGATAGCTCGGAACCCTCTCTGGCGCATTTCGCAGACCATAACGACCTGACCAAGAGGTTGGTCGATGTATCTGACGCTTCAGCACTCGATGTCGAACTGAAACATCAGTTTGCTGTTTTAAGTTCGACCCCTTACTTTTTGACAACCAAAATTGCAGATGCCGCATTCAGAGCGGGCTGTCATTACCTGGATCTCACCGAGGATGTCGCAAGTACAGCCTATGTCAGGGCACTTGCGGATAAGGCGCAAACTGCCTTTATTCCGCAGTGCGGGCTGGCACCAGGTTTTATTTCAATAGTGACAAATCAATTGGCATCAACCTTTGATAAGTTAGAAACAATTCGCATGTGTGTGGGCGCCCTGCCCCAATTTCCTTCAAACTCCCTGAACTACAACCTGACCTGGAGTACTGATGGCGTTATAAACGAATACTGTGAATCATGCGTTGCAATTGTAGATGGCGTCGTTACGACCGTACCTGCCTTGGAACATCTTGAGCACATCTCCCTTGATGGTATTCAATACGAAATGTTCAACACTTCCGGCGGTATTGGTTCACTTGGTGAGAGCCTCAAAGGAAAGGTGAAAAACCTTGCTTACAAAACAATTCGATATCCCGGGCATAGAGATATTATGAAAACCTTGCTTCATGACCTAGGTCTTCGGGACCGAAGAGACTTGTTGAAAGACGTACTTGAGAATGCAGTTCCTGCCACAATGCAGGACGTCGTCTTAATTTTTGTCACCGTCAGTGGCATAAAAAATGGCCAGTTAATGCAGGAAACCTACGCCAACAAGGTTTACGGACGTGAAGTAGGTGGTGTTTTGAGAAGCGGTATTCAGATAACGACAGCAGGTAGTATCTGCGCTGTATTGGATCTACTCAGGCTGGGCGCTATAAAGGCTCGCGGATTTGTTACTCAGGAAGAAATTGGTCTCGATACATTCCTCAACAATAGATTCGGTCAGGTTTACAAATCAAGCACCACTGATCAGAATGCAGCTCACAAAAACGCTGCATAGCGCCCATTTTAGGGCAGGAGTAAGAATTGAGTTCACAAATCTCGACAAAAACTAGCGTCAGCAATTGCTTGAAAATACTGGGCATTGACCTTTCAACATTCACATCAGGCGATATTGAGCTTACTAGTCCTATTGACGGCAGCCAACTTGGCCATATCAAGAGCCATTGCGCGACCGAGGTGGAAACAATACTCTCGAAATCTGACTTGGCCTTTCAACGATGGCGTCAGGTACCTGCGCCACGTCGCGGAGAACTTGTTCGCTTGCTCGGCGAAAAGCTTAGGTTGCACAAACAAGTGCTAGGTGAATTGGTTACATTAGAGAACGGTAAAATTCTCCAGGAAGGTCTAGGTGAAGTCCAAGAGATGATAGATATTTGTGATTTTGCCGTTGGTCTATCTCGTCAACTTTATGGCTTGACCATCGCTTCTGAGCGTCCACATCACAAAATGTTGGAGAACTGGCACCCTCTTGGTCCGGTTGGCGTCATCTCCGCATTTAATTTTCCGGTTGCGGTATGGTCTTGGAATACAGCACTAGCGCTAGTTTGTGGCAACAGTGTGGTTTGGAAACCATCGGAAAAAACACCACTGACCGCTTTGGCTTGTCAGGCAATACTTGAAGAGGCACTTAAAGATTTTGGCGACGATG
>JBLHWY010000162.1:0-14162 GCA_047629195.1 Candidatus Azotimanducaceae bacterium
ATGGCTCTTCATTAGTAATCGCTGAAGGCTCTTCATTAGCAACAGCTGATGACTCTTCATTAGTAATCGCTGAAGGCTCTTCATTAGCAACAGCTGATGGTTCTTCATGAGTAATCGCTGATGGCTCTTCATTAGCAACAGCTGATGGCTCTTCATGAGTAATCGCTGAAGGCTCTTCATTAGCAACAGCTGATGGTTCTTCATGAGTAATCGCTGATGGCTCTTCATTAGCAACAGCTGATGGCTCTTCATTAGCAACCGCTGAAGGCTCTGCCACCACTTCAGGTACATTTGGTTCAGCAATTGGTTTAGCGGTTCCACTTCTTGGGTCATTAGCAGCACGTCCCCAAGTACTTGGGTGAACAGCTTCAATCGTTCGAATCACTGATTCAAGTGCAACTGGCTGTGGCGCGGGTGGCACATCAAGTAACACTGGGCTGGTAAGTCGAACACCAGGGTTGTCCCGGGGATCATTGCCAGCTCTGCCTAGTAGAGAAGGGTGTTTCTTTATCTCTTCGTTTTTCTGAGCTTGCTCAGAGGACGACGGCTTTTTAGCTGCTTGTTTTACAGGGTCTTTCTGGGTTGGTGTTACTGCTGTCTCTTCTGCTGATCCTTTGGTCTCAGAATCTGAGGCTTCTGACTTCGGAGCCTCGGCTTTCGGTGTTTCCTGCGCTACTTGATCACTTGTGACATCAGCGACAGGTTGCTCGGTTTTGGCAACAACTTCTGGAGTAGCGGTAGCAGTCTTAGGTTGTTCTACTGACGTTTGAGATTTGGCGTCTGTAGTGACTTCATCGCTAGAGCTTTTACCCTGAGCATTTGAGGGTTGGCTATTTTGAGCTTCAGTCTCTGTTGTAACAGTATCTCCGTCATTAGCTGTATTTTGTTCAGCGGCACTCGGCTTTCTGTTATTTCGACGACGCTGACCACCACGTTGACGGTTACTCTGGTTACGCTTGTCACCTTCATTTGTGTGTTTGTCTTCACCTTGCTTTTCGTTGCCACGATCAGGTGCCGACTGCGCATTATTGTCATTGCTGTCTTCTGCCGGGGTCTCATTGCGAGCGGGACGTTTGTCTTTGCTCGCATCATTCTTTGGCCTAGAATTCCCATTTCGGCTATTCGAATTGCTTTTGTTATCGTTCTGTGGCGAATTTCTACTATTTCGAGAATCTTTGCGATTATCGTCGCTCTTATTGTCTTCGACCTTACTGTCTTCGCTCTTATTATCGTTTTTGTTATCGTTTCTGCCAGTGCTTTTATTGTCGCGGTCCTTACCATCTCGCTGATCGTTACGATTACGATTACGATCGTTAGGACGGCGACGACTGTTATTTCGATTACGGTTGTTGTTGCTTCTAACTTGTTTCTTGGGTTGCTCCGCCGGTTCCTCTTCTTTTTGGACTTCTTCAGCATCACCAGTCAGCATGCTCATCACGGTCGCGAAAAATCCTTTCTTAGGCTTCGTGGGCTCTGTTGCAGATGCTGGAGCTTGCTGAGCGGCAGGAGCTTCTGGGGGCGCAAGCGGTGTAGGTTGAGGGACTCTTTGGACAACCGCTCTCTCTGGAGGCGCGGCTTGAGATTGTCTTTCTGCTGTTTCTGGCTCTATTTCCGTTGATAACTCGTAACTTGCCTCAGCTCCTTCATCGTCAGCTGTTCTAATTCTTTCAACCCTATAATGCGGTGTTTCAAGTTCTGCGCTAGGTATAACAACGAGTCTTACTTCTGTTCGCTGTTCTATCTGGGTAAGCCCTTCGCGTTTTTCATTTAAGAGATAAGACGCGACAGAAATAGGTACAAACGCATGTATTTCGGAGCTGGTATCTTTCATTGCCTCTTCTTCAACCAGACGCATAATGGCGAGAGCAGACGATTCAGTATCGCGAATCAAACCAAGGCCACTGCATCTTGGGCAAACTACACCGCTTGTTTCGCCTAGCGATGGTCGCATTCGTTGTCTTGACATTTCGAGTAGGCCAAATCGAGAAATCTTGCCGACTTGAACTCGCGCCCTGTCAATTTCGAGTGCATCACGCATTCGATTCTCAACTGCGCGTTGATTACGCGCTGCGTTCATATCAATGAAATCTATTACGATTAGACCGCCAATGTCACGAAGGCGCAATTGCCGGCAGATTTCATCTGCTGCCTCTAGGTTGGTATTTAATGCGGTGTCTTCAATGTCAGTGCCGCGTGTTGCTTTTGCTGAGTTGATATCGATTGACACCAGGGCTTCAGTGGGATCAATGACGAGTGAACCGCCTGAAGGCAGTCGAACTTCCCGCTCAAATGCTGATTCAATTTGGCCTTCAATCTGGTATCGGTTGAATAGGGGTACGTCACTCTCATAAAGTTTAATGCGTTGACGGAACTGAGGCATAACCTGGTCCACGAACTGGGTCGCGCTATCGAGTGCTTTCTGGGTATCAATCAGAATTTCGCCGATGTCGTCTCGAAGGTAGTCTCTTATCGCGCGGACGATGATGTTGCTTTCTTGCCAAATCAGGAATGGTGCTGATTTTTTTTCCGCGGCTGACTTTATTGAAGTCGCCAGGTTGACGAGGTAGTCCAGATCCAACTGAAGTTCTTCAGCTGTTCGACCAACACCAGCGGTGCGGACGATAACACCCATGTTCTTTGGGATTTCCAATTGGGACATTGCTGCTTTGAGGTCGTCTCGTTCTTCACCTTCAATTCTTCGAGAAATACCGCCAGCCCTGGGATTGTTAGGCATGAGCACCATGTAACGACCAGCCAAGCTACAAAATGTGGTCAGTGCAGCACCTTTGTTGCCGCGCTCTTCTTTTTCTACCTGAATAATTAGTTCTGTGCCTTCCTTAAGCGCATCTTTTATATTGACGCGGCCGCCACCTTTTGCGCTGGAAGAAAAGTATTCTCGGGAAATTTCTTTAAGGGGGAGAAAACCATGCCTGTTTGATCCGAAATCAACAAACGCGGCTTCTAGGCTAGGCTCCACTCTTGTGACTCGAGCTTTATAGATATTTGCTTTCTTTTGTTCACGTGATCGGTTTTCGATGTCAAGGTCGTATAATTGCTGACCATTTACCAGTGCAACGCGCATCTCTTCAGTATGAGTTGCATTTATTAGCATTCTTTTCATTACGGTATCGCTTATGTGTGGCATTGAGTGCCGCAAGCTGATTACCGTCAAATCTTAGTATTAGTTACCGCTCTAGGTAAGGAGGTAAATTAGTCTCCATACAAGTCTATTGCGCTAGCTGTTCATGCTTAAAATCATAAAGTGCTAAAACTGGCCCACAAAATAGCTAACAGCGAGGGCAATTCGTATTAATGAGAATCCACCGTGTGCCGTAATTATCGAGCCACGGAGGACGTTCTATAAAAAAAGACAATCATTAGTATTCAGTAATATGAACGTTACAAAGGTCTTTCACTACACAATTTCTTTTTATTACATGTACAAATAGTCCAACGGATTTACTTTTGAAGGTTACTTTTTTCCTGCAGAGCTGATACCCCCATGATGGAGTGGGGTGATGTCTGAATATCAACTAATTCTTCAGGTGTAAGAGTAGGTTCCTTCCTTCCGCAAAAAGTCCGTTGTAATAGACTGATTTGACGATTTCAGTTGCGCATCAAGGCGCGGTTAATTTACTTTCAACGACCACTATAAAATAGTGTTCACATTGAAAGTGCTAAATTCATTTATGAGCTCTCTTTGCTTTAGCTGCAGCAAAAATTAGGCTCACAATGCATTTTAAATATGTTTTCTGTGTCTGCCTTATTTGACGACGCTTGTGGCGTATCAAATCAAGTGACTAACACGTGCAAATATTTGCGTATTAGTCCTACTTTACTTGTCTGGGATAACGATCTCGAACCAAGTTCAGCGTTTTAGCTGATCCGCGGGTGTAAAGTAGCCCGAACTTTTTCTTAACAAACTTTGTCTTAACAAACTATGCCTTAAACAGTTTCCCGAAAGGTTTAATCCGTCTTCAGTGAGTCAGAATTTACTGAAGGCTTCCTTTTGCTATACTAATTCAGCGTAAGCGGCCAGACCGCGGTATCATAGCAACAAATGTAAGTACGTCAAAGCGTTATAATGGTTAGCTCAACTACAGATGAAATGTGATGGATAACTCAATAGTCCAACTTATCGAAATCGATGAAAACTCTGCTGGTCAGAGAGTGGATAATTTTTTGGTCAAGATTCTCAAAGGCGTTCCAAAGTCGAGGATCTACCGATTACTTAGAAAAGGCGAGGTGCGACTAAATAAAGGTAGGATTAAGGCTTCGGTAAAATTGCAGTTGGGAGATACCTTGCGCGTACCCCCAATTCGGACCTCGAGCGATGATGAGCCAGAAACAGCCCGTAGGTGGTTGTTGGATGCGCTGAATAATTCGATTATTTTCGAGGATGCGCGACTACTTATCATTAACAAACCCACAGGCATTGCCGTTCACGGTGGAAGCGGTGTTTCCATCGGTGTGATTGAGGCCTTTCGCCAGATGAGGCCGGAACAGAAAGGGTTAGAATTGATTCACCGACTAGATCGCGATACTTCTGGCTGTCTGATGATAGCGAAGAAACGTAGCTGCTTACGAAATATTCAGGCGCTACTGGCAAATAAGACAAAACTGGAAAAGCACTACAAAGCAATCGTTCATGGTAAATGGCCGCGACGTAAGCAACATGTAGATTTACCACTACAAAAAAACACCCTCAAGAGCGGAGAACGCATTAGCACTGTGTCAGCAGAGGGCAAATCAGCACTAACAAGAGTCGCAGTGATAGAGCAATCTTCAAGTTATAGTTTGCTCTCGCTCCAGCCAATAACTGGGCGAACTCACCAACTCAGGGTTCATTGTCAACATCCAGGGTTTCCCATCGTTGGCGATGAAAAGTATGGAAATGAAGAAAAAGATGCAGTGTTGAAGGGTGCCGGTTTTCGTCGATTGATGCTCCATGCAGAGAAACTTGTGATTCCACCACTTGAGCCTGGAGATAAAGCTATTGAGGTTGTAGCGCCGATTGATTTAAGTTTTAAAGCGATGATTGGAAATATCAAATAGCACGAACCATCACTTGTATAAAGATGGTGTTTGGCTTTGATCTATAGGGTTGATGCCATAACTCCGAAGAATTTCTAATAGCTTTAGAAGCGGTAAGCCATAAAGGGTGTGGATATCTCGACCTTTCATGTTTTCAAAAAGCGTAAGTCCAAGACCTTCGGCTTTGAAGCTTCCGGCGCAATCGAGAGGTTGGTCCATATGAACATATGTTTTGATTTCAGCGGCAGTGAGCGATCGGAATTTTACTGAAAACTCTTCAGTATAATTGGTTCGTTTGATGTCCAGCCCGTCGGCAGAACGGTAAATGACATGCAACCCTGTAAAGAACGAGACCCAGGCGCCTGAGCAGCTGGTGAGTTGTTCTATGGCTTTCTCTGAAGTGCCTGGCTTACCGAGGATTTGCCCGCTTAAGCAAGCGATTTGATCGGAACCAACAATTACTGAAGCGTGCTTTGGTTGGACGCCGCCACTTTCGGACACGAATACATCGCGATCAGCGATTAGCTGTGTAACCATGTCTGACTTTCCTCTAGCCAATCTCAGCGCCGTGGCTTCTGGTTGTTCGTGCGCCAGAAGGAGCTCTTTGAATTCTGGCCTTTCCTGCTCGAATAAGAGGCAACATTTTGCCAACATTTCTGCTCGATAGCGGGAGGTGGAGGCAAGTACCAGTTTTGGAGGTGTTTCGCTCATATGTTACTGAATTTGTGCAATTTTCTTTTGACACTCCAGATTGTGAAGCCTAATATGCGCCCCTTATGTTTATGGCCTCCCTTCCAGAAGAAGTCAATTACCGGAAATTTGCCGGTGACCGCGTCAAGCTTGATGGTAGCGTACCTGTCAGTTCGTTTCATAGACTCGTTGAATCTATTGCGAATAACAAGGGTGAAGTACACGTTAAGCTGGAATTTCGAAAGGGTAAAAAGCAAAAAACTCTCATCATCGGTAAAATTAGCGTAGATCTTAAGCTGATTTGCCAAAATTGCCTTGAGCTGTGTTCTTTTCAGGTGGATTCATCCTTTCGTTGGGTGCTAGTTGAAGATGAAGACGCGCTGATGGCATTGAATTCCGATGATGAAGGAGTAATTTGCGCTGAAGACAAAGTCAACATCGTTGCATTGCTGGAGGATGAACTTCTGGTCAGTTTGCCGATGGTTGCGAAACACCCTGCAGGGGAGTGTAGTTTTGTAGCAGAGCACGGAGATGATAAAGCCGTTAAAAACGGTGAACTCAAAAGCGAGGCTGAGCAAAAAACTGCACGTCAAGCGAGTCCTGATAAGCGTCAAGCAGACACTTATCAACCATTTGCTTCCTTGGCAGAACTTAAGAATCAATTTGATAGGAGCTAGTAATGGCTGTTCAGAAAAGTAAAGTAACTCGATCACGACGTGGTCAAAGAAGATCCCATGATGCCCTCAAAGGTCCTACATTGTCCGAGGATTCAACCACAGGTGAAACTCATCTACGTCATCATGTTTCTGCTGATGGTTTTTATCGTGGCAAGAAGGTTGTACACACAACTGAAGACTAGTTTTGGGTTTTATCTCGGATTGTGACGGTAACGGCGCTGGTACTGAGATAAGATACAAGAACAACAAGTAAACGCGGAATCTATGGGTTCCGCGTTTTGCTGTAGTGAGGCTTCAACTGTTCTCTACGCGCTTTAAATAAGTACCGCTCAAGGCTGTTCTTAAAAGCCGTTGAGGTCTGTTGAGTGCTCCAAGTTGTTTGCAAGCAGAACTTCTGTTCTTAATGGCTAGATTTGAAGAATCTGGTTAGATCGTAGATATTGTTTAGATTGTAGAGAGGACGTGTATGAGCAAATTAGCATTTGTTTTCCCGGGTCAGGGATCCCAAGAAGTTGGGATGCTTAATGACGTATATGAGCAAGGGAATATTGTTGCGAAGACATTTGACGAAGCCTCTGCCGCATTGGGTTATGACTTATGGGCACTAATTCAAAATGGGCCCGTCGAACAGCTCAATCAGACTGAGTTTACCCAACCCGCACTTTTAGCGGCGAGCATTGCGCTCTGGCGTTTGGCCAGCGAGGCCGGTTTGCCCGAGGTTGGGATCGTTGCTGGCCACAGTCTTGGTGAATATAGTGCGTTGGTTGCAGCCGAAGTCATTTCATTCGCGGATGCTGCTCAACTTGTTCAGAAACGAGGCCAGTTTATGCAGACTGCTGTTCCCCTTGGGGAAGGCGGCATGGCTGCGATCCTTGGGCTGGATGATGATCAGGTTATCGAGCTTTGTAAAATTGCGAGCGCTGAAAGCGGCGTAGTTCAGGCTGCCAATTTCAATGCAACTGGCCAGGTAGTGATTGCCGGTGACAATGCTGCTCTGGATAGGGCGATCGACGCATGCAAATTGGCTGGTGCCAAACGAGCGATACCATTAGCTGTTAGCGCACCCTTTCACAGTGCTCTGATGCGCCCAGCTGCGGAAAAATTATCCATTGAACTTGCGAAAGTCGAATTCAGTGTTCCAAAATTTAAAATTGTCCAAAATGTTCACGCTGAAGTTTGCGTCGATCCCTTGCAAATCAGAGCAAATTTGGTCGCTCAGATGTATAGCGCGGTACTTTGGACAAATACAATCCAACGAATGGCCAGTGACGGCATCGAAACTGTAGTAGAATGTGGACCTGGTAAAGTACTCACTGGTCTGAACAAAAGAATTGACAAGTCATTGGTTTCATATTCGCTTAACTCGTCTGCCGCGCTTGAGAAAACCTTGGCTGAACTGAATTAAGGGTATCGGCCAGAACTGAATTTACTGATCAGGGTAGGCAGTATTAGATTGGATAAAGAATATGAATAATCTTGCGGGAAAAGTTGCGGTTGTCACCGGCGCGAGCCGGGGTATTGGCAAAGCTATAGCTGAGAGTTTAGCGGCAAATGGCGCTTTTGTGTTGGGCACAGCGACCTCAGAAGCAGGCGCTGCATCAATATCCGAATATCTTTCCGAGAGTGGTCGTGGTTTTGTACTTAGGGTTGAAGATGAAGCTTCAATTGAAGCTTTCTTTGCTGCGATAAAAAGCGAATTTGATGCGCCTACTATTTTGGTCAATAACGCAGGAATAGCTCGGGACAACATAGCTCTGCGGATGAAAAGTGAAGAATGGGACGATGTGATTGTTACAAATCTCAGCGCTGTCTTTAAGGTGACAAAAGCTTGTCTTCGTGGCATGACCAAGGCCAGGTGGGGGCGAGTCATCAATATAAGTTCCGTTGTGGCTAGTATGGGTAATGCAGGTCAGAGCAATTATGCTGCTGCTAAAGCTGGTTTGGAGGGGTATAGCCGTTCCCTGGCAAGTGAATTAGCATCTAGAAATGTAACTGTGAATTGCATAGCGCCAGGTTTTATCGCAACAGACATGACCGATTCGCTCCCTGAAGAACAAAAAGAATTACTTCTCTCGAGAGTTCCTGCAAAAAGGCTCGGTGAGGCAAACGAAGTAGCAGCACTTGTGAGTTTCCTCGCGGGAGATTCGTCTGGGTACATCACCGGTGAGACAATCCACATCAATGGTGGGATGTACATGAGCTAATTTGCACAATTGAACATGTGTGTCCAATTGCTGGATCCTGAATAGACATAACAACAATAACCGATGCCTAAAATCAAATTTAAAAAGACTTGATCGCTTAACTGGCATTTCATTAAACTACCGCAGCTTGTCTGCAATGAATCACCTAGGAGTGACCCCAAACATGAGTACCATCAAAGAAAGAGTGATGAAACTGGTCTGTGAACAGTTAGGCGTTAAAGAAGAGGAAGTCACAGCGGAGGCTTCTTTTGTCGAGGATTTGGGCGCTGACTCGCTAGACACGGTTGAACTCGTCATGGCTCTTGAAGAAGAATTCGAGACTGAAATTCCTGATGACGAAGCGGAGAAAATCACAACAGTAAAAGAAGCAATTGATTACGTTGAAGCGCACACATAGTCTGCTTTGTTAGTAACTGATTAAAAGCTGCGTTCGCTTGTGTGAATGCGGCTTTTTCTTTGTCTGAAATTCTTGTATGTCATAGAAGTAGACGTTCCCGCATACTGAAGATCAGAATCGTTTTTTTACGGCTAGACGAAAAAGTGTCAGGCGAATTGGCTTACTCAGTTAGTCAGGTACCTACGACGCTGGTGATTGGCAACACTTCCGTGTTCGTCATTGCTATTCTTGCCCAGATTTTTAGTAAGTATTTGTAACCACCAGGAGATACCCAATGAACAATCGTCGAGTAGTTGTTACAGGTCTAGGCATGCTTTCACCTCTGGGTGTCTCGGTTGATTCTACCTGGGAAGGTATTACAGCGGGAAAGAGCGGCATCGGTCCTATCACCAGCTTTGATACAACCGGATATCCGGTAAGATTTGGTGGTGCTGTCCCTGAATTTGATATTTCAGAGTATCTAAATCCAAAAGAGGCCAGGCGCATGGATGGCTTCATCCAGTTTGGTTTGGTATCAGGGATGCAGGCTATGAAAGATGCTGGACTAGAGATTACAGACGAGAACCGGCATAGAGTAGGTGTTGCTGTGGGGTCAGGCATAGGTGGTATTGTCACAATTGAAACCTGCCATGACGTGATAAGAGATCGTGGTCCCGGACGTGTTTCACCTTTCTTCGTACCTTCATGCATTATTAATATGGTGGCAGGTCATCTCTCTATTCTGTACGGTCTTCAAGGGCCGAATATTGCGATAACGACTGCTTGTACTACTGGGACGCATAATATTGGGTTTGCAGCACGTATGATTGCGTCTGGTGATGTTGATGCGATGTTAGCGGGCGGAGCCGAAAAATCGACGTCACCAACGACCATGGCCGGTTTTTCCGCTATGAAGGCATTGTCATCACGTAATGATGACCCAGAATCTGCGAGCCGACCTTGGGACAAGGATCGTGACGGGTTCGTGCTTAGTGATGGTGCAGCGGTTATGGTGCTCGAAGAGTATGAGCATGCTAAGGCGCGTGGTGCCAAAATCTACTGTGAAATTGCCGGTTTTGGTATGAGCGCAGATGCTAGTCACATGACCTCTCCAAGTGAAAACGGCGCGGGCGCGGCGATGTCTATGCAAAACGCACTCAACAACGCTGGTATAGATTCCAGTGAAGTGAATTATATCAATGCTCACGGCACTTCGACGCCGTTAGGAGATATTGCTGAGACAATGGCGATAAAAACCGTGATGGGTTCGAGTTCTGATAAGGTTGCTGTAAGTTCGACTAAATCAATGATTGGTCATCTGCTCGGAGCATCTGGTTCAGTTGAAGCTGTGTTAACAGCACTCGCGATACGTGACCAGTTAGCCCCGCCTACCATTAATTTAGACAACCCTAGTGAGGGGTGTGATTTGGATTATGTGCCCCATACTGCTAGAGAAATGCCAATTAAAGTAGCGGTCTCCAATTCCTTTGGATTTGGCGGTACAAATGGAACGCTGGTTTTTAGGCAGCTATAAAGTTACAGCGCCTACTGCGTCGATTAACGTATATTCTGAGCCTAGAGGTGCGTTATCATCTAGTATTAAGTCGATAGACAGAATTCGCACCATCTCTCAGTATCAACTGTCATGAAAAAATTCTTTCTTATTCCTCTAACGTTTATCCTTTGCGGCATATTTGCGCTCGGCTACGTTTATGTTGTCTTAAATCAACCGCTTAGCGTACATCATGAAAGCCCAGAGATAGAACCTTCATTTGAAGTGGCAAAAGGTGCGTCGCTGACCTATGTGCTTTCTTCATTGGTCCAACAAGATGTTGTAAGTATGCCGCTATGGCTTTTTAAAGTTTACGCGCGACTCTCAAGCGAGCAAGGCACCATAAAAGCAGGAGAGTATTCTCTCGCTGGTGAATTGACGCCAATAACATTGCTAACCAAGTTTCGCGAAGGCAGAGTTGTACTTCGCACGGTACGATTTACCGAAGGCTGGACTTTTGCAATTTGGCGCGAGAATCTCAAGTCTCACCCAGCATTGAAGCAGGAATTAGCAGGTTATACGGACTATTCCTTAATGCGGTTGTTGGGGGTAGAGGGTGTTAGTCCAGAGGGTCAGTTTTTTCCAGACACCTATAGCTATCAAAAGGGAGATTCAGACATTTCAATTTTGCGCCAAGCGCATTTGAGAATGCAGGAAGTTCTGGTGAATGAGTGGGGTCAAAGGACCGAGCATGATTTGTTTGATAGTGTCGAAGAGGCGCTAATATTGGCATCTATTATTGAAAAAGAAACAGCCTACGAACCAGACCGGATTCGCGTAGCTTCTGTGTTCGTTAACAGGTTGAAAAAGAAGATGAAGCTTCAAACAGACCCGACGGTAATATATGGTATTGAAAATTTTGATGGTAACCTCAAAAGAAAGCACTTGAGGGCATCGACACCCTATAATACTTATGTGATTGCGGGACTGCCGCCGACTCCAATTTGCAATCCTGGTTTAAATTCAATCAGGGCTGCACTCCAGCCGGAGATTTCTAATTATTACTATTTTGTCGCGCGTGGTGATGGTAGCAGTGAATTCTCGGAAACCCTCGCTGAACATAATCGTGCTGTTGTCCGCTTCCAGAAATCTGGTAGGGTCGAGGATTATAGAAGTAGTCCACCGTGATGAACGTCCTTGAGAATAGGTCTTACTTTTTGCTTTGCCTTGTTATGGGTACTTGTGTTGAAGAGTGTATTGTATGAAAGGTCGATTTATCACAATTGAAGGTGTTGAAGGCGTAGGTAAATCTACCAACATTAATTACATAGAACGCTTTCTTGAAGCGCGTAGTATTAGATACATTTCTACCCGTGAACCTGGCGGTACGGCACTTGCGGAGAGAATAAGGCAAGTACTGCTTGATAAGCGCGAATCTTCGATGGATCCAGTTACGGAATTGTTGTTGATGTTCGCAGCAAGAAAGCAGCATACCGAAGAATTGATAATCCCCGCGCTAGCGCGGGGTGAATGGGTTATCTGTGATCGGTACACTGACTCTAGTTATGCTTATCAAGGAGGTGGGCGAGGGATAGATATGAAGCTTATTGCCAAGTTAGAGAAGATCACGTTAGGACGTTTTAAACCTGATCTAACGCTCATTTTGGATCTACCGGTGAAAACTGGGTTGGCTCGAGCGGAGAAACGCGGGGAACTTGATAGGTTTGAAATTGAGAGCGAGAAATTTTTCAATAGAGTTCGGTTGACTTTTCTCGCCCGTGCTAAGACGCATAAACGTTACCATGTTATTAACGCTTCACGACCACTTAAGGTTGTACAAGGGAGAATTGGTCTTGCGCTTGAAACCATTCCTGCCTTGAGGGTTGCTGGAATTGAGAGTAAGCACCATTGACCATTGACCAAGACAAAGAAGAGTATCAAGACCTGGATGCCAAGCATCACAAGTTTGCCTGTTTACCTTGGCAGATAGACGAATACGATCGGATAGTTCGTCAACAAGTAGCGGGGAAGTTATCACACAGCCTCTTGATCGTTGGGCAGGAGTTCCTTGGAAAGCAACACTTTGCCTTCTCTATCGCTGCAGCAATGCTTTGTGAGAATCGGACATCGGAATCTGGTTTTAGCTGTTGCGCTTGTACCGGTTGCCACCTTTTTTCGGCGGGCACACATCCCGATTTTAAAGTACTCAAACCTGAAGACTCCAAGCTAATTAAGATAGAGCAGATTCGTACCGTGACTGGTTGGGTAAATCAAACAACTCAGCGAGGCGGTAAAAAAGTCGTGATCGTTCACCCAGCCGAACAAATGACGCATCAATCAGCTAACGCCCTACTGAAGTGTTTGGAAGAGCCAGCGGGAGACTCATTAATTATGCTGGTAACAAATCAGCCTGGGCGTCTGTTGCCTACGATTAGGTCGAGATGTCAGTTGGTAGAATTTCACATACCGGAACGAAGCAAGTCGCTTAGCTGGCTGCTGACACAGCCTGGTTTTAATAAAAGGGTAAGCGATGCCGTTTCAGGAGGCGTCGTCAGAGACGCTGAGATACTGCTTGATATTTCAGGAGGCGCACCGCTTGCTGTCATCGAAAGATTTGATGAGGCCTTCCTTGAGCGAAGAAATACGATAGTGAATAGTTTCGCTGACCTTGTTACTGGCCGCAAAACGACTCAGCAAGCGAGTGAGATAATGAGTAAGACCGGGGCTGTGGATGCGATTAGTTGTATGCTCGATACTGTGGCTGATTGTCTGAAATATTCGTTCTGCGGCGATGTAAAATATGTAAAAAATAGAGATATGTTCGGTAAAGTAGAAGAAATCAGCGCCTGTTTTGATATAGAGAAACTCTTTGATGTATCAGAAACGCTTAGGGTAACTCGTCAGGAACTGATGAGTACGTCCAACCCCGACCAGATATTGTTAGTTGAATCTGTGTTGATTTCGCTGAAATTCTTGGCAAGTAGTAGACCGTAGTCCAGCAGATTTTGGTACCGATAGGGGATCAATTTCATCCCTTGTAGATTGCCCGTTCATCAGGCAGTATTTGCAATAATTGACATATGAGTTAAGTACATGGGTAAGTTAGCCAGAGGTGGTGCCAAAAAGACAATGATTGCCTTGACCATTAAGGACAAGGCGGTGCTGCACAACTATTACATGCCATTCATCAAAAATGGCGGTTTGTTTATTGCAAATCGTACTGAATACGAGATCGGGGATGACGTTTTCATTCTGCTTAATCTTATGGATGAGTCTGAAAAGATTCCTGTTGCTGGTAAAGTCGCCTGGATTGCCAAGAAAGGCGTAAAAAGCCCCCACACGCCAGGTGTCGGAATCCAGTTTAGTGATCCGGACAATATTGCGAGAGATAAGATTGAGACCTATCTAGCAGGGTCGATCGGGTCAGCGAACGCCACTGCAACTATGTAAGATGGACGTGTAGGCGACTCTGTAGGTGAAAATGTAGGCGCATGTGTTAGTAGTTATGTAAATAGCCGTATATCCAACCATTTAACACAACCATTTAACACAACCATTTAACACAACCATTTAACACAACCATTTAACACAACCATTAATATGACCAATCAGCAGCAAGCTATTACGCTGAAATATGTACTCGGTTTCGCCATATTAGTTTGTAGTATCAGAAGTTTAAATTGGCTAAT
>JBLHWY010000163.1:0-14073 GCA_047629195.1 Candidatus Azotimanducaceae bacterium
GCAGGCCTGACCGTCAGCGAATTCTGGCGTAACTGCCTGGCAGGATCCGCCCATATCGTGGAGCAGGAGGTCTGTGTATGGGAATATTGTTTGTTCGGATAAGACATTAATTCTAGGAGCGTTAGGGCTTAAAGAGTTGAGTGCCACTTGGCCTAGAACGCTCCCAGCTGCATCTGCAGTCTGCATTGTCTGACGATGGCAAGATTCGCATCCTGACTCAAAGAAAAGTGCGCGACCGGCAACGATGTCGTCACTGAAAGTCTCGCTGACCTGATCGAAACCTCGTCGCGCCGGCACCGCGAGTAGACGTAGGTAAAATTCGACTAAAGCGAGTTCTATGTTGGAAAGGTCAACGTTGTCTGGATTTGGGTTGGGCTCTCTCAGCGCTGCTTGAATGCAGCTGATTTGCAGCTGCGTGCAGTCTTCGTCTTGAGCAAAGCTACTGGTAACGCCCATGTCCGCTCGGTAGGCGCTTACTGTTTGCTGGAGCAACGAGGCGACAGAAGCCTTTGCTCCGATTCGACCGACGCGTGAAGCGCCAGTTGTCGGGTCAAAGATCGTGGCTGCGCGTCCTGATATGCCGTTGCTGTCAGAATCGTTTGGGTCTGATCGTTCCAATATTGTTGAATCGGCAACTGCGTCAAGGAGACCTAACCCGATCAATTGAGGCGCAACCCTTGCTGAGTACTGGATACCCGGGGCGAAGTCGCCATAGCTCAAGTCCTTGATTTTGTAAGTTGGCTGCCTCAATTCAAACGCCGTACCATCATCGTAAGTACCGCTTACGGTCTGATAGTCGATGAAGCCGAAGCCTTCGCCAATAGCAGACATAGCGCCACCGTTGAACGACGCCAGCCCAGCGCTAAGGTTGCCGGTGAAAGAATCCAGGCCGAATGTTTGTAGCAGTAAGCCATAGTTTGGATCTGGAATGAGGCCGCCGTCATTGGCGAGGCCCAGGCTTAACCGGATCGACATGGCATCCATTGGCGTATTTTGGTCGGGCGGTATCGCGCCCCTGCCATCTCTGGTGTGGCATCCTTGACAAGTTCTCGCATTCAGCAGCGGCCCCTCGCCATCGTGGCTACCACGAAATATCAAATTTCCTGATTTGAAATTGGCGTCAGCAGCAAAGTTAGATTGCACGACATTAGGACTTTGTCCGAAGGCGGTTTGATTGGTTGCCTCGGTAGTAGCAGCACCACCAGACAGACGCTCAAGCGCCACAACGGGAGGTACGATTGGTGTACTGGGCGTTGGAGTAGGTGTAGGTGTTGGTGTTGGTGTTGGTGTTGGAGTTGGAGTAGGTATAGGGGTTGGTGTTGGAGCAGAAGTAGAGGCACTGCTGCCTCCACCTCCGCCACCACATGCGGTCAGACTCATAATAATTAGTGCTGTAACAAGTGCGCCGCAAATCCTCATGATTTAGATATTTTCCTCGGTATCTTGCCTAAGATCTCCCACAGTGACGTTTAGCCCTGCAATCACAGTCTCGATAACGGTGGTTTGATTCGAGAGTGCGCTAATAGCCGCGTTGATATTGGGTTCATTCGGCCCTACTTGAATCAGATTATCAAAAGGGGTACCTGTCTTAGCTTCTTGATCGATTACACCAACACTGGTCATGGTCGCTTCTATGGCTGCACGCATGTTGGTGGCGACATCGGTAAGCGCTTCAGTGTTTAGCAGGTCATCAATGCCCGCGCCACTGAGTACTTCGCCGCTTGTGCGGGTGTATTCACCACGGAACGCGTTTTCAATACCTTTAGCGTTGAGGAAAATATCGCGATGAGTATTGTCTGAGAAGCAAGAGTGTTCGTCTTCTTGGCTATTCGTTAACAAGGCGATATTCATTCTCTCGCCTGCTAGCTCGCCAAAGCCTAGTCGACCCATGCCTTCAAGAATGACAGCAAGTGAAGTGTCGCCGCCAGCGATAAAGGAAGAGTAATGGTTGTTTGTACCGTTGGGGTTCCAGGCATCAACCACTCGGTCCAAATCTGTGATTAGTACGTCAGCGGCAGCGAGTAAGTATGCTCCGCGACGCTGGCACACAGAAATTGCAGCGGGGTTAGTCCCGCTGGTGCAGGTTCCATCCAGCGCATAGTCTGTTACAGGTCGTTGGCCAGGAGTCGCATCGCGTGGTGCGCTTGAGCTAAGGTCGGCATTCAAATCTTGCCCCCAAAGTAGGAACTCGATGGCATGGTAGCCGCCTGAAACGTTACGTTCATCGCCACCCAGCTCAGAGTTGGCGGTAATAACAGCACCAGTAATTGTCGGAAAAGAGGTGGTGTCAGCGATGATATTGCCAGCAATACTAGCGACACTTGCGGGCACTTCTGGGCCTGCGTCACCATCGATGCCACCTAAGGCGACATAGTCAATTAGAGCTTCACCTAGCGGCCAAGCATTAATTGCGCCTTCTGGGCCATCACCTTCTTCGCCAATGGTTCCATCGGGGAGTAGGGCATCAATTGGTCCAACTCGGAAACGGTAGACTTCTGTTTGGCCATAGGGCTCGCGTGAGTCAAACCATGCCTGTTTTGCCAATGCAAAGTTTGCAGCCGTAGGTGTGGTAACAAACGTTTGGAGTGCGGTGCGAAGGCTTTGTGCCGTCGTGAGTGAATCGCCGTATGCAGCGAAGGCTATATTGGCGTTTGTGACAACGACATCAGTGCGTGTCACCTGTTGAGTCTGACCTACGGGTCCTTGCGCGCCGACTGCGCCTGTTGGACCTGCTGGACCTGCCGTACCTATTGCGCCGTTATCTCCATCGTCCCCTTCGCATCCTGCGAGAAGTGCTGCGACGAAAATAACGGCAATGGTGTTAATTAGGTGTTTCATATTGACCTCTGTCTATTAAATTTTTGGTTGCTTTTTCTTCGTGCCGTTTCTTGCGAATGCTAATATAAATGAGAAGTGTTATCATTATCAATAGCATTGGACTTTTTTATACGGATACCCAAACCCCATGAATTTCTTTAGACGCTACAAAGTTCTTACTCAATCACTTGTTCGAATGAGCGCAGTTTCGTTGTGTGTTTTATTTTTGGCTCCACCTCCTGTTTTCGCCGAAAGCGATCTGATGGAAGATATTGTGGTCATCGGTTCGATGAATGATGTCCGTCGGGTACCCGGCTCTGGTAAGTCACTTGATGAACTTACTTTGGAGCGCTTCGATTTTACCGACCTTGGTCAGCTGCTAGGGGGTGTCCCTGGCGTCTATATCAGGGAAGAGGATGGTTATGGCTTGAGACCCAATATCGGGATTCGTGGTGCAGCAGCAGAACGGAGTCAGAAGATCACTATTATGGAAGATGGCGTTTTGATTACACCGGCACCGTACTCGGCTCCTGCGGCGTACTACGTGCCGAATATTAGCCGAATGGAAAATATTGAAGTTCTAAAAGGACCTAGCGCGATTCGACACGGGCCTCATACAGTGGGTGGTGCTGTTAATTTCATTACCAAAAGCCCACCTAAGGATCTTTTGGCAGTGATAGATGCGAGTTTCGGCAATGAGGGCTTCTATAAGCTGCAAGGGACCGCTGGAAACTCAACGCAGCAAGTGGGTTGGCTGGTAGATGCGTTGTCTTATGGTAGCGATGGATTTAAAGATCTGGATAGTGGTGGTGATACTGGCTTTGTTCGTAACGAACTTAACGCGCGAATAGTGCTTAATCTTGACACCGCGGTCCCGCAGCGGCTTTCTTTCAAATTAGGGTGGTCTGACGAAGATTCTGACGAGACCTATTTAGGCCTGACTGACGATGACTTTGAGCAGGACCCGTATCGCCGCTACACCGCATCTCAATTGGCGAACTTCCAGTCGGACCACTTGAGTCTGCATGGTAACTACAGCATCCAATTTGATACCAATAGGGCGTTAAATGCTAAGGTCTATTACAACGAGTTTGGACGAGAGTGGAACAAGTTAGATGGTTTTATTGCTGGTCCAGACCTTTTATCTGTGCTGTCACGACCTGAGTCATTTGTAGATGAATACCGGCTGCTCACAGGGCAGCAAAACTCTTTAGGCACACCAGCTGATACGCTTGATGTCACTAATAATGATCGAACTTTTGAATCCTATGGGGTTCAAATTACAGGTTTTCAACAATTGTCCGCAGGTGGTTTTGAACACAGCTTAACAGCTGGGCTACGTTTCCACTACGATGAGGTTGATCGTGATCATCGCCAGCGAGGTTATCTGATGACAAATGGTAATTTGGTTTTTGACGGCATTGATAGAGGCTCTAAAGTTGTGAACTTCCAATCGACTGACGCCATCAGTCTGTTTCTCAACGATGAAATTGATTGGCATGATTTTACGTTTACGATTGGTGCGAGATACGAGAACATTGATGGAGAATTGGACGACGAACGTCTGTCCATTCGCGCAAGTAGTGAGCAAAATTTCGTCTCTCTTGGTGCCGGCGTCTATTGGCAGTTCACTGAATCGATTGGATTTCTAGGCGGTGTCTATCGAGGCTTTTCTCCTGCTGCGCCGGGGTCCGGTGACGTTGACCCGGAGGAGAGTGTCAATTACGAGATTGGGGTGCGCTATGACTCTGGACCAGTCTCAGCTGAAGCTGTTGGATTCTTTAGCGACTATAACAATCTGTTAGGGAGGTGTCGTGTCAGCGATTTTGGTTGTAATCCAGGCGATGAGTTTAATGGAGGCGCGGTTGAGATCGCGGGTTTAGAGTTCTCGACAACGGTTGAAGTGCCCGTGAGTGAAACATATACGTTGTTTTCCGAGTTGGTTTACACCTACACGCAGTCTGAATTTAAGGAGACTTTTCTGTCTGGCTTTTCCCAGTGGGGAAGGGTCATCGCTGGTGATGAACTGCCTTACCTTCCAGAACACACGGTTCAGCTGCAAGCCGGCGTCAGCAATGAAAGGTGGCGCTTCTGGGGTACAGTGAAGTCGCGCAGCGAAATGCGCGAATTGCCTGGAACTGGGTCAATTAGTCAAGACTTGCACAGTGACTCATTGACAACGCTTGATCTTACGGCCGGCCTATTCTTCAATGAGCACTGGGAAGGTCAGTTGATTGTGCAAAATGTAGGTGATGAAGCCTCGATTGTTTCTCATCGACCTTATGGAGCAAGACCCAATCGTTCCAGAGCTTTTATTGGACGTGTTAAGTTCTCGCTTTAGTCTCCAGTTGAAGGGCCAGAGGTTAGCGGCTTTTTCAACACGCTAACCATCGGACCTGATCGTGAAGATGAGTCTATGGGGCAATTTTTCGATGGGGGATGCGTTTACGCAGCCAAATTTTCACACCGGTCACTAAAACGACAATGAGCATTAGCCCAGAGAAAAATATCAACAGGCGCCCTGGCCAACCAAACCCTTTGCCTGAGTGCAAAGGGTACTGCCAAGCCATAAACTGATTCCCCGCGCCGCCCTCAGTAATGTGTCGATCGCTAAGCACCTCACCCTTAAAGGCGTCGATAACCATCATGCGCCGCCCATGCGGATCGATATCACGTGGGTCAAAAAGTCGCAATTCATAGGCATTCTTGCGTGGAAAGAACCTCATCATATCGACGTTTGCTCCGCCTCCCACCTGTTTCGCGATATGGTGTGCGGCAGCCATATCTATCGGCGTATCGATTTGGGCCTGCTCTTGATTGGGCATCAAAAAAATATGCCTGGGCGTTATAGGTGACACGCTATCCACCAGTTTGACCACTGGTCCATACCAAATAAAGTACAGACTGCTGACCGCAAACATCAGCGTAATTGGGAATAGCCACACGCCCCCAGCGCGATGCAGATCAAACAAACGTTTGTAGCCACCTTTTGAGAAGCGAACGCGAAAGCTCTGCTTCCATTTTGACAAGGTTGGAAAGGAAAGCAGTAAACTGACTACGTGATCGATTATCCATAGGAATGCAATGAGCCCCAGAAACAAAAACATGGTTTCGCCAAGCAGCAAATCCATATGCAAGCCATAGAACACGTTCATAATATTTCTACGATCTAAGCTCAATTCACCCAGTTCACGCACACCTAGGACTATTGCTGTATATGGGTCGACAAAGAGCTGACTAGGGTGTCCGTGATCGAGCATTGAACCGGGCTGCGGACTAAGCTGTAAGACGGCAGCAGAATCAGTCCCATCGGGCAGGTGCAATATTTTGACATAACTATTTGGCCTTGCACTCTCGGCAGATTCGATCCATGTACTAACAGGAAGCCGAGCACCTTGAGGTTCCACAAAGTACAGATCAGCATTTAGGGCCTGATCCAGTTCGCTGTAGAACACCAAGATGACCCCAGTGACTGCCATGGCAAGTAACCAGATAGCACCAAACAAGCCGAACCATCTATGCCACAACACCAAGAGGGGGCGTATCTTTACCTTCACGATTTATCTCACACATGTAAAAGAGTGGCCAATTGATACCGCGACTTCGTGTCGAAGCTTAGGCGGCTTACAACATGAGCCTTTCGTATCGCATCAACAGCAAACTCGAGAAACAGACACCCCCCATTCAGTTGAGCGCTTGCAGCCAAAAAAAATGATCTTACTCACTTGGTCCAATCCACTGTGAGCTAATTTACAACTGTTACATTTCGCAAACTGATCTACTCGCCGGTAATCCAGCACAATGCGTTGTCTTTGCAAGGCTGTGTCTAAATTAGGCGTGAGCGTGCAACGTTATACGGCTTCTGGTTTCTATCAAGCGGTGAGCCAGATCATTGAAGTGATGGGCATGGCAACAAGAACCGCAGCATAGACAACGCTTAGCGCTGAAATGCGTATCTCAAATGTAACAATTGCAACGTTGCTATAAGCACATGGATACTAATGAGTATAGTTCTCATTCTCATCAGTAACCTGAACAAAGAAGGACCTAACACCGTGCAAATACCTAAGAAATCAATACTAGCGCTAGCAGTCGCGGCTGCATGCCATGCCAATGCGCAGGAAAACAGTGTCGAGGCCACTGCAAACGAAGACAAATTTCCGGAGATGGAAGAAGTCGTAGTGTTTGGTCGGTTTCAGCAATCTCTGATCAATCGAATTGCAATCACGCCGGGAGAGCTGCCGTTTACTCTTAGTGTTATAGATAGAGACTTTCTGGATGCACGCAATTTCGCTCGTCCAATAGAAGCACTAACGACACTGCCGAATATTTTCCGTACCGAAGATCGGCAGGGTACGGGTGGTACACAGTTTCTATCGCGTGGGTTTGCTGCACCAATTCTTGTAGATAATCGAGTGCAAAACAACTTCCGCGGTGCGGGTGCTCGAGATGACGCATTCGTTGAACGATATGAAGTGCTTAAAGGTCCGGCGTCAATCGCGTCGGGTCCAGTCGGCGGTGGTGGCATTATCAACACTGTTACCAAATCGCCCCACGCCGAACGCTCGACTGAACTAATGCTTCGCGCTGATCAATTTGGGACTATTGGAGGTGAGTTTGACGTCAACTTAGGCGAGCTATCCGAGTCTAACTCCGCTCTGTTCCGAGTTACTGGCGCTTATAGAAATTTTCAGTTCGACGCTAATGAGGTAGAGCGAAAAACTACAGCCATTAGGCCAGTAACAATATTCAATGTTGGGCAGGCGACTTCAGTAAAAGCCAGCATAGCGTACACAAAGCATGATGTTACCCCGGCAAGTGGCTTCCCGCTGCTGCAAAGTGGTGATATTCCTGCTGGTATCGACACAGATACTTTTGCTGGCTACAGCAATAGTGAAGGCGAAGTACAAGACACCCTGGCCAATCTTGAGGTCAATCACGAATTTCTCGACAACCTTAAACTGACAGTACGTGGCAGCAAGCAGAAGACCGACTTTGACTACCAGAATACATCAGGGCTTTACAATTATGCTGGCGACCCGGGCTTAGCTGGAATGTATGGCTTCGCTCAAACCGCAGCAACAGAATCTGAGGCCACCTTTGTAGATGCTCAGCTGGCATATTCAAAGAATTTCTGGGGCCAAGATCACAGCTTTGTTGTTGGTGTCGCAAATGACGAGCGCTCTTTTGATCGGCTGTTCAACACCTACACCTACGATGGACCGTATAGCCTCGCCACTATTGATCAGCCTCGTTATGGTGATGGCGGTTCTGGTCTTCTGTTACCGTTTACTCTGTTTGATTCGAAACTGAATTCGGTATTCGCTGAAGGCGTGTTACGTCCCACAGACAATATCACCGTGGTAGGTGGTATTCGCTACGATCGGCTAGAGCAACTGATACTGAACTTTCGTCGTGGTAGAGAAATTAGAGCCCCATTTGACGATAATGAGTTGACTGCTCGCATCGGTGCGAGCCTACAAGCAACAGATAATCTAAACGTTTATGCGAGTTACGCGCAGGCTTTCGTCCCGCAGTTTGGCTTGAGGCGCAATAACAGCGCTGTTGAAGCTGAGACTTCAGACAGCGTTGAAGTCGGTGTCAAAGGTTCTGCATTTAATGGTTTGATGACATTCGAAGCCGGTCTTTTTCGAACGCTCCGCAAGGATGTGGCGCTGAACGATCCGGACAATGTTCCAGGTGAGGCTTTTGTTGTCAGTGCAGGTGAAATTCGGGTCCAAGGCCTAGAATTTTCTGCTGTGATTCGCCCTACACCAGCTCTCAACATTATTCTCAATCTAGGCTACACGGATATTGATGTGGTCAAGGCGGGTAGCGACGAAATCGCCGCGCCTGTTTTTCCAGAACAGACAGCCAGCCTGTATTTAGATTACAAAATACAATCTGGCGTCCTTGAAGGTTTGAGTATCGGTGGTGGTGTACGTCACGTTGGTGAACGAGAAGGGCCACGCGTCGACTGGGGCAGCCACTCGATTACGGATCTCAACTTTGGTTACACTATTAATGGGGGTCTTGATCTGTCGTTTGATATTCTTAACGTGCTAGATGAGCAGTATGTTGAAAATACATCCACTAACACGGTAAATAGATTAAGCGGTGCAGCAGTCTTGGGTGCGCCGCTAACGGCAGCATTCACACTTAACTGGAAAATCTAATTAGACCTTCCGGGTCAAAAATTCAAAAATCAAAAGCTAAATTATGGTTAGACCGACTACGATGACTGCAATAGGCTGGTACGAACGTGGTTATGACCTCAAGCGCGCCGGTGATTTCACCGGCGCGCTTGAGGCGTTCCGGCATTCTATAAAGCTTAGCCCGCACTCTGCCGCACCTTGGGTCGGCCTTGCGAAACTGCTTGAAGCCAATAATCAACTCGAAGACACTAGGGAATGTCTCAAGCAAGCTACTTTAGCTGAGCCGAAGTATCTCATTGCCCGCCAGCAATTGGCCGTAGCGCACCAGCGCTTGGGCTATATTGAGGAGGCGAAAATTGAGTATCAAAGAGCTTTAGCGCTTGACCCTAATTCGGCAGCAACCCATTTTAGTGTTGGCCAATTACTAGAAGACATTGGCGAAGCTCAGGCAGCAGCCGATGCTTATCGCAAAGCGATAGCGTTAGCGCCGTCAAAGCAAGACGCACTTGCTAATCTTCTTGGATTGGGCAGATATGTTGATATCTCCTCAGAGCTTAAAAAAGCGCAAGGCCTTTTGCCGACCCTGCCACTGCCCGAGCGGTCATTGCTTGGTTACGGTGTGGGTAAAGCCCAAGAGCAACAAAAAAATTACACAGCTGCATTTAATGCTTACGAAATTGCGAATGATGCTCGAAGGCAAGCATCGGGTCGATTTGATCGTAGGGCTTTTGATACTCGAATCGAAAAAATTGTAACTTTATTTTCCGCCGGTTTTTTCGAGGCGCGAAAAGGCTGGGGCAATGCTTCTGAGCATCCAGCATTCATCGTTGGCTTACCGCGATCTGGAACAACCCTGACTGAGCAGATTATAAGTTCTCACCCTGATTGTTTTGGCGCAGGCGAACTCAATACATTGACAGATCTAGCGACAGGCACTCCTGATAGGTTAGGAAAAGCCGAACCATCATGGCCAACTTGCGCCCCTGAACTCGATCAACTGCAACTCTATGCATTGGGACAAGATTATCTTGAACAGGCGAGGATTCGGGCGCCAGCAGAGTCAATTCGGGTTGTTGATAAACAGCCTCTAAATTTCTGGCATCTGGGATTAGTTGCTATTGCACTCCCAGGTGCTCGTATCATTCACTGCACTAGGGATATACGCGATTGTGGATTATCAATCTTTGCTCACAATTTTAATACGCAACAAAACTGGTCGACAGACCTTGAGGATATCGCTCACTACTGGCGCGGGTATCAGAGGTTAATGCATCACTGGGCATCGGTTACAGAGTTACAATTTTTAGAAGTCTGTTACGAAGACACAGTGTTGGATGTAGAGGCCAGCGCTCATAGCTTACTCGATTTTTTGGACCTGCCTTGGGATGATAGTGTTTTGGCTTTCCATGAAAATAAACGCGCCGTTCAGACACCTAGCCGCTGGCAGGTTCGACAGCCTGTTTATAAAAGTTCAATTGCCCGGTGGCAGCACTACGGGGATAAACTTAAACCTCTCAGCGAAGCAGCAGAGCATGCATAAGCACATTAGATGCTTTTAAAAATATAACCATGCAGGCGACAAAAGAACCTACTGCTAATTCGCTATGATTATCTTTCTAGCGTTGTCGCGGTAATGTCACACTCATTAACAATCCTTGATCCGTAAGATTTTTAGCAAGCACATAGCCACCAACAGCTGAAATCTGTCGCCTCGCTAACGCCAAACCCAAGCCAAAACTACTACTTGGTGCCGATCGTGAGCGATCTGCACGATAAAAAGGCAGAAAAATCATCTCTAATTGCTCTTCATCCACACCCGGACCTTGGTCTGCGATATCGATTTGATAGCTGTCCGTATCGGCTATTAGTGAGATGCTTACCGATTGGCCCGGCGGCGTAAAGCGCATAGCGTTGCGAACAATATTCTCGAGTGCTTGGCCTAATGAACGGTGGTTACTTTGTTCTATGGGCGCATACTCAGGTAAGACTGCTTCAACAGAACGATCTGGAAACTCGAATCGCGCATCATCGATTAGCACATCCAGTAAGTCCACTAAATCCAGGTTCTCGTCTGCTAAATCTGGCCTTTCATTCTCGAGCCACGCCAGAGTAAGTGTATCTTCAACTAATTTGCGAATCTGTTTCGATTCACGCTCGACTCGGCTTATGTCTGCTGAGTTGTCGCTGGAGTCTTTCAGCGAATCGACAGCGATATCAAGCCTCGTGAGTGGTGTTCTCAATTCATGCGATAGATCGGCAATAAGTTGTCGTTGGCTGATAATATGATCGCTGATTCGGTCTGCCATCATGTCAAAAGTATTCGCGAGTTCCGCTAACTCATCGTTGCGATTACCCAATAATTGTCGTACTCGAACATCCAATTTCCCCTGACTAAACGCCTGTGTTGCTTTCTCTAATTCACGCAGCGGACTCATGATGTGCCGGTAGAGTACAATCGACAGTACAGTCAGCAACATCATGGGGAGAATGATTTGTAATGCTACGTTGGTATAGTCCCAATATGCACCGGGGCGCATGCGTTGAGGCAGTAGAATCGAGAAATGCGTATGGCGATCTGCAAAATTAAACTCAATGATCGGATTAGCTTCAAAGTACAAATGTATCTTCCAGTGCACGCTCCTGCCTAGGGTAAACGCCTCGTACAGGCGCTCTGTTAACTGACTCCCAGCTACGCCCCTCAATTCAGATTCAATAACCCAGGCCGATGTACTCTCTTGAGCTTGCAATTCCTCTAACCAATTTTGCAGCGCCAATGTTTCGCCCGCCAAATACAACCGTTCTGCATGGCCAGCCCATCCGTTTAACTGCTGTTGATGCTCAGTAGCAATAAAACTCATGCCTTCTTCGGTGCGAGACGTAAGCACATTAATGACATAAAACAGCGTCACTGTGCCGGTTGCAATAATCAAACATAATTTCCAAAACAGGCGACGGTTCATGCCAAACAATAGCCCTTACCATGGACCGTCTGGAGACGCTGGCCTGGCCAATCAGCATCGAGCAACTTGCGTCTGACTCGACTAAGGTGCATATCCAAACTGCGATCATGTGCGCCATAGGTTTTGTTCAGTACAGCCTGATAGAGATAGGGCTTGCTGAGGACATCACCGCTATTCTGAAGCAAAACCCATAGCAACTTAAATTGAATAGGCGTCAGGTCCAGCACCTTGTCATTAGCGCTCACCACACTTTTGTAGCGATTTAGGTAGAGCCCATCAAGACGAAGCTTGCGGATATCTTTCGGCACCTGATTATGACTTCGCCGCAGCAGTGCCTCGATGCGCAGCAATAGTTCGGTGCTGTTAAAAGGCTTTGCAAGGTAATCGTCAGCACCATAATTGAATCCTTTGATACGCTCTTCTTCCGCGCCTTTGGCTGTCAACATGATCACAGGTGTTTGGCAATTTTCGCGCAATATACTGAGCAAGGAGAAACCATCAATCCCAGGCAGCATCACGTCTAGCAAAACGAGCTGATGCTGTTGCTTGGTTGCAAACGTGAGACCCGCGTCGCCATCGAAGCATTGATCCACCTCATAGCCATGATTGCCCAACATGACGGCCAATTGGTCATTGAGTATATGGTCGTCCTCTATAATTAGAATTTTATCGGCAGGCATACTTTGATCATTCTATGACTTTGCTGATGCAACAGATCTCCAAATGAGAATGGTTATCATAAGCATCCAATCTACTGAATAGACAGTCCTTTAGCAAGGCAGAGTTGATAGCAATGAGCCTCGGGCAGCTGGCAAGGCAAGTGATGTTTCCTGAGAAATCGAACTCCGTCCGCTAGAAGGAACAACAATGTTTTCTGATACTTTGTATTCAGCAGCTGATTCAACTTTTTTGAAGACGAATTCAAACTTCAGTTTGTTTTTGTAAACGATAATCATTATCATCTAAGACACACCTATCGGGTTCTCTCATGTCTGAAGCAATCACCACTATCCGCCAATTGCGTGACGTCGTTGGCGAAGAAATACCAGGCTTAGAAGATAAAAACATCGATTACCTCGATGACTTCGCGCTAGATTTTATCGCTCATAGTCCGTTTCTCGTGCTCTCTACCTCTGACGCTCAGGGCCGCTGTGATGCTTCGCCAAAAGGAGATGAACCTGGCTTTGTTCAGGTCATCGACAATAAAACGCTTTTAGTGCCAGATCGTCCCGGCAATAAGCTGGCATATGGCCACAGGAATATTCTCGAAAACCCTCACGTTGGACTACTTTTCTGTATTCCTGGAACATCAGAAACACTGCGAATTAACGGCATAGCTGAGCTGAGTGCCGATGCAGGCATCCTCGCCGAACTAGCCGCGCGCGGTAAGCCCGCAATTCTTGCCATTCGTATTACGGTTGAAGAATGCTTCTTCCATTGTGGCAAGGCATTTATCCGCTCGGGGTTATGGACTCCAGATGTTTGGGCAGACACCCCTTACAAAGTATCGTTTGGGAAAATGTATGCCGAACGCAAGAATGTCTCGAGTGAGATCGCCGATGCGATTGATGTCGGCATTAATCATGATTACACGCACAATCTTTGACTCGAACTGATCCGACATGAAATCGAACAACCTCATCTGCTCAACAGAGAGCCTGATACGCCAAGAGCCAACGGAAGGCACACTCGGTGAACACGATGGTGCTTGGTTTATAGAAGGCCACAAGCCATTTCCCAGACTCGCTCTTGCCTCTGTTGCACCGGCAATGGCGCGCACTAACTTCGGTTGGTGGGACGAATATCAACGAACGGGAAGGGGCCCGCACCCGAGAATACTGCCCATTCGGCAGTCAACTAAGCCCGCCCGCAGCGGTCATCAGAACCTGTTACTCGTGCCAGTTTCAGATCAAAATACTTGCCGGCAGTTCGAGTTCTCATCAAGTTGTATTGAAGAACTTGAACCTGAATTTTTACTGGAGCTCACCGCAAACCCAGCATCGTTTGCCCATCTAGAAACCGAGACCGTGCGCGCCATTGTATGCACGCACGGCAAGGGAGGATAGTAAATATAAACCACATTTGATCTTTCTGCCGATTACCGGAAGTCATAGCTTTGCGTGGATGGCGAGATAGACCAC
>JBLHWY010000164.1:0-13910 GCA_047629195.1 Candidatus Azotimanducaceae bacterium
AATAAATAGAGCAGTCGAAGGCGATTGTTACGAAAGTTGATACAGAATGTTCGTTGGGATAAGCGAGCCTATCTGACTTAGATGACCCAATTATACGGAACAGCGTAGTCTACCGGTATTGTTCGTTTATGACAAATTTATTGACAAGCTTTGGTTTGCGCGTTGCATCGTCAGTACAGGAATGGTTCGATGCGGTATTTTAGCGCTCCGGCAGGAGGTTCTTGAGCAAAGGCGTCAGTGCTTGCTGAGATCGCTCGAGACTTAAATCTTCCCCTTCGCCGCAAATGAGTCTTTTCAGATTATCCAGAGCAACATCGAAGTCATCATTAATCAGAATGTAATCAAATTCGCTATAGTGTGAAATATCATCGATCGCCTCAGCCATTCTGGCCGAAATTGTCTCTGCATCATCCTGACCCCGGCCGTGAAGTCGATTGCTTAGCTCATTGATAGAAGGAGGCAGAATAAAGATTGTTTTGGCTGAAGGTATTTTGGCTCGGATCTGATTCGCGCCCTGCCAGTCAATCTCCAGCACAATATCGTGACCTCTTTGTGTTATTCGCTCGATCTCTGCCGTGCTAGTGCCATAAGAGTTGCCGAACACCTCGGCAGATTCCGCAAACCCGCCAGCTTGCTGAAGCGTAACAAATTCATCCTGGTTGACGAAGTAGTAGTTTAGTCCGCTGGTTTCACCTTTCCGCATTGTGCGTGTTGTATGTGAAACAGCGACCTCGATGTTGCTGGAGGAATCGATTAGGGCTTTTACTAAACTGGTTTTACCCGCGCCAGAAGGAGCGGCGACGACAAACAGATTACCTTGGTGCGAGTTTTGCTTCACGAATTTTCTCTTGTGAGTTCGGGTGCTGTTCTGAAGATAGTGTTTGCGGGATTCTAGCCAATTTTTGCAGACTTTTTCTATTCAATATTTTGAATCTGTTCGCGCATTTGCTCGATGATTACCTTGAGTTCAACTGCTTGAATTGTCGTGTTAGTAGCCACAGCTTTAGAAGAGAGCGTATTGGCTTCCCGGTTCAGTTCTTGCATCAGAAAATCGAGTCTGCGCCCTATTGCACCGGTGCTATTAAGTGTTGCTCTCACTTCTTCGATGTGGGTGTTGAGTCGATCCAGTTCTTCAACGACGTCTGATTTATGCGCCATGATGACCAGTTCCTGTTCGATTCTTCCTGGATCAGCGTCGACTTTCAATTCTTCGAGTTTTGCTAACATTTTCTCTTTTTGACGGGCTGTGATGATGGGTGCCTCCTCGGCGGCCTGCCCTACTATCACTTCGAGTTCAGTAAGCTTTTCAAGCACGATGTGCTTGAGCTCTGAACCTTCCGAGGCTCTCATGTTAACTAGTTGATTGAGCGCTTGGTCGAAAAGGTCGCTGATCGTCTTTTTAAGGGCTGCTTCGTCTTCAGTTTGTTCATTCAAAATACCCGGCCATTTAAGAATTTCTATTGGGTTAACAGGAGCGCATGAGTGGAGCCTGGGAATAATTGTTGCCAAAGCACTATTAATCTCGTCAAGCAGCTTTTCATTAATCGAGATGCCGGCCTGACGGGTTAGTGATTGGCCTATTCTTAGCTGACAGTCGATTTTCCCTCGATTCAAGGTTGCCTTAATTTGATTTCTAAGTCCGATTTCCAGAGCGCGAATAGTGTCAGGGATTTTGAAACTGACTTCAAGATAGCGATGATTAACAGATCTAAGTTCCCAGGAAATGTGGCCTGATTCGCTACGAGCAAAAGCTGTCATACTTTTTGTCATGGTATTCAGTCCTAGTCCCAATTTGAATGGGCAATTTAGTGAAGCTGATAAAGTTACGGGTTAATGATTCCGATGCGCAGTATAATGGAGTTTTTATCGCAAGGAGAGAAAATGAGTTCCCAATCTAGTCTACGGCCTAACGGCAGGCAGAACGACGCACTTCGACCTATTACCATTGAGAGAGGCTTCACCCGACACGCCGAAGGATCAGTGCTCATCTCTTTTGGTGATACAAAAGTCATATGTACTGCAAGTGTCGATCCTGGGGTGCCTTCGTTTCTGCGCGGTAAAGGTCAGGGTTGGATCACTTCAGAATACGGCATGTTACCTCGATCGACCAACACTCGAATGGATCGTGAAGCGGCCCGCGGTAAGCAAGGTGGTCGAACTGTAGAGATACAGAGACTTATTGGACGTTCGCTTAGAACCTGCGTTGATATGAAGGCTCTCGGAGAGTATACGATTCGGTTGGACTGCGACGTAATTCAGGCTGACGGTGGCACTCGAACAGCGTCAATAACAGGTGCGTGCGTTGCTTTGTATGATGCGATCGCTGGCTTGAAGCTTAAGAAGAAAGCGTTTAAACAATGGGTCAGCGCTGTTTCAGTAGGCATTGTTAATGATACGCCAGTGCTTGATCTTGAATATATTGAAGACTCGAAAGCTGAAACAGATATGAACGTGGTGATGTCAGAAGATGGCAGATTTATCGAAGTCCAGGGTACTGCTGAAGGTAATCCGTTTAGTCGTGAAGAACTTGACCAGATGCTCGGTTTAGGTGAAAAGGGCATGCGAGAATTGTTACAGCTTCAGAAAGAGAGTGTTGGAGCCTAAATGATTGAAGATTATCAGGTAGAGTTTCTTGAGTTTGCCCTTGAACAAGGTGTGCTAGAGTTTGGCGAGTTCCAATTGAAATCAGGACGGACTAGCCCCTACTTTTTTAATGCTGGAAATTTCAACACTGGCATGGCATTAAGCCGCCTGGGCAAGTTTTATGCTCAGGCGTTGGTCGGGTCGAAATTAGACTATAATTTGTTATTCGGGCCAGCCTACAAAGGCATACCACTGGTTGCTGCGACCGGTGTCGCTTTAGCAAACGAATATAACTTAGATGTGCCTTATGTGTTTAATCGTAAAGAGGCTAAAACCCATGGTGAGGGTGGGCTTCTGATCGGAGCGAGTTTGCAGGGTGGCGTGGTGATTGTCGATGATGTGATTACCGCTGGAACGGCTATTCGGGAAGTGATGGATATTATTGAAGGCTCTGCTGCTGTTGCTAAGGGCGTTTTGATTGCCATTGATCGCCAGGAGAAGGGCGCTGGCGATATCTCTGCGATTCAGGAGGTTGAGCGCGACTATGGCCTTTCGGTGATTAGCGTCGTAAAGTTGGAACATATTGTCACTTATCTAGAACGGAAAGGTGACTATAAACGCGAGCTTGAATTAATCTCAGATTATAGAGCGCAATACGGTGTGGTAGATTAGTTTAGCAACAAAAACTCCGTAGCAGCTGAAAGCCATTTATGAGTGAGCCGGGGTTAATCAAAGTACTAGAAAAGTGGTTGAACGGAGGAATGATGTGCAGGCACTAACAACAGTGAGCTATCGTCTTTTGACGCTTTTTCTAATTCAAATTCTGTTTACTCAGTCAGCTAAGGCAGAATTATATAAGTATCTCAATGAGGATAGTGTGACTGTTCTCGATAGCCATGTACCCGCTCGATACGTGAAGAATGGATATACCATACTGAGCAATGATGGCCGAATTCTTGAAGTAGTGCCGCGAGCATTGACTGAGGAAGAGATTCGCGAGCGAGATCGTTTGCTCGCCGTCAAACAGCAGGAAGAAAAAGAAGAAAGAGAACAAAAGATTGCGGACCATAATTTGCTCCGTATCTATAGTACCCCAGAGGATGTCATACGAGCGCGGGATACCAAAATCGCCAGCGTCGACAACTTCATTAAAACAAGCCAGGGAAACCTTCAGCGCCTTGAAATACAAAAAAGAAATTTGGCATCTACATTGGCTGATATCGAACGGGCTGGGGGTGCTATTCCCAAGGGTCCGCTAAATAGAATTAGAAACGTAGATACTCGAATTAGAACGACGCAGCGTGAAATTGGTGAAAAGCGAATGGAAATGGAAGCGCTTGAAAAATCATTTGCGACAGATCTTCAAAGGGTCAGGCAACTCTACGGTTCTCCCGACAGCTAATGCTTCAACTGGGGTTTTTGTTGACCTAAAAGATAATGCTACTCAATGCTCTCCATTGAGGCTCCCAACTTTCAGTCGGTACTCGACGGAAATCGCTCCTTACAAATTGGCTAATCCTACCTTCAACTGTTGCTAACATTAGGTTTGCTGCGACGGCAATCTCGAGCCTAGGCGTAATGCCTTCTCTTAACTCAGCTTCCCGCAGCAATTGTTTGAGCTGTGTTTCAAGCCGTTCAAAAAACTGCGCAACTCGAATTCTGAGACGATCAGTTTCGCCGGACAAAGGGTCTCCTGTTAATATTCTGGTGATACCAGGGTTTCGTTCGCAAAATGTTAGCAACAAGTTTAGTGTCTGCCGACAACGCGGTTCTGCTTTGTCCTCTCCTTTCAGGATGAGTGAGATTCTTGAGAATATAGTGTCCTCAATAAACTCAATTAGCCCTTCGAACATTTTCGCTTTGCTAGGAAAGTGGCGATACAAAGCTGCTTCGGATACGCCAACATGCTTAGCGAGTCCTGAGGTCGTAATACGTCCTCCGGGAGTTTGCTCAAGCATTTCTGCCAGCGATTGAAGTATTTGGTCTCGCCGCGAAATTTTGGGAGTCGATTCAGGCATTTTATTTTGGTTCCTGTTTTTGTGCTGTAACTCGCGCGCTCTATTCTAGTGATTTGTCTCGGACTCTGCACTCTTTGATATTAGAGTACCTATGCCCTCATCGGTAAACAGTTCGAGCAACACCGCATGGGCGATTCGGCCATCGATTATCTGTGATGTGTTAACACCATTTTTTACCGCGCTCAGCGCGCATTCGATTTTCGGCAGCATGCCGCCGGTGATTGTGCCATCGGCGATAAGGTTATCTACGTCTTGCGCTGTGAGACCCGTGAGCAAATTACCTTCTTTGTCTTCTAAACCGGGAACGTTAGTTAACAGTATTAACTTCTCCGCATTCAGAGCCTCAGCAATCTTCCCTGCAACGAGGTCAGCATTGATATTATAGGTTTCATTGTCATCGCCATAGCCAATTGGTGCGATAACCGGAATAATATCCGAATCAACAAAGACATCGAGAATATGTCGGTTTACTTCAACGACCTCGCCTACATGACCGATATCCAGAATCTCAGTTGCCTTCATGTCAGGAGATGAACGTTCTATCAACATCTTTTTTGCTTTGATGAGCGCCGCATCTTTTCCGGTGAGCCCAACTGCTTTTCCGCCGTTTTGATTGATCAGGCTAACGATCTCCTGGTTGACGAGACCGCCCAAAACCATTTGTACAACATCCATAGTTTTGCTGTCTGTGATTCTCATACCATCGACAAAACTGGATTCTATGTTGAGTTCCTCGAGCACTTTTCCTATCTGCGGTCCGCCACCATGAACAACAATAGGGTTCATACCGACCAGTTTCATCATCACGATGTCCTGAGCAAAATTACGTTTCAGCGCTTCATCAACCATCGCATTACCGCCGTATTTTATGACGATTGTTTTGCCGGTAAATCTTTGTATGTAAGGTAATGCCTCAGTAAGTACCTGGGCAACATTAATGGCGTCATCGCGTGAAAAAGACATGTTTTAGTACCAATTTTTAAAAAAGATAATATAGGTGTATGTAAAAGGACTATCGCGCTAGAACTCAAGCGTGTCGTCAATTATATGGAGTTTTTCTTTGAAGAGGTTTTTTATGCGTTCTAGACTCTTCTGATCATCAGCTTCGAACCTGAGGGTGAGACAAGGGTTTGTATTTGAGGCTCGGACTAAACCCCAGCCATCCGCGAAGTCAATGCGGACTCCGTCAATGGTGGTTGCAGTGCCGCCTTCAAAGTTAGCAAGCTGGTTGAATTGTTCTACTATCTCGAACTTTTCTGTTTCGGAAACGAACAGCTGAATCTCTGGCGTGGAAACGCTAATAGGAAATTCATTAAGGAGCTCTTGTAAACTTTCTGTTTGAGCACCAACAATCTCTAATAGTCGTGCTGCGGAGTACAAGCCATCGTCAAACCCATACCAGCGTTCGCTAAAGCAGATGTGTCCTGATAATTCGCCACCTAGTACTGCATCGGTTTGCTGAATTTTTTGCTTTACATAAGAATGGCCACTTCTGCAGAGAATGGGTCGGCCGCCAAAACTGCTGATGACACTGTTCAGGTGACGAGTACACTTAACATCGTAAACCACGTCAGACCCTGGGTTTCTAGATACAACGTCTTTTGCGAAAAGCATCAAAAGTCGATCTGGCCAAACAATATTACCCTCGCTAGTCACTGCAACAATACGATCGCCATCTCCATCTAGTGCTATGCCAAGATCAGCCCCCTCTGACTTTACTGTCAGAATGAGATCCGCAAGGTTTGCAGGAATTGTGGGGTCCGGATGATGGTTAGGGAAGTTACCATCTACATCACAATATAGGGGCAAAACGTCACAGCCGAGCGCGCTGATTAAATCAGGTGCAATGTCACCAGCTATGCCGTTTCCACAATCGACCACTACTTTCAAAGGCTGTGCGACGACGACGTCATCGGCGATTGCATCTATGTAGTCTTCTCTGATGTCACTCTCATAGAACTGACCTTCCCCGACATGAAAATTTTCGTTCACGACTCTTTTATAAAGATTTTGAATATCTTCTGCAACAAGGGTGTGACCTTCCAAAACAATTTTGAAACCGTTGTAGTCAGGGGGGTTGTGGCTGCCCGTCACTACTACGCCACTCTGTGTTTCCATGGTGTTGGTCGCAAAGTAGACAAGTGGGGTCGGTACTGCGCCAATGCTATGGACATCCGTACCAGTTGAGAGAATGCCTTCGATCAGCTTCTCCAATACTGCAGGGCTTGAAATTCTGCCGTCCGCACCAACAATTAGAGTCTGTTCACCTAGGTCCCGTGCCTCTGATCCGATGGCTTGGCCAATTTTCCTAATAACATCTGGAGTTAGTGTTTGATTTACTATTCCTCGGATATCATAAGCTCTAAATATTGTGGCGAGCGCATCCGTTGCCAAATTATCGCTTTCGATATCGTGATATTCTTCTTCGTCAACATCTTCATTCAGCGTATCGTCTGCGAAAGCTTCAACGGCCAACGCGCCCTCTTTTAATACAGGTGAATCGGGATCGCGAATACCTTGCACCTTGCCATTCGGGAGGGGGTTCAATTCGATATCGAGTGGTGTTATTTCAGCGGGAACCTCTTTTCTTTTGCCAAAGCGTGCCAGCGATGCGTCTAATTCAAGGAATGCTTGCAAGCTATATGTGATTCTGGGTTCATATGCGCCTGTTGAAACATCACCCATTTGTAACTGAAGAAGCGCCGTGTCTGCTTTAACAAGTGCAATTGCTTTTCTTGCGCCTATGATGGCTCCCATACCGGTGATGATCAGAAATAGTAAGCCTGGTAGAGAATAGAGGGCTAGACTCCCCATCGATAGACCCATTAAATCGGATGATGGTTTGTATATAATGCCCCAATGCGGGTTATCTAAGTTCCTCTTGAGAATCAGATTTGACCCGCCTGATCCGCTAGTGAGAATCTGAAGGGAGTCAGAACTACCAAAATTCTGATTGAGAGAAAATTCGCCCTGAAGTTCTTCCCCAAAAATATCGCTGAGTGCCGTTATTTCAAGGTATATGAATAGGGTGCCTCGAATCTCGGTATCTGATGGTGGCTTGATTGGCGCCGCAACGCTGATAAGCCAGCGACCGTTTGCGTTAACAGCTTCAGGAAAAACGTTCTCTCCCGCTTCGACCCTGTTTACCAGATCAAGAGAGGTAAAGGTAAAGGGTGGGATGGATTCGCGTTCAATTTTTGCCTCTTTCGATCGGATGAGCCGGACTCTGACCGCATGTGGAATTGTTTCTCGAACTCTGGCTTCTTCAAGTGACCGAGCGGTAACATCGCCCTCGCTAACAAGCTGGCTAAGCCGAATGCTGGTTGCCACGCTATTAGCTTGCGCTAGCAATTGTTCTTGTTTTTGGTTCATGCGCAGCTGAAGGTTGTCCGCTGCAATATTCGCCAGCTGTTTTTGGTAACGACTATCGATACTCGACTGAAGAAAGATAGTCGACGCGAGCATACATAAAACAAATCCTAACCCAACGGAGATTAGCTGTATCTTGCTGAACATGATGAGTTCGCTATTACTATTCTTCACTCAAATATCCTTTGCTGGTCACCATTACCTATTACCTATTACCTATTACCTATTACCTATTACCTATTACCGGAAGAACCAAAGCCACTTTTACCTCTCGGGGAGTCCTGAAAGTTCTCAACGACTGAAAGCGCCATTTGCGCGACTGGAACAAGCACAAGCTGAGCGATTCTGTCGCCACGGTGAATGGTGAATTCTGATTGGCCACGATTCCAGCAAGAAATCATTAATTCTCCCTGGTAATCCGAATCAATTAGGCCAACAAGGTTGCCAAGTACAATGCCGTGTTTATGTCCTAGACCTGATCTAGGTAGAATCAGTGCTGCGAATCCGGGGTCTTCTATGTAGATAGCAAGCCCCGTTGGAATGAGCTCGCAGTCGCCCGGTTTGAGTTTCAGTGAATCTGGAATACAGGCACGTAAGTCCATGCCCGCTGAGCCAGTCGTTGAGTGAGCTGGCAGAGGTATTTCCTGACCTATCGCGGGGTCGAGTAACTTCACCTGAAGTTGATTGGGCTGGTCGCTCATCGTCGTTTGTTCATTATAAGAATCTCAATAAAATCTATCAACGCCGCTTGATTTGACAGTCGTTTCTCTTACTTTAAATTGTTTGGTTCTCTTACAAGTCTCTTCGCTACTATCCCACAGACAAACTCTTCGGGCTCGATACACTAGTAAACACTATTCGCTAGCGGAATCAACGAGTCAACTCATGAAACATGAGCGGCTTCGGGCGAAAAGATGCAGGGTTTGTAAGAGACGTTCATAGAGGCTAAAGATAGCACTTTTTAACTCTTATGATTTATTTTAATACTGATGATGAAGGTTGGAGCAGCATGGTTTTAGCAGAATGGCCGATAGAAGAACGACCGAGAGAAAAATTGCTCAATTTTGGAGCAGCTGCATTGTCAGATGTTGAGCTTTTGGCGATTTTTCTCAGGACCGGCACTAAAATAAAACCTGTGATGAGTTTAGCGCGAGATTTGCTCAAAGAGTTTAATGGCATCAGAGGCTTGCTAGAGGCAGACAAAAAGACGTTGATAGGTGCCTATGGAATTGGAGAAGCAAAATTTGTGCAGTTGCATGCTGCGCTCGAATTGACGGAGCGGTACTTGCAAGCGGGTTTTGAGCGCGGTGACGCGATTACTGATCCTGGTACTACTCGCCGATTCCTGAAGAGTAAATTGAGGGGGTATACCAGAGAAGTGTTCGCCTGCATGTACATGGATAATCAGCACCGACTTATTAAGTACGAAGAGTTGTTCTTTGGCACGATTGATGGTGCCAGCGTTCATCCGAGAGAAGTCGTCAAGCACGCACTAAAGTACAATGCTGCTGCAGTTATTTTTGCTCATAATCATCCGTCCGGGATTGCCGAGCCGAGTCAGGCCGATCAAAGAATCACCGACAGACTAAAATCTGCATTGCTGCTAGTTGATATTCGTGTGCTTGACCATATGATTGTGGGTGACCGAGAGGTATTGTCTTTCGCCGAGCGGGGATTGCTCTGAAGGGCGTGTTCAATTCGCATAGCTTGTGCTTTCAGCGTGCGCGGTAATGTGACTGAGAATCTATTATAATAGCTGCAAGCGACAATTGGCGAAGCGTGTAGGCTGCGATAACGGCTAGCGATTTACTGGCCCTGGTACTGATCCGAGCACTCGATTTGAGCAGGGTAGTTAGGAAATATGTTTGAAATGCCTGTGTTGTTCTGGTATAAAGCACGGCTCTCGTTGGACTGTCAAAAATGTTACTACAAGATTCGAGTAGCGGAGCACCTTAATTCCCGTTGTCACCATAGAAACAGGTGGCTAGGAAAAGTGTTTATCAGGCGGTTGAAAAAGAATTTAGCGGTTGTACGGAAGTGTTGTCTGATTTGTAGGCGGGGCTGCTGTCAATAAAAATGAATTTATTAGAAAGAGAAGGACGACACTATGTCCAAAGTATGTCAAGTAACAGGTAAGCGCCCTGTAGCGGGGAACAATGTTTCCCATGCACACAACAAAACGCGTCGTCGGTTTGTTCCTAATATTCATGATCACAAATTTTGGTTTGAAAGTGAGAATCGCTTTGTGAAACTCAGAGTATCGGCCAAGGGCATGAGAATCATCGACAAGAAAGGTATTGACGTAGTTGTTGCAGAGATGCGAACTGCTGGTCAAAAAATCTAGGAGTAATTGATATGAGAGAGAAGATTAAGTTGGTCTCTTCTGCAGGAACCGGGCATTACTACACGACAACAAAGAACAAGCGGACGATGCCCGACAAGATGGAAATCAAGAAGTTTGATCCGGTCGTACGAAAGCATGTGTCTTACAAAGAATCGAAGATCAAGTAATTCGTTCTAGCTGGTAGCTCGCTCTAGTTAGTTCCGGTCCATAAACACCCATTCCCAGGTAACCATGGTGATGTTTAGTCTCGGATAAGAACTAGTTGTTAATCTATAGCAGAACTGTAGAAACCTCCGGTGGTAAAAGTCGGGGGTTTTTTAGTTGAAAGGTCTGAGTTTTCAAGCATTCCTTTTTTGCGAGATCTTTTATGTCTTGTCTTAGAGGCTCTCTGCCGCCCGCTTCAGTCGGATGTTGCCCTTAGCATCAACGATACCTCTCCAACCCTGTTTCACGTAGGTTGTCGCATGGTCCTCCAGAATGAGTAATGGACCCACCAGTTGGTCTGTGACATTGAGCTGACGTCTATTGACCGTCTGTAACCCTCCTACTTCGACGTTGCTCCTTCTGTTTGAACCATCATAGATTGTGCCGGATGCGCTTGATGAAGGAAGGGAGGGCAGGATTACTGGCGCTTGATCGCCAGTTGCGCTCAATCTTATATTCAGTAGTTCGATATCTCTCTCTGTGCGGTGACCATATTGTTTATAGTGCTCAGCATGAAATTTATTTGTGGCGCTGGTAATCGAATCGTACGCAATATTCAAAGTATGAGATTGACCGTAATAGCGAAGATCTAAACTTGCAACATATTGGACCTCTGTGACCCCCTCTGCTGCTAATTCTTGTCTCGCCTGCTCAATTAGGCTGCTGATGTACCGCTTAAGTTTTATTGGGTTCAGGTTAGCCAGTAAAGTGCGATACGTTTGCACAAGCTCGCGTCCAGGTTCGGACGTCACCATACCCTGTGCTGAAAGAATGCCGCTATTTTGAGGGACAATGGCTTCAGGTATTTCAAGCGTCTCAGCAAGGTCACAGACATGGAGACCCCCGGCGCCTCCAAAACACATCAAAGAAAACTCTCTTGGGTCATAACCCTGTTGGATTGAGATAACCCTTAGAGCCTGGGTCATATGTTCATTAGCGAGTCGAATAACACCCTCAGCAAGTGTCTCGATATCCAAATTAAGTTTGGCTGCCAAAGGGGCCATAGCTCTCCGTGCGGCGTCTCCATCCAATTTCATTCTGCCGCCAAGAAATGCCGTTTTACTGATTCGGCCAAGTATTAAATTTGCATCGGTTACCGTGGGGTAAGTACCGCCTTGACCGTAACAGGCGGGTCCGGGCTTTGCGCCGGCAGATCTTGGACCAACCTTAAGTAAGCCGCCAGAATCAATGCTCACTATCGAGCCGCCGCCAGCGCCGATAGTGTGGATATCCGCCATGGGTATGGAGATCGGAAAGCCTGCTATTTTTCCTTCGTTAGTTAGTTTTATCTTGCCCTCAAGTAATGCGACATCTGTCGACGTGCCGCCCATATCGAAAGTCATTAGATTTGTTTGCGATATGCTGCGACCAATATGAATTGCTGCGGCGAGACCCCCAGCTGGACCTGAAAGGAGCAGGTTAACTGCTCTGACAGCCGCCAAGTGACTGGCAACGGTGTGTCCAGATGATTGCATTATCGCTAGCTGTGCTGGCGCAAGCTGTGTTTCCAAAGCGTTCAAATAGTCATTAATTAAAGGGCCGATCCAGCTGTTGACCCAAGTTGAAATGCCTCGCTCGTATTCATTTGTCTCTGGTAGAATGAATGATGATCTGGAGACGAAATAGTCTGCCTTGAAAAGATTCTCGATCTTTATTTCGTCAGTTGGATCGAGGTAGGAGAACAGCAGGTTGATTGCTATAGCCTCCGGCTCTAGGACATCGATGTCCTGCTTAAGTTGTTGCAGCGCCTCTTCTGTTAAGGCAGATATGACTTCACCGTTCGCATCAAGTCTCGCGTCGATTTCGAAATTTAAGGTTGATTCAAACCTAGCTTGAGGCACTGTAGGAGTGAGATCAAAGAGATATTCTCTGGTTTGGCGGCCAATGATGAGAACGTCTGCAAGCCCCTTATTCGTAATGTAGGCGGTGCGGACACCCTTCCCTTCCAGCGTAGCATTGGTTGCAACTGTGGTGCCGTGAATGATGAGCATCTCGCCAGATTTGACTTGTTCCGCCAGTCCCATCTCTTTGATGCCCTGTAGAATAGCTTTATCTGGCGCACTGGGTGTTGATAACACTTTGTGAACCTGAACCTGATGCTCGCCACCAACTTGCTTTAGGTAGACAAAGTCTGTGAAGGTTCCACCTGTATCAATACCGAGAATAGGTGACGACATACGATTAACCAACTTCCGAAGTATTAAGATTTAAACAGGGAACGGTATAGCGGCAGGATAGTGGAAGCAAGCCTGTTAGCAGATCGTATTAACAAAGTTGCAGATGCAGAACTGTGTTAGATTTCACTTTATAGCTGAAAGCTCCAAGTAAGAGTAAAAGCAAAAACTAGAGAGGACGAAACTCAATACATGCCCGAGTTACCAGAAGTAGAAACCACTCGCCGAGGCATAGAGCCGCACTTGGTAGGACAACGCGTGGCCAATGTATTGGTCAGGCAGCCGAAGCTGCGATGGGAGATCTCATCTAATCTTGGCCAGATGCTCTCTGGCCAAATTATCACTGGCGTGGAGCGAAGGGCGAAGTATCTGCTGATAAACACGGAGAAGGGGCAGGTGATGATTCACCTTGGCATGTCCGGGTCGCTGAGAATTCTGGATGATAACGTACCGGCAGAACCTCATGACCATGTCGACATTTTGTTGAAAAATAAACGGTTGCTTCGTTACCGTGATCCGAGGAGGTTCGGGTCGATATTTTGGCTTAATGATTTCTACGAGCATAAGCTCCTACAAAATTTGGGTCCGGAACCTCTCTCGACAGACTTTGATAGTGGTTATTTTTTCGCATTGAGTCGCTCAAAAAAGACGCCGATAAAATCGTTTTTGATGGATGGTCGTAGCGTTGTGGGTGTTGGTAATATCTACGCCAACGAAGCACTATATCTTGCGGGTATACGGCCAGACGTAGCTGCTGGTAAACCTTCGCGAGCTCGTTATCAAAAATTAGTTGACGCTGTGAAACAAGTTTTGTCTGATGCCATCGAAGCGGGTGGCACTTCTTTAAAGGACTTTGTTCGAGAGGACGGTTCGCCTGGGTATTTTAAGCAGGCGCTGAATGTCTATGGCAGAGGTGGTGCTCCCTGCTTCAAATGCGAGAGACCGTTGAAGGAAGTTCGGATTGGACAAAGAACAACAGTTTTTTGCACGCGCTGTCAGACCTAAATAGCACTTACCTAAATAGTGTTTGGTCCACCAATCCCGGCTTACCTAGTCGGAGCCTTTACAGGCAGACAGCAGCCCGACTGATCGCAGCCCGACTGATCGCAGCCCGACTGATCGCGCTCGGCGTTCAAGTAAGCGCCATTCCTTTCAGCCCTAGTTTACCCAAGAGTTCTGAGTACGATCTGTTAGCCTTGCTGACTACGGGCCAAATTT
>JBLHWY010000165.1:0-13833 GCA_047629195.1 Candidatus Azotimanducaceae bacterium
CCGCTAACTGAGCTCATACTAAACTTAATACACGGAATTTCAGATCCACCGAGTTTTGGACATCCAACATCTTCCAATTAGATGGATGTCCAGAACTGAGGAGTTGATGGATGTCCAGAACTTAGGAACTCGGGCATCCATCAAATCTTGGGTAGAGTTCGGTTACGCGGCGAATTTTTGTAGATGGAAGTCGGCGTTTCCAAACATGGAATCGATAACGAGCATTCGCTTGAAGTAGTGGCCAAGTCGCAATTCTTCAGTCATGCCCATACCGCCATGCAGCTGTACGGCATTTTCACCAATAAATATGCCATTTTTACCCACTAGGTGCATTAGCGCATGTATTGTTCGTTGGGCTCCAGCTGGGTTTTGAACAGCTTCCATCGTCGCGCGGTAGAGTAACGACTTACACTGTTCATACTCCATAAACATATCAACCATGCGATGCTGGACGACCTGAAATTCAGAGATAGCATGGTCAAACTGTTCGCGCTCTTGCGTATAGGCAACGGTGTCTTTATAAAGCATTTCCATTGCACCAACAGCTTCTGCACTCAGCGCCAACATTGCGTCATTAGCAACACTCTGCAATACGCTAAAACCTTGATCGATATCGCCAATCACTCTAGCCGCGCTGACTGAGACATTTGTCAACGTGATTTCTGAAGCGCGAAGTCCATCTACAGTTGGAAAGTTCTCTAGTGCCACTCCGTCAGCGTCTGCATCAATTAGAAAGAGCGTTATACCATTTTGATCCATTTGACCGCCGCTGGTTCGCGCCGATACAACGATCTGGTTTGCCGTTTCCGCACTCAGCACCATAGATTTCTGTCCATTAATGACAAAATTCTCTCCGTCCTTTTTAGCGCTGGTGACAACGTCATCCAGGTCAAATCGAGACTGCTGCTCGGCATAGGCAAATGCGAGTTGTCTTGTGCCGTCGATTACGCCAGTGAGTATTTCCTGTTTTAGTGCTTCGGAACCGCCAAGCTTCACAGCACCGCCGCCCATCACAACACTCGCAAGATAGGGTTCAAGTACTAGGCCTCGGCCAAACTGCTCCATGACAACTAGAACGTCGATCTGATTACCACCAAAGCCGCCGTCTTCTTCAGAGAAAGGCAATCCCAACCAACCAAGCTCTGCCATCGTCTGCCAGTAATCAGTGCTGAAGCCGGGATCTTTGCCACTCAGTGCTACCCTGCTATCGAGGTCATAATTTTCATTCACGAAACGCTCAACGCTTTCCTGAATCATTCTTTGTTCTTCAGTTAATTCAAAATTCATTATTTAGCCCTCTTCAGTCCAAGAACATTCTTAGCGATGACATCTCGTTGCACTTCACTAGCGCCACCGTAGATGGTGTATGCACGACTAGACAGATAACCCGCCATACCGCCCCGCGCAAAAGATGGACCCATGGGTTTCGCACCCCAGGCTGCAGAGTAAATACCACCAGCTTCAACCGTTAGCATCTGGATGCGCTGCTGGATTTCCGTACCTTTCAATTTCAAGATCGACGATTCTGGTCCCGGTGCCGCGCCAGAAGCTGCGCTAGCAAGACTTCGAAGCTCAGTAAATTCACTGGCCATGAGGTCAATCTCTAATTCCGCGACCTTAGCTTTATAACCGGGATCATCCATCAGATTACCATTGCCACGGACAACAGAGCGGGCACTTTCTTTAAGTTTTTCAAGCGCTACAATCGATCGCGACAAACCAGCAAGCCCGGTGCGTTCATGCTGCAGCAAACCTTTCGCGTAAGTCCAACCCTGACCTTCTTCACCGACCCTGTTCTCTACAGGTACTTTCACGTCGGTGAAATGTACGGTGTTAACTGTGTGCGAGCCACCCAATGTAATAATTGGACGCACTTCGACGCCTTCCTGCTTCATAGGAAACAGCAAAAACGTGATCCCTTTTTGCTTGATACCGGTGTCATCCGTCCTGGTTAGACAAAATATCCAGTCCGCCATGTGAGCAACGGTAGTCCATATTTTTGAACCGTTAACAGTGTAGTAGGTACCGTCTTCAGAGAGTTCGGCTTTAGTTTTCAAATTCGCTAAATCAGAACCTGCGCCGGTCTCAGAGTAACCTTGACACCAGTTTACTTTTCGATCGCGGATATCTGGCAAAAACCGATCTTGTTGTTCTTTATTGCCATATCCCATGAGGATTGGCGCAAGCATGCTAAGACCAAACGGTAAGTCAAAGGGGGTATTAACCTTCGCAGTTTCTTGTTCCCAAATGTAATGTTGAGTGGGTGACCAACCAGGGCCGCCAAATTCTGTTGGCCATTTAGGTACATCCCAGCCCCCTTTTTCGCGGGCTTTAGCAAACCAACCGAGACGCCAGGCAAAGTAGTCTTCACCGCCTTTCATTTCGTTGTCTTGAAAAAACTGTATGACTTCTTCACGGAAAGCCAAATCTTCGCTACTAAGTTGAATGTCCATAGTGTTTTCTACGCGGTAAAATTGAGATGAGAATGTTACTGCAAACTAAAAGCTATTACTAGAATATTGTTCTAGTTATGATGTACCCATGAATGAGTCAAAAATGGACAAATCCGCCAGTAAATCGGCAAAAAGGGGACCGAGGGCAACAACGCTTGCGCTCAGAGCCAACATATTGGCCGGCGCACTAGAGTGCTTTGAGGAACATGGCATTGAAGGCACCACCGTCAGCGACATTCGGCGTATCACCAACTGTAGCATCGGCAGCCTTTACCATCATTTTGGGAGCAAAGAGGGTATCGCTGAGGAATTATTTATCGAAGGGATAACAGCCTTTAATGACGGCATGATTCGTCGACTCAAACGAACAAATTATGCTGAAGATAGTGTGAAAGGCGTCGTTCGCTTTTATTGCGAGTGGACGGCAAAAAACCGACCATTGGCGCGCTATCTGCACTCTCGCAACATAGAATTCTCGGACGACGCAAGGCTGAGGTTGCGAGACATCCACAGCACCTATATCACAGAAGTTTTTGGTCTATTTGTCCGTTATGTAGAGGCTGGTGAATTACGCCTGTTGCCGCTCGAAACCTACGTTCCCCTCATCTCCGGCCCAGTTCAGGAGTTCACACGTCGCTGGTTATCCGGACAGTCCGAGGAAGGCACTTCAATTTCAAGCCAATTGAGAGAGATTTTTGCGGATGCTGCATGGAAAGCTGTGCGCACGTCTGCAGAGGATGAAACAACCAACTAATGATCATCCAGAAACTAAACATCTCCGTGGTTACTTTCCGATAAACTATTCCTTTTTAACCAATAGATCTGAAATGTCTCCGAAATTCACCAAGGAATGAGTACTTACGGATGGGAACTGACTAATCAAGTGGCGCATGTAATTGAGTATTCGCCGTGACGATGCCGCCTCTACTGCCTGCTGCGATAGAGCCATAACGCGTCTCAAAGCACGGCGGCAAAGGACGATCACCCTCTAAAGATAACCAAAGTCGTAGCAAGTGTCTTCGTTTCTCCGGTTCTGGCCAGTCAGTAAATGCTTCTCTGTCGTGCAACTGCGAGTGGTTATATACAAACTGCATATCCCCGGGTTCAAGCTGCATCTTGATGTGCAATTCGGGATCGTTAGCCAGCATGTCAAAATAATCCAGCGCCTCAATTTGCTGACAGGTCAATTTTGGTGCGCCAGCAAACCGCTGCGCACTATCAACATATTGACGCTGATATTGCACAGTAAGGAAATTCTGGTACCAACTCAGCACGGGTATTTCAAAATACTCTTTTGCTCCCGGCGGTATTTCACCACGCCGGTCAGTCGCAACAACCTCAAACAAATAGGGCACCAAGTCTGGGCGTTTGCGCTGCATCTTATTAAAGATTGTTTCGGCACTCACAAGCAGCGATGTACCACCAAACTTTGCTGTTTTTAGGCACAACAACCCAACGACATCTGTCGAGTCCGTGTGGAAAGTCTGCCGCACCGAGGTTTGATAGATACGCGCATTCGGATCACTCACATCTGCGCCGATGTCTCGTACATGTCCGAGGATATGCCCCGCAGCGTTTTGAGACCTTGGGCTCCCTAAATGCGCACCTATACCGCAGAAAACTGCCGCAGATACCGACTGGCTATAGCGCTCAGTGGGCAATCCACGAATGACTTCAACCCCAATACCAACAAGCAATTTCTGTTTTAGCTGAACCAGATGCTGGGAAAACTTAGCCAAGGGGAAGTCTCGAATCGTCATTTCTCCGATATCGCGCCCACCGTCCAAGTAATTGTTTGCCGCCAACTCCAGCTCCTCGACTTCCTGTTGAGATAGCTGATAAAGCCATTGCTCAGGGCTTGCCGCCAATTGCTTACCTACCCAGGCTGACGGTCTATCTATGCTCTGTGGAAGTTCAGCCAAATCAGCGCCTGCCATTATTATTTCCACCCCTGTCTCTACTCCTTTCATCAATGTTGCGTTTTGCTCTCACCTAACCAATACGGGCATTGTATCTCCTTACAATCAGTATTTCCTGAGCTACATCAAACTGATGAATTGACAGGGATTTCAGACAACCCTAAATCACCACTATCTCGTTGATCCACAATAAAACCCGGTTGCAAGACGCTATAATCATGCTCTTTTTGAAAAGCGAAATAACTATGACCCGATTAATGCGCCTAGGTGAAGAAGTAAAATTTGAAATATTCGGACGCAAAATGGCCGCTAAACTCTGGGGCAACCCAGACGGCTATCCAACACTGGCGATCCACGGTTGGCTGGACAATGCGAACACTTTCGACCGACTTGCGCCATTACTGCCAGAGTTAAACATTATCGCTTTGGATCTAGCGGGTCATGGTAACTCTGATCACAGAGCCCCTGGTGTTCAATATCAGCATGGCGATTACGTGCTGGATATTATGGCAGTTGCTGAATCACTCAATTGGAAGAGCTTCAATCTTATTGGCCATTCAATGGGCGGGCAGATTTCCAGCGTCATTGCCGCAACTTTTCCTGAGCGAGTCAAGCGCGCATTTATGATCGATGGCTTTGCTGCAGAAGGTACCTATTCCGACGAAGATCGGGTTGCTGGAAACCGTCAGGCGATAGAGAAGATGCTAACGAGCCAGAACAGAACAACAAAAGTTTTCAAAGACACGGAGACCATGGCATTAAGAGTCACCGAAGCGACCGACCAAACACTCGATGCAGCAAGAATTCTGGTTAGCAGAGGGCATCAAGTTGTCGAGGGTGGGGTTTCATGGCGCACAGACCCGCGCATTCGGTATCCGTCGTCCAGTCGCTTCACTCGAAGCCAACTTAACCTTATGCTAAAGCAAAGCACGTCACCTGCTCTACTGATTGTCGCTGAACAAGGTGACAGATGGTACCAAGGCGAAGTCGCAGTGTCTGAGTTACATCATCCTAACCTAACTGTGGATCGCATTCCCGGACCCCATCACATTCATCTCGAAGCGGAATATGTCAATCAGGTCGCAGACCTGGCGCGCAGCTTTTTCGAGCTAGACGAGCCTGTCACAGAGGGAGACACCCCCAATGAGGCTTTATCAGCCTAAACCTAGCCTTCCCCAACCAGATGAAAATAGCGACTGTAGACCCTTAGCTCCCTTCGGTGAACAAACCATTCCACGGGGCCACAATACGTCATTGTCGTTTAATGATCGCGTAGCTGTGCTGACGCATTTAATAGATGCTTTCACTAAGGTAACCGACAGGAAAGAAAGACAAAAGCCCCTGAAAGCAAGGGGGTACTTGGCACTTCTACCTGGCGTCACAAAAACCGGAATTTCAAGTTGGCCACAAACGGCCGCATTAGAAATCTAGCACCTAGCGACGACGCTCATCCTAATAAAAATTGTAAGTATTAACTAACAACACATTGTGGCGCCCAAATATAGGTCAAAAATTAAACAATAACGCAATTAGCTGACTGTTAGCGAAACCAGTATCAACCTGACACAAACGCCGAGTAATCACGTGTTAAAAACAGCTAGACATATGGCTAACCGTTAGATTTTTAGCCTATAATTCAAAACTGACCCCATATAAGAGAAGAGTCTGTTTTCCTCTGTAAAATAGCAACAAACTCGGGTACAGTAAGGCTTACAGGAGCTTAGATTGTTTATGGAAAAATTCCCTTGGATTCTGATAGTTGATGACGATCATAATATGGCTCGCAGCATTGCGGACGTTTTGCACACTATCGGTGGATACCGTAACGTCAAAATTCTAAATGATCCACATGAAGCACTCGATCAAATCGGCTCTTCCAAATATGATCTGGTTTTACTCGATGTCACTATGCCAGGTCTCACCGGGTTCGAACTTCTTGATTCACTTGACCTCATCGCGATGGACACTAGCTTCATCATCATGACAGGTGATATATCAACCGAAAGTGCAGTCCAGGCTCTCAGACTTGGCGCCAGTGACTATATTCGTAAGCCTTTCGATCCAGACGAACTCATAGCTCGTATTGCAAAAGCACTCGAACAACATGAGCTTCGAGACCAACACCGTCAAGTCGCCCTGGAGAACCAGACACTTGAAATTCAACTCCGGCAGTCACAAAAAATGGAGGCTATCGGTTCGCTAGCCGGCGGGGTTGCCCATGACTTTAATAACATCCTTAGTATTATTATGGGAAATGCTGAACTCGCAAAAGAAGCGATGGAACACGATCATGAAGCTCAGGACAAGCTTTCAAAGGTTGAAATCGCAAGTACACGCGCCAAAGAACTCATCAATCAGCTCCTGACATTCAGCCGTAAAAGTGACTCGCGTTGGGAACAATTAGATTTGAATTCGTTAGTTACGGAATGTCTATTATTGATACGCTCATCGGCACCCAGCAATATTGTTATCAGACATGACACCTCCGAAGCACCCCACTTTATTTTGGGCGATGCAATACAAATTCATCAAATAGTCTTGAACCTTTGCACTAACGCCATACAAGCAATGAGCCAAGACGGTGGACTTCTCATTATCAAATTGGAGAGCGTGAGCAATCCCAATCTCGAGCAGTCAGAGCTTGCACCGGGTCAATATCTTAAACTTAACGTAGTCGATAATGGATCAGGAATACCAGCAGACATATCAAACAGAATATTTGAACCATATTTCACCACCAAAGAAGTAGGTCGGGGAACGGGTATGGGCCTTGCTGTTGTTCATGGCATCGTGAAAGCGCACGGAGGAGAAATCAGGGTCGAAAGTACTCCAAACGTAAAGACGGAGTTTTCCGTTTACTTGCCACTGACCGACAAAACCGTAACGCCTAGCGATGAAATTATAGCTGAGTTCGCTCCGCCGGGTAACGAACGTATTTTGCTCATAGACGACGAAGATATGATTCTTGATGTGATCAGCAAAACATTGATCAAATTGGGATACCGCGTCGACACTTACATTAATAGCCGTTCTGCCTTGGCAGCTTTTAAAAACGCACCGGAAGAATATGACATTGTCATCACCGACATGACAATGCCCGGTATGACGGGATACAAACTGTCAGAGGAAATTAGCCGAATAAGAAGTAATATTCCAATAATCTTATGTTCCGGCTACAACGAAAAGTTTGACCAACAAACACTTCTAGGCGTAGGCATTCAAAGATTTTTAATGAAGCCTGTGAGCAGAACTGAATTGGCCAAAAATATTCGAGAATTGCTCGATGAATCTCTTAAGGAGCGCCGAAGAGACAAACGCTTTGAGTCTACCAATGGCGCATTTGTCAATTTCCTATCGAACCCCAACGAACTTGGCACACTACTAGACGTCAGCAAATCAGGGCTCTCCGTAAGTTACGAGGCGCGTGGACAATTCTTCAATGAGGTTGACAAGCTTTCAATTATTTCTGATGACATCCGCGTCGATCAGATTCCGTGCCGCAGCGTATCCAAAGTAGATAACTTCGCATCTGAAGGCCTGAAAGCTAGTCGGTATGGTATTCATTTCGAATACTTAACACCGAGTCAATCAAGACAGCTAAGTAGACTTATTGAAAATCACAGTAAAGAAATCACCCACTAAACAAAGCTCACACCTCTCAATCAAAGCTTGCAACATGATCAAGAGGCGCTATTTAACTTAAAGAAATCTTAGCTAATTTAGCTCTAACCCTTCCATCGAACCTTCTTCGCGCCAAGCTTCAATCAATTTAAAAAACGCGTTTGATCCTGCACCATAAGGCCCATTTTGTACGGTCCGCAGGTTTGGCTTACCTTCATTATTGTAATATCCAGGGGTACAGCTTTCTTGGAAGCGCTCTCCTAGCCGGGCAAGCTTTACAATCTCCTGCACCCAGGCTTCTTCAGCTTCTTCGGTCGGCTCGACTGTTAAGATATTGCTACCCAGGCATTGATCGACGATATAGCTCAAATGCTTGGCCTGCTCGTCCATCGCGTGGGGAAAATTCACGGTAAATGCAGACTGGGCATTCTGGATAATAAACACATTTGGGAAACCCCTTGAATGCATGCCATGAAGCGTTCGGATACCCTCACTCCACTTCTCCGATAAAGTGACACCACCTTTGCCTATCAGATCGTAACCTGCACGTCGGGTATATTCAGTCCCAACTTCAAAACCGGTCGCGAAAATAATGCAATCAAGCTCGTATTCTTTGCCGTTAGCGACGATACCTTTCTCGGTGATTCTATCCACCCCTTTACCTTCAGTATCGACCAGTTCAACATTTGGCCGATTAAAGGTTGGGAGATAGCTATCGTGGAAGCAGGGTCGTTTGCAGAATTGTCGATAATATGGCTTAAGGGATTCTGCAGTTTTCGGATCATCAACAATTTCCTGCGCCCGTTTTCGAACAGCTTCCATCTTTTGAAAGTCCGCTAATTCAACTTTTTCACCTAGCTGTTCTGGCGTCAGCGTTTCTTCGTGAAAATTCACCATTGTTAGCAGATTGCGTATGATTTCAGTCCAACCGTCATTGACTAGATCTTCCTTGGCCATACCGCCTGAAACCAACGTGTTAAAATTTTCCATTCGCGCTTTCTGCCAACCGGGCTTGAGCGAATTCACCCAATCAGGGTCGGTCTGGTAATTGTCCCGCACGTCAATTGAGGATGGTGTTCTTTGGAACACATGTAACTGTTTTACTGAAGCGCCAAGGTGCGGCACACACTGAACTGCTGTTGCGCCAGTACCAATGACGCCGACGACTTTGCCTTTAAGGCCCGACAAACCTCCCTCAGACGAACCGCCGGTGTAATCATAATCCCAACGACTGGTATGAAATGTGTGTCCTTTAAAGTTATCGATACCCTCTATGCCAGGAAGTTTAGGACGGTTTAATGGACCATTTGACATCACTACAAAGCGCGCCTTCATTGCATCGTTTCTATTGGTTTTTATCAGCCAACGGGATTCAGCCTCAATCCACTCCATTGCCGACACTTCAGTTTGTAGACAAGCATTCTCGTACAAATCATATTTTTCGGCGATAGCTCGACTATGCGCCAATATTTCCGGTGCATGGGTATACTTTTCCTTAGGTATAAACCCAAGTTCTTCACACAACGGCAAGTATATATAGGATTCGACGTCACAAGCTGCACCGGGATAACGATTCCAGTACCACGTGCCACCAAAATCTCCACCTTTTTCGATAACACGCAGACTCGTTACACCGGACTCTCGCAATCTCGCCGCGGATAGGAGCCCGCCAAAACCACCCCCAATTACAACGACATCAACTTCGTCTGTAAGCGGCTCGCGCACAATTTTGGATTCTACATAAGGGTCATCAATGTAGTGTGAGAAGTCGCCTTTGACTTCAATGTACTGTTCATTCGCATCTTCACGGACCCGCTTATCACGCTCCTCTCGGTACTTTTCACGCAAAGCATTGGGGTCAAAATCTAAATCTAAAGTCTGCTCACTCATTTTTAGCTCTCACATATAAAAATTCAACTTTTGAGGATACCCAAGATCAAAGCAATAAGAATAATGAATTTTGCTGATGAATTTAGTCATATAGTTCGGGTTTAGGATCTTATTCGTTCACTGTCCAAGCCTCACATACTCAAATTCAGACCAACATCAGCCAGCGACACCAATCATAAGCTACAGTGATACTGCTTTAATCCATCGTGCATGTTCATCCAGATCAAACTTCATAAAAACCTTCGCTGATAGGTTTCAATCAATCACACCTAGCTAGGAGTGGAAGCTAAGGCGCTCGGTCTTTGGAATCTCTATCTGCCTGACAAAGAATGGTGCGCTGGCGTTTCGAATCAAGACTACTCGCTACTCTGTGAGCATATGGGCAGAAGCCCCGTAGCACCTAGAAAATTTAATTGTCACGTGCCGATACGGGTAGCGCTGAGATAATGGTTGAGTTCAGTACCGACGGAGAAAAAGAGAGATGGCTCATACCTTTGCTCGAAGGTGAAGTTCAATCGTGTTTTTCAACGGCAATCCCCACGAAATCGCTGCTATGATTGTAATGCCAACAGATGCGCCGGGGTTTTATCTGATTCGCTCAGTTTCCGTCATGGGTCACAGTGGCGATGGCGATCGTTGCGAGATTCAATTTAACGATTGTAGGGTGCCTGCGACAAACCTCCTCGGGCCGGAGCATGGTGGCTTTATATTGGCGCAAGCCCGGCATGTCCTAGACGGATCCACCAATGCATGTGTGCAATTGGCATCGCAGAACACGCCTTTGAGATGATGTGCCCGCATCATAATCAGCGCAAAACACATGGGCGTATAAACTCTGACTGGCAGTTTGCTTCAGCAAGCACCAGTTTTATATTTCGCTGATTGTGATACTGTAAGAAATCGCTTCACGCGACAAAATCCAACCATATACCAGCCGGGTTTAACATGTCTGAAGAACGAATATTAAGCGACGTTGAATACTCACAAAACCTCCAGGAGTACGCATTGGCCGGCGAAGCGCGGGCCCTAAAGCTAGGTAACCGCGGCAAAGCAAGGTTTGATTCAAAGGGAAAATTAGCAAGCGATATCCTAGATGCCTATAGACTCCATGGTTTTTATGTTTTTGAGGGGCTAGTCAACGCAGAAGAGATCCACGAACTGCAGCTACAGATGCAAGATCTTTTCGAGCGAGCACCAATAGATAAAGTTAACTATCTGGATTCACACGGCAGGCCAGCCTTTGGTAAAGCCTTCAAGCGCAATCCTTATTCTTTTATTCGCCCGCTGTCGGACCCATGGGGTGGTACTGATCTTTTGGGAGGTCGACATCAGACTAAAATGACAGAGCCAACCCCTGATAGCGAGGCTCCCGCGAAGACAATTTTTCTGATGCACGGTATGTGTCAAATTATGGAAGCAGGCCTACGTCTCTATGGCCACAATGATCTACTCGCTATCGCTGCTTCAATTAATGGACCAGATTTTGTACCTTATAATGATGCGATCTTTGTCAAACAACCAGGTCTGGGTGGCGCCGTTTCTTGGCATCAGGATGGTGTTACCCATTGGGATGCTAAAAACTGGGACGAAGGCATTCACGGCTTTAATTTTCAGGTACAACTCTATACCTGTACGCCACAAAACTGCCTCTGGGTCGTACCCGGCACTCACAAGCTGGGAAAGCTTGACATCAAAAAATTGGTCGCTGAAAACACGGGCTCGGATCAACTATCCGATGCCATACCCTTAATGTGCCGACCGGGCGATGTGACCATTGTTAACCGGCAACTACTGCATGGTTCATTTGCCAACACGTCACCCGATCTAAGAGTGTCTTTGACTTTCGGTTTCCATCGCCGAGCATCAGTGCTGGGACAGCAAGGTGCCTTGAGCCAGACCGGCAATGAAATTTACGACGAGGAACGAATTCTTGAGCGTTCTGCTGTAATTCCGATAGCCATTGATGCCAGGTCAAATTTCTATAAAAATGAGTCTCGCTTTGAATACCAACCATTCAAAAACACGATGGAAATGTATCGCGATACTAAAGAAAACAGGACGAAATTTTTGATGGATTATAATCTCAAAGATCTTTCTATATAGAAGCTTGGCAACTTAGAAACATGTACATTTAGAGGGCATGCTAGCGCTCGAAATCTGGCTGGGTCTCCCTCAACTCACGCATTTTTGCTTCCCATAAGAAATCTCTGGATGATTGTTTGTTGCCCATTCGAGCAAATATTTGCCCCGTCTTCGCCAACGCCTCTGGCGTGATAGAAATCAACTCTCCACCACCTGCTTCCGCTGCAACCTGCATTTCACAGGCTCGCTGAAGATTGTATAAATTCTGAAAAGTAGACGATACATTAGGCCCTACAACCAGCAAGCCATGATTCCGGAGGATCATATGTTTCTTGTCGGCTAAATCGGCCACAAGCCCGGGTCCTTCACCAGGATCAAGCACGATACCCTCATAGTCGTGATATGCGAGCGATGAGCACACAATCATCGACTGCTGGGAAATGTTTTTCAGACCCTCGGCTTTACTGGAAACAGCAGTACCTGCGACAGTATGAACATGCGCGACACAGTTTATATCTGAACGACCTTGCAGCAAGCCGCCGTGAATAACGTTGGCCTCAGGGCTAATATCAAATTCGCTAGGCTGCAGTTTCTGCCCCTGATGATTCACCTTTAAAAGACTCGATGCGGTTATCTCCCTAAAGAGTAAGCCGAAAGGATTTACAAGATATCCAGCGTCATCTTGCAATCGAAGAGAGATATGCGCGAGCAAAAGATCATCCCAACCGTAATTTGCTACCAGTCGAAAAAAGGCAGCGAGATCTACTCTGGCTTGCCATTCCGGCTCACTACACTGGTTCTTATCACCTGACATTCAATTCTCCTGGATAGCTAGCTAACGCTTTCTTTTACTTCAATTCAGCCAATCTGTGACTTGCGACTTATGAGTTTTTACAAAATGCAGCGAGATCCCGCGCAGTGTCTCGACTGATATCAGGACAGCAGATTGGAAAGATCTCGGTGCCATGAATGGTGCCCATGACCTGACGACATCGTGCGCTGACACCGGCTTCCAATAGCAATCGATAGAAGCCAATACCTTCATCTCTCAGAGGATCACATTCATTAACACTTATCACTGTCGGAACGAGACCAGCAATATCCTCAATATCGGCAAAGCCCGGCCACGCCAGCGGATTGCTTTGATTAAACGCCTCGATACCGTAAGCCATTGCACCATTGTTAGAGTGCAACTCCAGCATTATCCCATTATTTTCAATTGAAGAGGGATTCTTGTCTAGCGGCCATTCACCAGCAATATAGGGACAAAGCGCATAGAGTCCTTTCACTAGGTTCATATCGCCGTCTTGTTTGAGTTTTAATCCCGTAGCAAGCGTAAGATTACCGCCGCCACTTTCACCGGCAATCACAATACGGTCCCTATCAATTTTCAGTGAATCAGCATGCTCATATACCCATTTCACGCCTGAAACGCAGTCATTTAATCCCGCCGGAAAAGGAGCAACCTCGGGCACAGAAGATGCAACTAACGCATTACGAAAATCGACCATCACAACCGCAACATTGTTTGCAGCAATCAACCTGCCCCAGGCCTTATAGTTACCGTCATAACATGACATCACTTGCATACCGCCGCCGTGTATATAGTACACGCAGGGAAGTATTTCATTGTTGTCGGGTCTGATAATTTGAACGTTAATGGTGTTTCCATCGGGAGACGAAACCAATTGTTCGGTACGTGTGACTAATCCTTCTGAGCTCGCGACCTCTTCTGTATCACACATATCCAGGAATGCCTGCATCCCTTCCCTTGCTGCAATCGCCTCTTCGGTGTTTGCTGCTGCTAGCAAGACCTCGCGGCTGTCGACATCGTCACTTGCTTGACTGGCTGGTATTGCGCCAAAAAT
>JBLHWY010000166.1:0-13681 GCA_047629195.1 Candidatus Azotimanducaceae bacterium
CAGAGCAGGATCTGCGAGCGGATTACGAAAAAGCCCCTGAATGGCAGCCCCCGCTACGGAAACTCCAGCGCCAACAATAATGGCTAGCAGAATCCGTGGAAGCCTGATCTGCCAAAAAATGATCTCGTTCACAGGACTTGTATGCCCGCGGAACATATCAAGCAGAGAAACGTCAGAGGAACCCACACCTAACATCACTAGGGAAAGCAGAATAAGAAGCACAACCAGAACCGGCAATCTCATCAATTTTTGCATTCAAGCCGATTCCGAAAACATCATTGGAGCATCGAGTTCGATACCTTTAACTGAGATTTTTGTCCCATAAGCAATGACCTCAACGCCAGCAGCTATCGCTTCCCGCAGAGTCCGAGCGTAGTCTGGATCAATTTCAGATGCTGGCTCAACACGGCTTATCCCTGTGTGCTGAACACAATAAAACAGTACCCCGCGACAACCTTTTCTGACAATTTCAGTTAGTTCTCGCAGGTGTTTTGTACCCCGTGTCGTTACAGCATCAGGAAATAACCCCAACCCCGCTTCTCTATCTGCATCAAGCAAGGTCACACTTTTAACTTCAATGAAACAATCCGGTTGCTCCACGTGCTCTCTCAACAGCAAATCAATCCGGCTATTTTCTTGTCCATATTTCACTTCGCTCAACGTCGATTCATAGCCGAAAAATTCAGGGATGATATGAAGCTTTTCTTTCACTATCGCGTTTGCCCTTGCAGACTGTATTCCAATAAAGTGTCCCTTTGGTGTTCTGCTAATCTCCCAAGTGTTGGGATACTTACGTTTTGGATTGCTCGATGTCGAGAACCAAATTTCATCTCCTGGGTTAGCGCAATTTTTCATTGAGCCAGTATTAGGACAGTGAATCGTTCGAATACTGCCATCGTGAAGTTCAACATCCGCGAGAAAACGCTTGTACCTCCGTTGCAAAACCCCACGTTCTAACGGACTTTCAAATTTCATTGTGTTATTTCCTTAAGAATCAAAGGCCCATGCTTCTCATTTACAAAGAGAAAAGTATTTGAGCTCGAACCATACCTACCAACAGATATCAAAAATGGGCCAGTGCCGTTGCGATTCTATCAACACCTTTTTGCAACGTAGCGATATCTTGTGAATAGCTAAAGCGAATATGATCTTCAGCCAAATAGCTGCCGAAATCTGTTCCCGGCGTAACTGCAACGTAATATTGCTCTAGGAGGAATTTTGAAAAGCCCTCACTGCTCCGGATTCCCTCCGGCAATTTTGCATATACGTAGAATGCTCCCTCTGGCATTAGCGGTACGCCGAAACCAAGCTTTCTAAGTGCTGGCACCAAAAAATCTCTCCGGCGTTTAAAATCTGCTTTATTCCTCTCCATCTCAGCTTTTGCATCCACACCGAATGCCGCAAGCGCAGCGTGCTGAGCGACACTGGACGGACAAATAAATAGGTTCTGAGAAACCTTCTCTGCCATCTTAATGGCATCAGGCGGCACAACCATCCAACCTAGACGCCAACCGGTCATGCCGAAATACTTTGAAAAGCTATTCACGACGAAAGCAGAAGGATTTATAGAAAGCACTGATTGACTAACTACATCCTCGTACGTAAGTCCGTGATATATCTCATCAACAACAAGATGACCGTTCCGTTTATCAATCAATTCAGAAATCTGCATCAGATCGTCTAGCGGGATCACCGAACCCGTTGGATTAGCAGGCGATGCGATTAAAGCACCCCGCGTATTATCCCTCCAATATTTTTCCAGCAGCCCCGGGGTCAACTGAAAATGGTCATCTGCCGTTACTGGTACAAGTTGTGGTTTGGCCTCAAAAGCATGTAAAAAATGACGATTGCATGGATAACCAGGATCCGACATCAACAAGCCATCACCCACGTTGAGTAACATAGAGGTGACCAACAAAAGCGCACCAGACCCACCTGCGGTAACAAATATGCGATTCGGATCAACCACAACACCATACCATTCAAGATATTGCTGGCTAATTAGTGCACGAAGCTGAGGCAGCCCCTGCGACATTGTATATTTCGTATTTCCATCAGCAATCGCCTTCTGGCCCGCCTCAACAATAGCCAGCGGTGTTGGGAAATCAGGCTCTCCTACCTCCATGTGTACAATATCATGACCAGCGAGCTCTAAATCCGCTGCTCTGGCTATGATGTCCATGACACGGAAGGGTTCAATCTTTCCCATGCGGACTGCATATTTGGCAATCTCTTGTTTCTGCATCTTTTGGTCAGTCCCTATCCTAAAATCTGTGGTTTAGTCTGCTCATCACTAGCCAATGAGATTTGCAAAAAACAGCACTTTTAATGAAGATTCACGCCGCCTGAGCCTATAAACATGCGACTATACAGGCATCGGTTCAATAATTTTGAATGTCGAACGCGAATATCGCATCTAACGCTGCTATTACCGACTTCTCAACCACTTTCATCCAGCACTTACAGGAAGAAAAATCGGTCAATTGACACTTGGCGTAAAGCCTAGGTTCTGGTAACGTACGCTGCTTGATTTTCCTAAGGCATTTGTCCACGACAATAATCGGAAGAAAACTATGGCAGCAAAAAGCAAAAAAGCCCCTGTAAAGAAGTCTAAGGCTAAAGCTAATGCACCTGCAAAAGCATCGACAAAGGCAAAAGCCAGTCAGAAGCCAGCAAGAAAAATTGCAGATAAAACAAAACCCACTGTCAAATCGAAGTCAAAAACAAAAGCCGCACCCAAAAAGAGCCCAACCAAAAAAACCACGGCAAAAAAGAGCGAAACAGGAAACAAGAGTAGTGTCGAGGGTAAAGTTTCAAAGAAAAAGCCTAGCTTAAAGAAGAGTCCAGTAGAAAAAAGCACGACAGCAAAAACCGCGACCAAAAAAGCACCATCTAAAACGAAGAAACAAGCAGATACTAAAACGAAGAAACAAGCAGATACTAAAACGAAAGTAAAACCGCCAGCTAAAGCCGCGGTTAAAACAAAAAAAGCACCAACAAAAGCAAAAGCAAAAGCCAATGTAAAACCAGCACCATCCAAAGAAACATCGACTTCAGCCACACAGGCTGAATCTAAGAAAAAGGTAAACAAAACTTTGAAAGCAGCAGCAAAAGCACCTAAGAAGAAAGCAACCACCGGTGCAAAAGTGAAAAAAGCAGATTCAAAAGCCACCACTGCCAAGGCAACAGTGCGAGCTACAACAAAACCAAGTGGTGTAAAAAAGCCAACCACGGTTTCAACCAATCAAAGTGCAGCACAAACACTTCGAGATCTCGCCGATGTTGAATCTCCAGCAAAGACCTTCGATGCTGACTACATGAATGAAGAGCATCGAGAGCATTTCAAAGAAATGTTATTAAACTGGAAGCTTCAGTTAATGGAAGAAGTCGACAGAACTGTCAGTAACATGAAAGATGTTGCTGCAAACGATCCAGACCCAGCAGACCGGGCCACTCAGGAAGAAGAGTTTTCATTAGAGCTTCGAACCAGAGACCGCGAACGAAAACTGATCAAAAAGATCGATAAGACGATCGACCTGATTGATCAAGATGACTACGGCTATTGTGATTCCTGTGGTATCGAGATCGGCTATGAAAGATTAGAAGCGAGACCAACAGCGACTCAATGCATCGATTGTAAAACACTCGATGAAATCAAGGAAAAGCAAATCCACGGTTAGTTGAGCCGCAAGCCAAAAAGGCGAGACATTGGAGTTACTTCGTGGCGTGGATTGACTCTATAAACTCCGCCCCAGCCTATGTTGGTCGATTTGCACCCTCTCCTACCGGACCTCTTCATTTCGGGTCAATCGTCGCAGCACTAGCCAGCTGGCTAGATGCGCGCGCAAATGCTGGTCAGTGGTTGCTCCGGATAGAAGACCTAGACCCTCCAAGAGAGTCGATATCTGCACCTGACATAATCAAAGGCCAATTAGAAGCACTCGGCCTGACTTGGGACGGAACGCCACTACACCAAAGCACTCGCCTTGATGCCTACGAAACAGCGCTAGCAAGATTAGTCGAGATCGGCGCTGTCTTCCCTTGTATCTGCTCACGTAAAGTTGTTCGCGGTATTTATCCCGGTACATGTCGTGACAAAGAATTTAGCTCAGATTCAGATACCATTTCTGCAATCAGATTCAGAGTGCCATCTAAAAGCATACGTTTCATGGACAGGATTAGCGGCCTTCATCAGTTCAACCTCATTAGTGAAATCGGAGATTTTGTCGTTCGGCGACGAGACGGCAGAGTAGCGTATCAACTTGCGGTTGTTGTTGATGATGCACACCAGGGTATTACAGATATCGTTAGGGGCGATGATTTACTCGATTCAACACCCCGGCAAAACTGTCTAATTGAGACTCTCGGATATCAAACCATCAGATATTCACATCTTCCTGTAGTGCTTGGGCACGATCACAAGAAACTAAGCAAACAAGCCCAAGCGACTCCAATTTCTACTGAGAATCCAGTAAAAATATTGCAGGATGCATTGAACTGCCTCGGGCAAGCTAAGATAGATAATACAAATAGCATAGAAAGCCTGCTGAATGAAGCAATTGCCACTTGGAACCCTGCCTCAATACCGCATGTGTCAACCGTGTGGCCAAGACAATACTCGCCAGACTAGAATAGCCAAGGTTCATCTGAAAATAGTAAATTACATTATACTTGCCACTGCTTTTTTCAAATAAGCATCGGCAAACCTTTCTCCCATCCTAATATAACCCTGTGCACTAGGATGCAAGTCGTCCGGTAGATCGGCAGCATCCATTTTATCGAACAGCCTTCTTCCATCAAGATAAGTTAAATTTGCATCGCCTCTTTTTTCTACGACAGTTTCCATGAGGGTGCGCATTCTCTTCAGCGTTAAACAATCCCCACGAATTTCTTCATGCCCTGGAACCGTCCTAAATTTTCCATCTTGGCCTGGAAAAGTAGGTCCAGGGTTATCCTCCACACTTGGGCAAAATATTGGCGAGATCAGCACAATTGGCGTGGCAAAGTGCCGCTCCCTAATTGTATCCAGAAAGCCATGAAGCGCAGGCACAAAAACTCGTTCGCGCATAGAGTCTCGATTTACTATATTAATCCCAACTTTGAGGCTGATAAGATCCGAATCAGAATCTCTGATCACTCGAGCGATAAACGGATCCAGATGACATTCCCCTGCTAAACCAAGGTTCTGTAATGATGCCCCAGAGCTCCGCGCTGCAACCGCTGGCCATATTAGCCCAGGTTGTTTTGCTTCCATGCAATGGCTGATCGAGCTGCCGTAGTGAATCCATTTTGGTCTTTTGTCTGGTGCAGCGCGCGTTATCGTAGCACCGTCATTGACTGCTAGCTGACGCAATTCAATGTACGCATTTTGCGGCAACCACATCTCGCAGGTCTTTCCCCCCTCAGGTAGACCCGTAAACTCAAAGCGACTTTCAGTACCTGCTTGAAACTCATATTTAGTTCGATCCATTGAATCCAAAAGTATGACATTGCCTTTATCAGACTCGCTATCCAGCAATAAGCTAGCAAACTCTAGGTTACATACTACCGGTTTGATAATGTCAGCGGTTGCAGGGCTTCGTGCTGGGGCTTGACCAACCACCATTGTCGTCGTCATCGCTGTCAAATGGATTTCCGTCGCATCAGTATCAAAGACAATGCGAACTCCCGAAGGCATGCGCAGCATTACCTTCATTAGCTCTGGACACTGCGCACGCGTCCAATTCGGCAATCGTCTCGGGGAAATACCCTGATCCCTGAAGTCAAAATCCATAGCACCAACGATATCTAACAGCACGTCACGGCCATCTTTAATATTGAAATTTTTCAACTGTAAACCCCTATTTTCGCGCTCTGTGGACCTGCCACATAGAGACTGGTAGCTTTTCACTATAGTGAGAGAGTTTTACTCAACCTAAATGAGATAGGATTGCTTTACAATGATGAGTGCATATTCTCTACTCAAACTTCACCTGCACTTGGATTAAGCATGCGCATTGAACGAGTGATTTTTTTTATTACGCTGGGATTCTTCGTCTTCAGTCCTCAAATACCTGGTTGGCAGGATGGCCAGAGTTTGTTCAATTGGTACGGTTACTATCTACCCGCACTTATTTTCCTCGTGATTATTGGCTGGGCTCTAAGTTCTCGAAACAAGCAGTCTCAAAAAAAACTTTCTCAAAAAAAATCGTCCAATTGACAGCATGACCTTCTCGATAACTCAATTATTCTCTATCGGATTAATCTATCTAACGGTGTTGTTTGGCTCTGCCTATGCAACAGAGCTAGGATGGTTACCAAAATCGCTAACCCACCATCGTCTTACAAGAGTACTGGCGCTAGGCGTTTTTGCTGGCACCATTTGCTTTAACGGTACACTTGGACTCGCGACACAATATGGCTCAAGCTTCATGCTCTACTTTCTGGGAGCCAGCGCAGCTTTCATGGCTGCGCCTTTACTACTCGCACCTATTTGTCGAATCGCACTGACTCACAAACTTGGCTCTCTGGCAGATGTGTTTGCATTTCGCTACCCAGCGCCGTGGGTCGGTGGAGTGGTGAGCCTATTTATGTTAATCGGGCTTTTGCCTCTAATCGCCTTACAGATACACGCTGTATCAATTACTGTACATCTACTAAACCAAGATTTCAGTGAGGATGTCCTCGCCATAATCTTCTGCAGTACAATGACATTGTTTGCAATATTGTTTGGCGCGATGCACCTATCGACCCGAGATAAACACCAAGGTTTGGTTGTTGCAATGGGCTTGGATTCTGTCATCAAATTAGTCGCATTGACCGCCATAGCAATATATGCGGTTAACGATGTTTTTGGTGGGCTCAGCAACATGAATGCATGGTTGACCCAAAACATTTCACAACACGAATTAGACAATACACTCGCAACAGGGCCCTCGCGGACACTTTTGTTGCTCTTCTTTGCAGCTGCAGTGGCCATGCCGCATGTCTACCATATTCTTATTACAGAAAATGAAAATGAAAATTTGCTAAATGATGCTCGTTGGGGGTTCCCCATATACATGCTTTGTCTGAGCGCATGCATACCCCCGATCTTATGGGCAGCAATGTATCTTGGGGCAGAAACACCAGCAGAATTTCATGTTGTTGGACTAGGCTTAACGGCAGAAAACCGTAGCATTACTATCCTAGCATTTGTGGTGAGTCTGGCAGCCGCAAGTGGGGTCCTCATTGTCACGACGCTTGCCCTTTCAACCATGATACTCAACCATGTATTCCTGCCGCTCTATACGCCAAAGCCGGGCGTGAACGTGTTTTCAATTCTCTTCTATACTCGCCGGATACTGGTGGCAGGTATAATCTTTCTGTCGTACTGTATGTACAAGCTACTGGCCGAAGGCCAAAACCTGACCAGCCTAGGAATCGTTGCCTTCGTCGCGGTGTTACAATTTTTACCTGGACTATTTGGCGCATTCTACTGGCGCAGGGCAAATAAAGCGGGGCTACTAGCGGGGCTTTTGCTCGGTTATCTGATCTGGTTCGCGACACTGTTCTATCCACTGTTAAGCGATATTTTTTATGCAAGCTTTGTCACGCCTGCGGCTCTCGGCTATCAAACAGAACTGCAACAACCCGGACTCTACGAGTTACAAGAAAGCGCTTGGCACATAGCAGCAATGGCTTCTCTTACTGTTAACGCGCTAGGATTTTTTATATTCTCCTTGCTGTCAAAAACATCAAACGAGGAACTTAGAGCAGCTAACGAGTGTCTCTCTGACTCTTTCTACCGACCCTCACAGGGTTCACTGATCGCGCAATCTGTTGAAGAAATTGAGCTAGGCTTACAATCAATATTGGGTGCCAATACTGCAAACCTCGAGATTCAATTTGCCCTCGCGGAATTGAAACTCGACCCGGATGAACAGCGACCACACATGCTACATCAAATTCGCAATCAATTAGAATCAAACCTATCTACGACACTCGGTCAAACTATCTCTCATAGTATTATTGATCGCTTTGTACCATTCAACTTGAACACAGGTTTTACTGGTTCAGATACGGTTTATTCAGTTGAGTCGAGGCTAGAAGATTACCAATCACAATTGACAGGAATGGCTGCAGAACTAGACGCGCTGCGCCGTCATCATCGCCTAATTTTGCAAGAACTCCCTACTGCGGTATGTGCAATTGCGGAGAACCAGAATGTACTGATTTGGAATGCTGCGATGGAAAGGCTAACTAAAATTAGTGCTGGCAAAATAATTGGTTCTGCTCTTACCTCACTACCTGATGACTGGTTTCTTTTACTCGACGGGTTTGCTATTGGTGTCGACACACACAGACTAAGGGCATCGGTCTCAAGCAACGGCGATCAGTTACTGGTAAATCTACATAAGGCATCTATCGATAATATCCCAACCTCTGAAGGCGACGTTGTCATCGTTATTGAAGATATGACCGATGAACACATTCTTGAAGAACAGCTCCTCCACAACGAGAGGCTGGCTTCAATCGGTCAACTGTCCGCTGGTATCGCCCATGAAATAGGAAACCCAATTACCGGTATCGCTTGTCTGGCCCAGAATATGAAATTTGAGACAGAGGAAGAGGAGTTCCACCTACTTTCAGACCAAATCTTGGAACAAACAGGGCGGGTCTCTGAAATACTTCAATCACTCATCAATTTCTCATATGGCGGCAGAGCAGAATCTTTACAGCCCTATGTACCAGTAGATATTAAACAATGCGTAACCGAGGCAATTAGCCTTTTGTCGTTAAGCCAGCAAAACGACCATATCAACTTCAAGAACCGACTCAAAGAAGATTGTTATGTTCTAGGCAACGCTCAAAGACTTTCGCAGGTTTTCGTAAATATTTTCACCAACGCTAGAGATGCATCACGGCCCGGTGACGTCATAGAAATTGCTTCCGTTAGCACAGATGGATCATTGACAATTACAATCACTGATCAAGGCTACGGCATTCCTTCTGAGAAAATTGGGCAAGTTTTTGAACCCTTTTTTACCACAAAAGATCCCGGCAAAGGCACGGGCCTTGGACTCGCAATCGTGAATACTATTGTTCAAGAACATCACGGGTCAATTAGTGCAACGCCATCATCTAAGGGTTCCGGTACCTGTATTACTATCACTGTGCCCTACTTTGACAGGCAGGAAAATATCCCAGAGTAATCTAACTCACGCAGACTTCTTTGATTACGAGACTGCGTAGCAATTGAGTTGACTTCGTCCATTGAACGTTGTTAAGTACCTATAATAACAACTTATAACCGCCCGGCGTTTTCATTTGGCAACAACAAAGCCAAAATAAAAATGAGCTAATGTAAACCAACCGCTAATACGAACTAAGAGCTAGAGCACCTTCAGAGAAGACTAAAATAAGATATTCTTAATATAAGTGAAGGCACTAGTAGTGCCGTAAGCTAAGCTAGTTATATCTATCCATATTTAGAAAGTTGATCTCAGGTTGCCTAAATAGAGTGTATGAGCAAACAGAAAATTCTCATTATTGAAGATGAAGTCATAATACGCACGTCACTTAAGAAGTTTCTAGAAAAACAATCATACAAAGTAGAAGAAGCTGGTTCACTAGATGAAGCACTGCGATATAACCTGCAGGATTTCTCTTTGATCATTACTGATTTGCGCCTACCGGGTCCTACCGGGACAGGAATCATCAAAGAAGCACCTGAAGTTCCAGTGCTAGTGATGACGAGCTACGCCAGCGTTGCGTCTGCAGTAGAAGCCATGAAACTTGGCGCCGCTGACTACATTGCAAAACCATTTGATTATCACGATTTACTCGGCACCATCACCGGCCTTATCGCAAAGAAATCTAAACCCGCCGTTATTGAAGGTATGTTAGGTTCCTGTGGCGCAATCATCGAGCTAATGGATCGTATCCACAAAGTTGCGCCGACCGGCACCACCGTGCTGATACAAGGCGAGTCGGGCACTGGCAAAGAACTTGTAGCCAAGGCTATTCATAAAGCCAGCCAGCAGTCCGACAAAAATATGATATCACTGAACTGCGCTGCAATCCCCGACTCGCTGATTGAATCTGAATTATTTGGCAACGAAAAAGGGGCTTTTACAGGGGCAGTTAGTGCAAGGGCAGGACTCATAGAAGCAGCCGATGGCGGCACTTTATTTCTCGATGAAATAGGTGAACTACCCTTAGAAGCACAAGCTCGACTACTTCGTGTATTGCAGGAAGGCGAAGTAAGACGCATCGGCTCAGTCGCAACAAAAAAAGTCTCGGTTCGCCTAATAGCAGCGACTCACAGGGATTTGAAGAAGCTGACAGGACGAGGTGATTTTCGTGAGGACCTCTATTATCGACTAAACGTCGTTAAGTTGACCCTACCACCACTACGAGAACGTCAGGACGACATACCAGTACTCGCAGATCATTTCCTAAAAGTAAATTGCGAGCAGCTAGGCAAACCATGCTTGTCCTTTTCTCCAGCCGCAAAAACCGTAATCAAGACCTATCGATGGCCTGGCAATATCAGAGAGCTTGAAAACGCCATTGAACGTGCAGTTATTCTCTGCGACGGCGGCATGATTTCACCAGACCTGCTTTCCGTCGATTCAGAATCGCCGCAGGAACCAGATTTAATACAAGCAAAGCAAAGTCCAAGCAATGAGATGGATAAGCCATCGGTTGATAGTGAAGACAATTTGTCTCTCGAAGATTATTTCCAAAAATTTGTTATCGAGAATCAAGACAGTATGACTGAGACAGAACTGGCCCAACGATTAGGTATTAGCCGAAAATCCCTGTGGCAACGGCGACAGAAACTAAACCTACCCCGTGAGAGATCGCGCAAGTTATAACTCTACTGAGATGTCCTCCTATGCTGCCTGTTTCAAGACTGCATGGAGGCAAAGAGTAACAAAAGTGTTACCTCTTAGACGCACCGTTACCATCCGCACATCGAAACGTAACCTTTGGTTACACTTTAACCAACTCATAAAAGCGGGATTTTCTATCTCTTTGATTTTAAAAGATAATTATTATTGGCATGACAACTGCATTAGTTATTTGTAACTCAATACAACACTGTCGTTGGGGAAAAATAAGAAACATCAAATAATAATAAGAAACACAATAATAATAAGAAACATCAAATAATAATAAGAAACATAATAATAATAAGAAACATAATAATAATAATAGAACTGGCTTGCTAAAAGGGAAAAGTTTACTTTTCCCTTTTTTATTGAGGAATTTTTATTCCAAAACCCTTTATTCGCCCCCACTACTCTGACCAATCATACTCACCATAACAGTTGTCTGTTAACATAAGTCAACTTGACCGCTGTCTTCGTATAGCGTCCTTTATTTAGATCAGTTTTGATCACTTGCTTCTAATTCCGGAATCGAATGTCCGACGATATAGCCATCACACTCAACGCCGATCAGATCAACTTAAATGCTCGAAAAGTCGTGAAGCGACTGCAAGATTCGGGTTATGAAGCCTATCTCGTCGGAGGTTGTGTACGCGATCTTTTACTAGGCAAAACGCCAAAAGATTTCGATGTTTCGACCAACGCTCACCCTGAAGAAGTTCGCGACCTGTTTAGAAATTCGCGAATGATCGGCAGGAGGTTCATGATTGTTCACGTTCGATTCGGACGGGAAATCATCGAAGTCGCTACATTCCGCGCAGAACATCCAGAAGAAAATCATGATACGTACGATAGCTCCCATATCAGTGAGGGCGGCATGATTTTATCGGATAACCGCTACGGCACCTTCCGTGAGGATGCTCGGCGACGTGACTTCACCATCAATGCGCTATACTACGATCCAGAAAACCAAGAAATTCTAGACCCTCTAGAAGGCATCGAAGATCTAAAACGACAACAGATTCGACTGATAGGCACTCCTGTTGATAGATACCGAGAGGACCCCGTCAGGATGCTTCGGGCCTTACGATTTAGGGCCAAACTTGGTTTCGAAATAGAAGAACAGACACGCGCTGCAATTTCTGAGCTTGGCTATCTTTTACAGGACATTCCGCCTGCAAGGCTATTCGAGGAAGTTCTGAAATTATTTATGTCTGGGTATGGCAAAGAAGCATTATATTGTCTTACTGAAGAAGACACGTTCCGCTGGTTATTTCCAGATACAGAAAGTTTATTGAATGATTCCCATCATCGCTCGCTCATCGAACTCGCGCTCGAAAGCACGGACACTCGAATAGGGAACGATATGCCTGTCACACCGGCTTTCATTTTCGCTGCTTTGTTGTGGGGCCCTTTTCTTAAAGAACGACAACGACTCATTGATGAAGAGGGGGTCACAATCTACGCCGCAAATATGGAAGCAGCGAACAATGTCGTGGCCAAACAGCAACTGTTCACTTCTATTCCTAAACGCTTTTCGGGACCCATGCGTGAGATTTGGTTCTTACAATTCCGCCTGCCAAATAAAACAGGCAAAAAGGCTATCGCGGTCGCAAGTCATAAGCGTTTCAGAGCAGCGTACGACTTCCTTTTGCTGCGAGAACGATCAGGAGAAGCACTAGATGATTTGGGCGCATTCTGGACGCAGTACCAAATAGACAACCCTCTTCCAGACCACCGCAACAGCCCACGTGGTATGTCCGAACAACCCAATGGAAACAGTCAAGGTACGCGTAGGCGACGCCGAAAACGCCCGCCGCAAAACAGCTGATGTCAGAGAAATTGCCGACAGAAAACAGTTCAATTCACAACTACAACATGCGTACAATTATTAACTTACTTGGAAATTTCGAACACTGGCATCACTAAGGTTCAATGGATAATAGCCTCATCTTTGATATTAACGCCAAGCACATTCCAAGATACATCGCTGTTGAGGGACCCATTGGGGTAGGTAAAACAACATTAGCTAAGATGCTGGCGAAGACATTTAATTACGAGACGTTACTTGAATCACCCGAAACCAATCCATTTTTAGACCGTTTTTATCAAAACCAGAAACAATTCGCGCTGCCAACGCAACTTTTCTTCCTCTTCGAACGAGCACGTAAAATACAAAGCATGCGTCAGGGTGATATGTTCGAGCCTGTAACCGTGGCTGATTTCTTATTAGAAAAAGACAGACTCTTTGCCCTGTTAAACCTTGATCCAGATGAAATGGCGCTTTATAACAACATCAACACGCATCTGGCGATTGCTGCACCTGCGCCAGATTTAGTCATATACTTACAAGCGCCGATATCAGTGCTGCAAAGCAGGATCCAGCAACGTGGCACCAAGTCTGATCTAAGCATAGACAAATCTTATCTGTCTAAGCTAATAGATGCGTACACGGCGTTTTTCCATTATTACAATGACTCGCCTTTATTAATCGTGAACGCTTCTGAACTGGACCTGACGAATGGACAACAGGACTACCAACAATTTGTTAACTTCATGCTAACGGTTAAGTCCGGTCGGCACTATTACAATCCCAAGCCTTCGATCATTTAAATCAGGTTTACAAGCAGTGTTATAAAAACTATGTCTATAAAATTGACCCCAGCATGGAAAGCACTGGAAGCTCACGCTCAAATAGTGAAGGATAGCTCGATCGCCTCATATTTTAGTCAGGAACAGGATCGGGCGACGAGCAGGATAATAAGCACCTGCGGATTAACACTCGACTATTCTAAGAGTCGAGCAGATGCGAAGACGTTTGAGCT
>JBLHWY010000167.1:0-13630 GCA_047629195.1 Candidatus Azotimanducaceae bacterium
GTAACGAGTCATTGACGATCAAAACGCTGCTTGATGGTGACTTGCGAATAAATGGTGTTGGTATCTCTGCTTCTAAAGCATCAGATGATACGGCATCAAATGAACTCGCCAACTCATCCAACAAGGCCGCTAGTGGTATTTCGATTGCGGCGGCTATCAACGGCGCAACCGATTCAACTGGCGTTTCTGCCACGGTTAATGCGACGGTAGTGGCTGGTGGAACAACCACAACTGACCGAGCCACAGACGGCGACCAGGGTAACATCTATATCAATGGAATAGAGACAGGTGTGCTAACGCTCGGTACTGATAAAGAGTCGAACAGGTCGAGTGCTATCAGTGCGATCAACCAGATCTCTGGCCAAACGGGTGTTAATGCAACCGATAATGGTGGTGGTATCACGCTGACGGCAGGAGATGGTCGAAACGTTTCTGTTGCTGTTGATACGCTTGGTACCGGCTTTACAGGGCTAAATGTAGGGCTTGACTCAGGCGCTAAAGGTTTAGCTGAAGCTGACTTCACTGGGCAGGCTACGAGTTATGCGGAGGTGGCAGCAACAACGTCTTCTACGGTTCGACTTGAGTCCTCCAAGGAGTTTACTGTTGCCGGTGGTACTAACGGCGCTGTAGGTGAAGATGGATTCGGGGGCCTTGAGGGTCTTGGCTTGAAATCTGGTACTTATGGCGGTGCTGACAGTGGCCAATTCCTCAACGAGGTTGATATCTCAACGGTTGAAGGTGCTGTTGCAGCACTTGATGCCCTCGACAACGCACTATCGTCCGTAAGCTCCGAGCGAGCGAACCTTGGTGCGATCCAGAACCGGTTGCAATCTACCATAGACAATCTATCAATCTCTGTAGAGAACCTTCAGGCCGCTAACTCGCGAATCCTGGATGCTGACTTTGCAGCAGAAACAGCAGAATTGTCTCGAACCCAGGTATTGCAGCAGGCTGGTATATCGATTCTCGCTCAGGCAAATGCAGCACCTCAGCAAGTATTGTCTTTATTGCAGTAGTAAGCGGTTTGGTTTTTGGTGGTCGCGGCTCAAAAAATTGAGTCGTGATCTACTAGAAACATTCCTTTTAGAGGTTCGTTATGAATATTATTAATCCACAAAGCACACCTCAAAACGTACAGCGTAGTGAAACGCAGGGTGGAGAACGAACGGATGCGAAATTGAATCCCGTGGTTGATAGCGGCAATGATTTGCCGCAATTGGAGGCAAAGGATGCCCACGAAGCAAAAGAAACTGATTCCAACCGTCAATTAGCGCAAGCAGTGGCTAAGCTAAATGACTATATTCAAAGTGTGCAACGAGATTTACGGTTCTCGTTAGACGAGATTAGCGGTGAATCCGTGATTACGGTGGTGGATACGCAATCATCCGAGGTGATTCGTCGAATACCTGCGGAAGTTACTCTGCTGTTGGCACAGAAATTGAATAATGAAGAACCACTACTGTTGTTTAGCGCGCAAGTCTGATGGATTAGACGTGAGCTAGATAGCAGAGTGTTGTTTGATTCCATCAATGGATGGATTGAATCAGAGTCGCATTAGGGTTTTTCCTAATGCGACTTTGGTCGTTACACGACTTGATTCATTAAAGACCGTTGACTATCGGTCTTCTAGTTTTGACATAGGTGCTTCGACAGGCCAACCAGGGGAAATTATGGCGGCTATTCAATCGCTCGGTATTGGTTCAGGCATTCTTACGACGGAGCTTGTAGAAGATCTTGTTGCTGCGGAACGCGAACCTAGTGAACTGCGTCTCAACCTGCAACAGGCAGAATATGAAGCGGAGATTTCTGGCTTTGGCGCAATCACGAGCGCGCTGGAATCCTTAAGAACATCAACCTCTGCGCTGACGGCTAAAGGTGCTTTGGAATCCATAGTTGCCACCAGTTCAGATACCACAGCGCTCACTGCCACTGCCTCAGGTCAAGCTGAGACGGGCTCTTTTTCTGTTTCAATCGATCAACTCGCCCAGTCACATTCTCTGGTGACGGGGTCCTATGATGCGATTACAGACATCGTGGGTACGGGAGAACTCACTTTCCGATTTGGCGAAACTGCATTCTCCATTGGAGACGGTTCCTACGAATCGTTCGAGAGCGACACAACGAAGAATACTAAGACAATTACCATCGACTCAAGCAACAATACACTTTCGTCTTTGCGAGCGGCTATCAACGAAGCAGACTTTGGCGTGCAGGCTACCATCGTCAATGATGGCTCTGGGTTTAGGTTGTTGTTAAGCACGGATGATCCTGGCTTGAGTAACAGTATGGAAGTTTTGGTCGCAGGTGACCAGGGTAGTGGTTTAAAGGATCTTGCTTATAACGCTACTTACAATGGTACAGCTGAAGTTGGTGCAATCGCTGAAGGCGGATCCGTTGATTTGAACACTGGCTTAGACTTTGGAACAACAAATGCAGCCTTTACTTTCAATGTTGGCGCATTTACCGATTTGAACGTGACGGTTGTTGACGATGCTACGACAGACTTAGGCGGTGGCGGTGGAACGGCAGAAGATAACAGGATTGCGATACAGAATGCGCTTGATACGGCACTAGTTGGCGCTGGATTAAGTGCCGGTGTCGTTGTCGCCTCAATAGATCCCGATGACGGTGGCTTGGTTTTAACAACTTTGGGTACTGGCAGCGACGAAACGCTCGAGGTGACGGCTGATGACGGCGTGCTCGGTTTGAACCCTAACCTTGGCATACGTTACGGTAGTAATGGCAGCCTTACTCAAACTCAGGCTGCACAATCGGCTGAACTTGTGGTTAACGGTCTTGCCATTACCCGTGAATCTAATGTTGTGACAGAAGTGATATCGGGTGTCACGCTCAATTTGACTGCTGCGAATCCAGGCCAAAATATAGCGCTGAATTTTTCGGCGGATACCAGTTCAATTGTCACCAAAGTTCAAACTTTTATTGATTCGTTCAATGATCTTAAAGTGATATCGGGTGAGCTAACTGCCTTTAACGCGGAGACTGGTGAAACGGGTGTTCTGTTAGGTGACTCGACCTTACGAAACGTCAATACCAAGATACGTAATTTGATGAACAGCATTGTCGCTGGCATTGTCGACTCGAACTTTCGGACTTTGGCAGAGGTTGGTATTAGGACGAACCAAGACAATAGCTTCCTGCTAGAACTTGATACGACGGCATTGAATAAGGCTATTAAGGACAACCCTGATGCAATTGTTAGCTTGTTCGCAACCAACACCTCTAACTCAGATCCGCTGATAGAGGTCGTCAATACTGGTTTCAATACTCAACCGGGTGCTTATGCAATTGAGTTGACACAGGTTGCGACTCAAGGTGCCTATGCAGGAGAGACAATCGCCGCGCTCGATTCACCTGTTGTCATCGATGCTGATAACGATACGTTTGTAGTGAGTGTTAATGGTACTGATTCTGAATCAATATCGATCACTCAAGGTACATATACCAGTGGTGCAGCGCTTGCCCTGGAATTGCAAATACGTATTAACAACGATACAAATATTGATAATAGCGGAGATACGATCACCGTTAGCTACGACGCAGATGCTCAAAGACTTGAGTTTTTGAGTGGAGAGTTTGGTTCAGATAGCTCAATTTCGTTTTCCTCAGAAGATACTAATACAGAAACTCAATTGGGGTTTGGCTCCTCAGTGGGTACTGTCAGCGCCGGGTTGGACGTTAAAGGCACAATCAATGGTGAAGCTGCAACAGGGTCAGGGCAGTATCTGAGAGCATCGGATGGCGCTTTATCCGCTAAACCTGGCTTTGTCTCCAGTTCTTTTCTGAATGACGTAAATGTACCGATTACTATTACACCGGCGGAGATAACGAATGGTGACTATGATTTTAAGATTAACGTTGATGGTATTGCGTCAGGTGATTTGACCGTTGCAGCCGGGACATACAATACGGGTTCTGAACTTGCTGCGGCTCTACAAACGGCAATCAATGAGGACTCTGTCATTGCCGCTGCGAACAAATCGGTTTCAGTGGACTTCGATTTGGGGTTAAGCACTTATGGTGTTATCTCGAGCACAACGGGTTCGTCATCCTCCGTCAACTTTACAGAAGTCTCTCCTAACATCGCCAGTCAATTTGGGTTCGCTATTGGTGGGGGTGTCGCTGGCACAGCCGCGACGGGGCAGTTGAGTGAAGCTGCGGGCATTAGGATACGAGTTCTGGGTGGTACCCTGGGTGATCGTGGTACCGTGAGTTATGTCGAAGGTGTGGCTTTCCAGCTTACCGAGTTATTTGATGACATGCTGGCGTCCAATGGTTTGCTCGAAACTAAAACGGGCTCGTTGACCGATCTTCTAGATGGGGTTGCGGAATCTAGAATCGCATTGGATGAGAGACTGGAAATATTGCAGAACTCACTTTCTTCGCAATTTTCAGCAGCGGATGGTCTGATTTCCCGATTGAAGTCGACGGAAGACTTCCTGAGTCAGCAATTGGCTATTCTTAGCTCGTTTTACACGAACGATAGATAACTCGCGCTAGTAACGTCTAAGGCCTATTCCTTGTGCCTTGCCTTATGCCTTCGGCCTCACGGAAGGACGGTGGACGGTCTAATCTGATAATGGTGGCCCTACTGGTCGTTGGATTTGACTTTGAGACAGACAATTACTCAAATTATTGTTGGTAGAACCGATTGATTCTTTGAGAATTCAACTCTCACTTCCCAATTAAACCGGAAATGTCTGAATGCTGCACAAAGGGGACTTATTGCTGGCAAAGCAACTTGCAGAGGGCGACGAAAAAGTGTTCGAAGCATTTTTCCGAGACTATTTCCCCCGACTTTATCGTTTCGCACTTACCAGGTTAGGATCTGATGAAGATGCGATTAAAGATATTGTGCAGACGACGTTGATGAATGCTATGAGGTCCATATCGACCTATAGAGGAGAGGCCGCTATGTTCACTTGGTTATGTCAGATCTGTCGAAACGACATAAATGCACATTTCCGTAGCTTGGCGAAATCGGTTCCGGTTGTGCCTCAGGATGACGTTGCAATTCGCCCCATTTTGGAGTCTCTTGCAGGGGACGATCAAGATAATCCTGATAGCCAGTACGAGGGCGTCCAGATGAAAAAGTTGGTGCAGGAAGTACTGGATTATCTGCCGACGAATTATGGTGATGCGCTGGAGTGGAAATATATCGAGGGTTTATCAGTGGTAGAAATTGCCGCGAGACTAAAAATCACCGAGCTTGCTACCCAATCGATACTTGCGAGGGCAAGAAAGTCTTTTCGAGCGGCTTTGCTCGAAATCTCTCCCATAATTACGATTAGAAACCAGAGATTCTCATGATTATCGATAATATAGATCAACCAATGAATGAAGACGAGATAGCTGAGTTGTTGATAAAAACTGGCATTCGAGCTCAGCCGCCTGAGGCTTTGGCCGACGAAGTTTTCCTGAATGTAAAAGGCGTATGGCAAGCAGAAGTGACTTTACGCAAGCAGTCTTTGAGGCAACGGTCTTACGCGATTGCAGCTGGCTTCATGTTGATGATTGGTGCCGGCTTTATGCTAATTTCGAGTCCGACGGACCAAATTTCTGGAGTTGATCAATTTGCCACAGTGACTCAGGCAGTTAACATTCTAGAGCAGCGTAGTGCAGGGCAGGCATGGCAAGCGTATTCAACTGCTTCAGCAACTGACTCTGCAACTGGGAGTACCACACTGAATCCACTTCAGGAGTTACGGACTGGAAGGGATAGCTATGCTTTTGTGACGCTGGACACGGGATTTGAAATTAGACTTGATGCTAACACCCAGGTAATTTTGAAATCACGGGAAGAGCTTGATGTTATCAGCGGTGCTGTATATGTCGACTCGAACCAGTTGAAGGGTGGCAATCACCTTTGGGTGAATACACCTTTCGGTAAAACGCGTGATATTGGTACGCAGTATGAGGTCCGTTTACTCAAGGATAGTTGGCTTGTGCAGGTTAGGGAAGGGCGGGTTGATATCGCAGCCGAAGGTAAAAAATGGGCTGCTCAGGCAGGTGAGCGACTGCAGATTTTTGACAACAACACGGTAAGTAAAACGCAGCTTAAATCCTATGATGATAGTTGGCATTGGACACAAAATGTCGGCAAAGGGTTTGATCTCGATGGTCAAACGCTCGATTCCTATCTCCATTGGCTTGAGCGTGAAACAGGTAATTTGACGAGCTATCAATCAGATGAAATTCAGGCCGATGCTAAGGTTACCATTCTGCATGGTACGATTGAGGGGCTGGCGCCCTTTGAGTCTTTGTCAGCGGTTCTCGCAACGACCAATTTCCGCCTTGTGAACTCGGAGCCCGGTGCGATTGTTGTAGGTAAATAGAGTATGATTCTCGGGTAAAAATTCTAGCGAAGGCGTCATTACCCTAAACACTTTGTAGTGTCTGGTTGCTGGATATCCACTTTATTAAGATCGCGGGGCTGTTCGTCATATTGTTTTCTAAAGTGCAGGTTTACAATATACATGCATCCCAAGGTTTGACTTCTCAACCGCCTAGGCCCAAAAAAACCTGTGTTTGTCTCTGCGCTCTACTTCTAACCTCGTGGTTAGCTTTTTCTTCCGCGCAAGCCTCGGAAACCGTATCTCTTGCTGAATATCTAGCGCTTGCCAACACAGCGGGTATCCACACGCTATTTTCTAGCGACCTTGTGCCGGGCTACTACAATGTCACCTTTGATCCTGAAAAAACAATTACGCTTGAGCAGGTTGAAAAAGCCTTAGCCAGCTTTAAACTCACCCTCAAACCCATCAATGCTAACGCCTACGCGGTGGTACGACTAGTCGAGTCTGAATCCCAACCTGACCTGCCGCCTAGAACGATTTCAGAGCCTATGGCAATCGAAGAACTTGTCGTAACCTCAAGTAGGTATAAGCTCGTGGTCCAGCGAGGTCAGAGCACAACAAAACTTTCGAATCTCGAAATCCTGTTGCGACCCGCGGTAGGAAATGATGCTGCAAGACTTGTCGCTAGCCTGCCCGGTAGTGCTTCGAACGGTGTCTCTGCTCGGCCACGGGTCAGGGGTGGGCGGCGTAATGAAACTTTGATTGAGTTTGATGGCGTTCGCTTATATGAACCCTTTCATTTTCAGAATTTCAATCAGCTGTTTGGGAGTTTCGATACCCGTATTATCGAGGATGTCGAGTTTTCGAGTGGTGGTTTTTCCGCACGCAATGGCGACCGACTGAGTGCAGTTATGGATATCACGCCGCGCGACACTCAGGATTTGTTGGAAACCCGAGAAATAGGCCTTGGAATCTTTAATGCCTCATACCTTCAAGCTGGCGGTAGTCACGAGAGTGACTGGTTAATTGATTTACGCAGAAGCACGGCAGAATATATCGTCGGCTTCTCAGAGCAGGACCTTGGTAAGCCTTCGTTTGCCGATATGTTTGCACAATATCGTTGGAACCTGCTTGGAAAGCATCAGTTCTCTGCTAGCTTATTCTGGTTTGGTGATGACATGTCGCTTCGGAATTCATCGGGTACAGAGGCCGCCAGTAATATTTACGGCAACACCTACCTCTGGCTTAAGGCTGACAGCGAGTTATCCTCAGAGTTAAATGTCACTAGTCTCATATCACTTTCTGGCATTAAAAATGACAGAAAAGGGCGAGTTAGTAAACCCAACATCGTCACTGGGAATCTGACAGATGATCGTGAATTCCGAGTTTATAATGTGAAACAGCAGGCTGAATATTTGAAAGATAAGTCGCTGTTGTTCGAGTTTGGTTGGGATTATCGCTATCTTGAGGCCCGTTATCAGTTTGATTCCGAGTTCATCCTTGAGCCGGTGTTTCAATCCGTATCCAACTATAACCGGCCCACAGCGGTTTCCTCCCGTGTCATTGAAACTGGTCATCAGTACTCAACCTATTTCACTTCAAAGTGGAGTCCAGTAGATAATTGGGTTATGACATTGGGGTTGCGCATTGATGGCCAGCACTATGAGCATTCATTGAAAGAAGTCCAAATAAGCCCTCGCATGGGAATATTGTACCGTCCTATGAAATCAACCACGTTACGCGCGAGTTGGGGAAAGTACAGCCAGGCAGACGGAGTGCACGAGCTAAAGATCAATGATGGCTTAACTTCATTTGCGCCTATTCAGGAAAATGAGCAGGTGATTGTTGGTGTTGAGCAGGGGCTCCCAGCTGGTTTTAGTTTGAGGGTTGAAGCCTATAAAAAGTATGGGTCAGATGTGAACCCGTACTATGTTAATTTGTCTAGCAGTCTGACGCTGGTGCCTGAACTTCAGTTTGATCGTTTTGAGGTCGCTCCAGAAGAATATGAGTCAAGGGGTGTGGAGATATCTGTTGAAGGTTTGCTTCGGGATATTGCACTTTGGGCTAACTACTCGGTTTCACGCACAGAAGATTTCTTGTCGGGTACAACTGTAAAACGATCTTGGGATCAAACTCACGCGGGCAATGTTGGGGTTGCCTTAACCTACCGTGATTGGCAGGTTTCCTTTTCTGGGTCTTTTCACGATGGCTGGCTAACGACGCCAATAAGGTTGGAGAATAATGCGGTTTTTGTTGATGATCGAAATAGCATTGGGCTTGGTGATTTTCGAAGCTTGGACATGAAGGCAACTCGACGTTGGAAATTTGGAGAACAGGAATTAAGACTTGAAGCCGGAATCACAAACCTGCTGAATAGGCAAAATCAGGTTGGCACTGAATATGAAATGAAAAATGGTGTATTGGAATCAAGGGATAAGTTTGGTTTACCCCTGGTGCCTTTTTTCGATTTGTACTGGCGCTTCTAACGCCTTTTTTAATACTACTTCTTATCGAGCTTGGTCATTAACACGTTTATTTCGTCTCTGCGGCCTTTGTCGGCGAGTTCTCGGCCGGGACGTGCTTTGGCAGCTATCGCTTTTTTCAAAGCCGCTTTGGCAGCCTCGTGCTGACCTTCTTCATACAGAAAATCAGCGTAAAAATAATTGGAGTCGATGCTGTCAGGGCTTATTAAAAGTGCTTTTTCTAGGTGCATTCTCGCCTTTTTGTCACTACCGAAGGCGATTGGCCAGCCAGGTACCTGATAGTAGAGGGCGCCGAGACTTGTATGAGCGCTACCGCTTAAAGCCATCTCATCTATTTCGATTGCCTGCTCGAGAGATTTTCGCGCACCTTTTGCGAGGCTAAGCGCGGTAAGACCACCCGCTTTACCGGCAAAGGTGCTTTTGATAATACCTTGCCAAATAAGTAGCTGCGGGTCGTTAGGTTTGTTTGCCAACTCTGCGATCATAGCGGCATCAAGTTCTTCAAACTTAGTGACCTGTTCTTTGCCAGAATAACGATAGTTAGCTGCAGCCCAGTCCTTCTGAAACTCTTCCAGGGTCGCAGCGTAAAGGTTCGATTGTAAAATCGTACAAGCGATAATGAGTATTAGTCTTTTCATAGTAGTCTCTTTGTATGAGGTCGTCTCTTTATTCTAAGTGGTTAGATTATTCGTGTTGGGTAGGTTTTTTTTGGTTTAGATTAGTTGAAATGTGTTTTTTGATAATGTGCAGCTGTTTTTTTAATGCGGCGTCAACAATTCCGGGAAATAGTGCGTTCAGCTTTACCTGAAGTTTTTCTGGCCACCCTAATTGTTTAGTTGTGAGGGATCTACGAAGACTATCGATAACTTCCCTAGCCACCAACTCTGGTGAATCGGTATGAACATTCATTTCGATATTAACTTCGTTAACATTCGCCCCATTCATTTTGGTCGCCGTGGCTCTTGGTGAGATATATAAAACCCGAATGTTTGAGTCTGCAAGTTCACGCCTTAACGCCTCTGAAAAACCCTTAATAGCGTGTTTTGTAGCTGAATAGGTGACGTAACCGGCAAAACCAATGCTGCCGAAGGTTGAACCAATGTTGAAGATGATGGCTTCAGGAAGGGTTTGAAAGTGAGGCAGCAAAGATTGTGTGAGCTGCATTGTGGCGATGACATTTACGTTCACGATACTTTGTATGTCACTTGCTTCAAAGGGCTCAAAAGCGTTGATTCCGGCATTATTAATAAGTGTATTTATGCCGAAGTCTTTCGCCTCAGATGCGATTCTGGCGAGATCAGCCTGATCCGTGAGTTCACCCTCGATTAACTGAAACCGAGACTCTGGCAAAGAGGCTTGCTCGGCATAGGCTTCGAGCTGGGTAAAAGATCTGCTGTGTAGTAATACTGATGCACCGGACTCGATCAGATTGCTCACGATACACTTGCCTATACCGCCACTTGCGCCTGTCAGGAGAACCCTTGTGTTCGAAGCTTCCATTTAAGCTGCACGGGCCTTGGCTAAGCTTTTCGCTTCATCACCGATAGCACGATAAATATCAAAGTAAAGCCTGTAGACGTTGTTCGCAACGTCGATGATGGCCTGCTGGTCTGCCTCGTTAGTTATCTTATTCATGGTTGCCTCATAGAACTTGATGTGCTCCTGATCTAGTTCACCATGAGTCGTTAGGTAGGTCATCGCTGTATCGGTTAGGTCAAGTTTTTCTTGCACAATCTTTGCCACAGCGGGCGCGAGGCTGGAACTTGTTCCTTCGAAAACAAGCACCATGCCGAATACGCCTATTGAATTCTTTCGATTGATGTAATCGAATAGATAGGAGATTAGGGTTTCAGAGTGGTAGGGGGCATCTCCTTCGGCATACTGCGCTCTATCGAATCCACAGGCTTCGATGTCATTCAGAATCCATTCTTCGTGGCCTTGTTCTTCGGCTATATATTTGCCAATGGCTGGATTTATCCAAAGTTGGTCTTGGGTTAGCTTCTTTGCGGCGGCATCAAGTAAAGAAGCGGTATACTTCACGTGGTGGAAAGCCTGATTTAGAAAGCTGATATAAGTTTCAATCGTGAAATTTCCCATCATCACATCGTTGATGATAGGTGCGCTAAGAAAGTACGCTTTGTTCTGATTGGTTTGGTCAAGTAGGTGGTTGTAAAAGCTCACTTTATTGGTCCTCGATGTTTTTTGATTGCTGGTTAATATTTGTAGTTGTTGTGTAGTGTTCATCAATTAGCGACTGAAAATGTAAAAGTGCAGCATCTCGCTTTAATCTGCCATTCGCTGTCGCGAGTTCTGCTGGCGGTTCGCCGCTGATAATGATGTACGAGTTAACCCTTGCGTAGTCTGGGAGTTCAGCGTTGGTCTTTGCCAGCACGCCGGTCATGTCCACGCCAGATTCGTCTTTGTTGGTAGGGGGGAAGCGGAGCCAAATCAGCGCGAGATTGTGATTCTGATTTTCCCCATAGACTAGCGCTTGAGATACTTCAGGCTGTTGGGTAAGCGCTGACTCTACCCATTCCGGGTTGACGTTGCGGCCGAATGAGGTGATAAAAATGTTCTTTTTCCGGCCGGTAACGAAAACAAAGCCATCATCATCTATATGGCCCAGATCTCCAGTTTTGTACCATCCATTGACCATCGGTTCGTCACCGAGATAACCTGAAAATATACTTCCCTTAGCTTCTATTTCGCCGTTCGTGCTGATCCTGATCTGCGCATGGGACAATGGTCTGCCGACGGAGCTTCGTTTGTTTGCTTCCGGTAGGTTGAGCGTTAAAACGGAGCAGCACTCTGACAGGCCATAACCCTGGTATACGGGCAATGCGAGTGCCTCTGAACTCTTAAGTAGGTGTTCACTTACACGCCCACCGCCGACAGCAATCATTTTCAGGCTGCTTGGCTCAAGTAACTTGAATTGAGAGAGGGTTACGATCGCCGTAAGTAACTGGGGCACCACGATAATGCTGTCTGCTTGTGCCTCGTTAACGGTGTCTACGAACTTTGTTATATCTAAGGACGCGCCGGATAGTCCTACATTTGAGAGCGAAGGTATCTGGACTGTTACGCCTTTTATCAGGGGAGCATAAAGGCCCGCGATGTTCTCGAGCAGGGTTGCGAGAGGCAACACACAAAGGTGTTTTTGAATGTCGATTGATTTCATGCCTGCAACAATACTGGCTGAAACGGTCTCGATTGTGTCTCTACTAAGCACAACACCCTTGGGTGAACCAGTGCTACCAGAAGTGTAGGTGATCTTCATAGCGATATGGTTTGCAGGTGTAATTGGGCGTTTGAAGCAGGAAATTAAAGGGGGAAAAATTTTGGGACTTGATATGGAAGCCCATTTCGCCGGATCTTCGCGATTGGAAATTGGGCTGGCTGCGGTAAGTAGCGTCAGCGCAGCCGCTTTGGATGCTGGCTTAAATGAAGAATCAGTGATGAACAAATCTACTTTCGCGTCCTGTAGCGCATGATTAACCTGCGTTTCTGAAAAGAAACTGGGTATAGGTACAAGATTCACGGCCGTCGACAGTCCAGCAAGATCCAAGACCGCCCAGAACCAACTGTTATCAAGTTGGTATGCCAAAGTGGAACAGCGCGTCGATCTTATCCAGCCAGCCAAAGCGTCGGTTAAATCGCAGAAGCGTTGATAGGAGAAAACGTCGTTTTCGGTCACAATCGCTATCGCACTCGGGTTGTGCGTACGATGCGACGCTAGTTTTTCATAGATCAGGCTCATAATTATTATTTCTAATAAAATCGTTTATGGTGACTACTGAGCCGCTAATGCGGTTCTGAAAGGGGCAAGTTTTTCCACGACTGCCTGGATATTCCCAGCAAGCACGACGGGTTGATGATCGTAATAGCTTCCCCAGGAGTCTTCAGCACCGATGACTCGGGCTGGATCTGCTTTTGCAAAATAAATCGATTCAACACCCAGTTTGTCTAAATAGCGCTTGATGGTTCGAGTCACTGTACAGGTCGCCCACTGATAACCGAGTTCGTCGAACATAGGGGCTAGCTGAAACATAAAGGGAAGTACATATTCGGAGGAACCCAGGGCGAAGCCGCCGATTTCAACTATTTGGCTTCGGTCTACAGGTTGTTTTGTGTGGTTTGAAATAAGCTGTTCAATTGGTAGGTCTAGGTACTGCTCAAGGTATAACGACTCCTGGCTTGCGTCTCTATATCCTGTGGCTGCAACTAAATCATTGTTCGCTATCAGGCTTACAGTCGTCGGCGCCAGACTCTTCAATTCGCATTTGAAGTGTTTTCGGTACTCTGACTGAATTAGTGCGTTTGCCGCTAGGTGAGCGCCATTGTTAGATTCGCTGACTATCAGTTCCTGGTTCAGGAATGGTGTTTTTAATGCGTCCATCGGTACTCCCGTGCATCGCTCGTGCCATCACAAACTTGTTGATTGTCTGGTTGGATGAGTTTTGAACGAAAATCAATCGCAAACATTTAGCACAAACGTCATTTTTGAGTAAAAAGCGATTTTCACTGTTTCTGTGACATACCTCAGGGTTTTATTCTGAGAGTAATTTCACTAGTGTTCGATATCGTTTCACCGTCGTGATACGAGGATTATGCACTTTCAATTTAGCCAAGCTCTGACGTGCGCGAGGCCAGTCATCAAGTTCATTGGCCGTAATTTCAGCGGCTAGCAAGAGCGCTTCTGATGTTTTCGGGTGGGGGGCGAAATCTTCCTCGAAGTGTTCCAGCAAATGTACGACTACGATGCGTTGGTGTCTAGTTTCTGCTTGCGCCGCTAAAGCAAAAATAACATTTGCCGGCCGCACAACATAGCTGTCT
>JBLHWY010000168.1:0-13489 GCA_047629195.1 Candidatus Azotimanducaceae bacterium
GTTGGAGGCACTGAGTCCACAAGTCGACTGTTGAATTCCGTCAGGTAGCTAGGCAAAGACTGATTATAAAATTGACTGGTGGTGAATCGCACTTGTTCTCTATCGAACCAAAAAACCCCATCAGCCTTATGACCGGCCATCATTATCGCTGCACGGTCTTTGCCGCTGACAGAAAAAGATCGGCCGCCGAGGCCAGACTTAATCCATTCACCCAGAGTTGACACCTTTAGCATCCAGGGTGAGCGTCCTTCCACCCCGCCTAGAACATTGTTCCCGGGCGAATCATCTTCAACGCAATACTTCTCCTCCCACTCGGATGTATCTATATAGGAGTTACCTGGAATACCTGCGTTTCCAGGATTCATGCCCGTCATCATCACGGCATGTCCGGGACAGGTATTCGTCAGCCCATGATCCAGACTCGCGTTGGTAAACACTCTCCCCTCTCGCGCCATCAAGCCCAGACCTCCAGGCAGGTTCATGTCAATCCTGTCATTGCGAAACTGGTCGATGGCGAGAAGCACAATCAGATTAGGGCGATCAGCGTCAGCAGAAACATGAGGAGAAACAGAGACATCCACAAGTACAGGTGCAGGATCAATTGAAGCAACGAGAACAGGAACAGGAGTAATCAAAAGCGCAGGCTTATCTGAATTAACAACTTTGATGCTCGTGATTGTAATAGCAGTCACAGGTACATCGTAGAAATCATCTACATCCTTGGTCTCAGCCAATTCAATATCAAAAACAACATCCATACCGGCAATAACATGGCCAAACACTGGATAGCCGAAAGTTTTACAGGTTACGGGCCGAATCAAACCACGTTCTGCGGCAGCCTCCGTTGCTTTCTCGTCTTTTCTAGTGCAACTCTCCGCCGAGTGATCCAGACTGGTGTTGTTAGCGGTGTTGATAAAAAACTGTCTTGATGCGCTATCAATAATGTCGTGGCGTGCCAAGGCGATGGTACCCGTTAGGTTAGCAAGACCATTTGCTGCTTCATTAAATATTTCATCTTTGCCCTCGAGCTCAACCAGATCTGCAGTGCGGCCGCCACCTTGAATCATGAACCCTGGAATGACTCGATGAAATATCGTATTGCTGTAACTACCGTCATTCACATAACTTAAAAAGTTCTCGACTGCAATCGGAGACTTATCTGCAAATAACTCGAGCACAATATCTCCGGCAGTCGTCTCGATTCGAACCTGAGGATTAGAAGCAGAGATAACAGCGCTGCCATCACTTTTATCAGCAGCGCCGCACCCTGTTACCCAAAACGCACCGACTAACAGGCTCGCCAACCAGCGTTTAAAAGTGCTCAAGCGCTAATCCTTATAAGCTGCAGGTGGAACTGTCGCATCCATTACAGCTGAAACTTGGTGGGCAAACTCAATCGTATACATATCGCCCATCTCTCGACCCACAATTTGAATACCTATTGGTAACCCCTGCTTATCTAATCCTGTCGGTATCACTGTGGAGGGCAGATAGCTCACGCCCGTAAGTCCCGCCCAAAACACTTGATCAAAATAGTTGCGCGGCTCATTGTTGACATTAATCATGCGCTCAGAATTCTTGGGATTGTGATCATGGGGAAACGCAGATGTGAAACACATAGGCGTCAACAGGACATCATAGGATTTAAAAAACGCATGCCACGCCCAGCGCAGGTGTGTTCGTCTTTCGTTTAAATCATACCAGTCTCTAAAATGCAGAGTAGACGCTCGCGTAATTTCTGCAAGCGAACTATGGTCGTCGTCAGCCAGCGATTCACGCCGCTGCTTACTCGCTTGAAATGCTTCCTCAGGTTGACGGGCAGACATCGCCGCATGAAGCAAAAATTGATACTGATGTAAACAATCTGCTACATCAAAGTCAGGCCGAGCAGTATAGTCAACGGTACCACCCGCATCTTCAACAAGCTTGGCAACCTTCATTACCCGCTCTTTGACTTCCTGATCAACTGGGGCGATTTCGTCATCAGCCCAAACTGCAACTTTAAAATCTTTAAGGCTCTTCTGTTTTGCTGCGGGCAACGCAAGTTGCCAACCGGGCTGATGTAAATCGTCAGCGCCTCCTACAACTTCCATCACCAGCTTTAAATCCCGCGCGCTTCTCGCCAAAGGTCCGATAACAGAAATATCAGTTGGCGTCAGTGAACCGGGTAAAGCGTGACCACGCATGGGTAAGACACCCCAGGTTGGTTTATGACCATAGACACCGCAATAGTGCGCTGGATTACGTATTGAGCCACCAATATCAGAACCCATCTCAAGTCCGGTTAATCCCGCCGCTAGTGCCGCCGCTGAGCCACCCGAAGAACCACCCGGTGTACGATCTAAATCATGCGGGTTACCCGTTGTACCGTAGACTTCGTTATAGCTTTGGAAATCAGCTAGAAAGATTGGCACATTGGTCTTTCCAAAAATAATCGCACCTGCGTTTTGTAAGCGTTCACAGGCAACCGCATCTGCTGTTGCTATGTTATCTTTAAGCAGTGGATTACCCCAGGTTGTGGGCAAACCTTCAATGTCGTAGGACTCTTTCACTGTCATGGGTAAACCGTGTAATGGCCCCCAGTCCTCTCCTCTTGCAAGCGCTTCGTCCGCGGCCTTTGCCCGCTGCCTTGCTTTGTCTAACTGAGTGACGATGATCGCATTGATCTCGGGATTATACTTTTCCATTCGTTGAATGAAATGTTCTAGCAATTGGACGCTACTAATTTGTTTCGACTTTATCCTCTGAACCAAATCGGTTGCATCTGCATAAGCTAATTCGTCCACGGCTATCCCCTATTTTTACTCAATTAATATGTAGCTGAGAGTAAGGGACTTGGAACGCCGCTGCAACTTCCGTCTAGCAATTCGGCTTAGCGCTTCTGATTAGAGCTTCTGGTTAGAGCTTACGAAGGGTACGCGCTCTTCTGTCTTCACCGTCGTGATTCCAGCCAGGTGCTAGAAAAAGATAGCTCAGCTTCGCCTGCCACGTCGTTACACGTTTAAGATCACGCCACAAAGCAGCATATTCATGAGAGACGACCACCCAGGGGTTAAAAGTATCGATATTGGTCGTAAGACCATATACCGGTTGTTCGTCCTCAATCTGTTCAGAGAAGGTGCCAAATAGCTTGTCCCAAACGATGAGTACGCCCGCATGGTTACAATCAAGATAGCGAATATTAGATGCGTGATGTACGCGATGATGAGAAGGCGTATTGAGAAAGCGCTCAATAAACTCAGGGCACTTATCAATTAAATCTGTGTGGACCCAGAACTGATAAAACAAATTGATAGATATCACAGTGAAAATCATGAGCGGATCGAAGCCCAATAAGGGCAGCCACATCCAGAAAAAATACTTGTGAACCCTTTCCCCAACGCCTTGACGAAGCGCTGTACCAAAGTTTAAGTGCGTAGAGGAATGATGGGAAACGTGACCCGCCCACAAAATCCGCACTTCATGATTAGCTCGATGGAACCAGTAATAGGTGAAGTCATCAAGCACAAATAAGATCAGCCATGCCCACCATTGTCGTTCAAAAAGATCTCTCAGCGGGCTGATCTCATGTAACTGAAAGAAAAGATAAAATGCCGCTATCTTGGGCAGAAACTCAACAATAGCTGACAATATCAACATGCAAAATGAAGTCGCCGTATCACGACCGGTGTAAAGGTTAAGATGACGCCGGCGAGATATGACGAGCTCTACCAAAATGGCAATAATGAATATAGGAATACCGAACCCAGCTAAAGGGTCGTGGGAAAGGCTCTCTAAAATTTGCTGCATTGTCATAAACTGATTGTCACAAATAGTTCATGACTAGGCAATAACGGGTGTATCAGGATCCTTCTTAGTAAAAAGACCAATCGCCTTGTGCCACAAACCTCTAAGGGCATAGGGAGCCATCAGCATGGCCGGTGTCACGATCAGGGTTAACAAGGTTGCGAATGACAAGCCAGAAACAATCGCCGAGGCAAGTTGCACCCAGAATGATGCTACTGGTCCGCCCATCTCAACCTGCCTTCCAATCAAGTCTATCGAGATCCCACTTGCCATAGGTAACAACCCAAAACCAGTCGTGAACGTTGTCAGAAATACCGGTCGGAGTCTTTGACAACCGGTCTGAATGATAACGCGTGAAATCTCCCAGTCTGGATTCTTGTGACGTAAATAATTGAACGTATCAATCAATACAATATTGTTATTAACAATAATACCGGCCAGCGCAACAATACCGACTCCCGTCATGATCGAACTGAAAGGCTGCTCAAGCAGAATCAAACCCAACAACACACCGACCGTCGACATAATGACGGCGGACAAAATGAGCAGCGCTTGATAGAAGCTATTGAATTGAGTCACAAGCAATATCGCCATCAAAGCCAATGCTAACGAGAATGCTGTAGCAAGAAAAGCCTGGGATTTATCCTGCTCTTCGCTAGCCCCTCGGAACACAACGTCGATCGAAGGATCCAAATTAGCCGTCTTCATCCACTCTTCAATTTCAGCCACTTTATCAGTCGCTAAAACTCCGGCTGCAGTGTCTGCTCTGACGAACATATTTCTCTTACCGTTTTGTCGGAAAATCGTACTCACTTTAGGTTTGGCAACCCTCGTCACGAAACTACTAATAGGCACCTGGCCTTCGCTGGTAGAAACACGTAACTGATCTAACTGAAGTACAGACCGACTAGACTCTGGATAACGTACACGAATATCAACTTCGTCGTCGACATCGTCAGGTCTATATTTGCTCACCAGTACACCATTGGTCACCAACTGAATCGCTGCACCAACACTTGCGACATCTGCTCCCAGCATTGCTGCTTTGGCACGGTCAACGGTCACTTCCCACTCAATGCCAGGTATCGGTGCTGTATCGTCAATACTCGTCAGTCCTTCCATCGTCTCGAGGAAAGCTCTTATTCGTTTCGTTTCACGAGCAATAATATCAAGGTCCAACCCAGTGATCTGAACCTGTATCGCCTTGCCTACTGGCGGTCCATTTTCCATCTTCTGAATTTCGGCTCGCACACCCGGAATGCCTTGAATGGCGTCACGATAAAGATCTTCCACTTCCCAACCAGTAATGTTTCGCTCATGTCTGTCTGCGATCTCAATAAACATACTACCGACTCTGTCGGCCGTTGTACCACCGCCGCCAAAACTAATACCGCCGGATCCTGATCTTGTGTAAATCGTGTGATAGTTGCCTTCATCTATCACTCTGCGCTCAACATCGGATACGATTTCACGTAGTTCCCATGCGGAGAAATTACCCTTTGTTGAAACGTTAACGCCGGTAAAAGTAGGATCAACATCCGTGAAAAACTGTGAGCCTTTGCCGGCTTCACCATACCAGCTAATGATCGCAAACAGCGTTGCAAAACAAATTGTGATAACAATGAGAGGATGGCTGGTCGTGAACTTCAAGAGCGAGGCATAGTATTTCAATGGCCCCCTGAGCTCACTGAACCTGCCCGCATCCACCAGCTGACTATTCGTCAATATATCTGACTGTGGCTTAACCTTACTAATTAGCGCCCCCAGGACTGGTGCAAAAAGCAGCGCATAAGCTACCGAGCCAATAAGCACAGCAAAGACAGTCACTGGAAGATAGCGCATAAAGCCGCCCGCAACCCCAGGCCAAAACATGAGTGGGAGAAATGCAGCGAGTGTCGTGCCAGTAGAAGCGATCACGGGCCAAAACATTCGTTTAATGGCATAGACATAGGCTTCTTTAGGCGTCTTACCATCACTCATTTCTCTGTCGGCCATTTCAACAATGACGATCGCACCATCTATCAGCATGCCTAGCCCAAGCAACATGCCGAACATCACCATGAAGTTGTAGGTGAAGCCGATCATGTTCACGATGATGAACGCAAACAGGAATGAAAATGGGATACCTAATGCCACCAAAATACCTGAACGCAGCCCAACGGCCGCAACAACAACGGTTAGCACAAGAAACATCGCAGTTGAGATATTGCCCTGTAGCGTATTGATTTGCTCAATTGTTGATGGCGCCTGGTCAGCCATATAGCCAACCTTAACTGAGGAGGGATAATCCACCTTCAGGGTTTCAACAATGTTTTTTGCTTTATCGATTGCATCGATCAGGCTGATGCCTTTTCGCTTCGAAAGTTCTATCGCAACAGCATGGGTACCATTGGCTTTGGTGTAGCCTTGAGCATCTTTAAAGGTTCGACGTAAATCAGTGACATCACCGAGGGTCACAACGCCATTGCTGGTTGCGATTAAAGGCACTGCCAACAGATCTCTAGTCGTCTCAATCACACTCGGGATTTTTATCGAAAAGCTACCCTTGCCTGTGTCAACAGCGCCAGCTGCGATCAATCGGTTATTGCGAGCTACAGCCTGTATGAGCACTTCATTGCTAACGCCGTAGGCTTCAAGCTGCGCTGGGTTAACAACGGCTTCTAGTAGCTCTTCACGATCGCCATTAATATTCGCTTCTAATATTTCAGGAAGACCTTCAAGCTCTTCTTTCAATTCTCTCGCCAATCGATAGAGCGTTCTGTCGGGGACGTTATCTCCACCCAATGTGATCGTTATAATAGGGAAATCAGAAGCGGATACTTCGCGAATGATAGGCTCTTCAGCTGTTGAAGGGATCTTCACTTTAGCGGTATCGACCGCTTCCCTCACATCTACCAGTGCTTGGTCAGAATCAAAACTGTAATCAAACTCAATAACGATTGTCGCGGAGCCTTCGCCCGAATATGAGTTAATCTCTTCTATACCTTCGATAGTTTTGAGTTCAAGCTCCATCGGCCGCGCAAGTAACCGTTCAGCGTCTTCTGGTGAGATACCTTCGTGGGGAATAGTAATGACAATCACAGGGACGGTTACATCAGGTTCTGATTCGATAGGAATAGCGATGTAAGACGCTACACCCATCAGCATGATGACAACCAATAAGGAGAGAATGGTCCGCGAGCGATCAATACAATGGGCAATATAACTAGACATGGGGTTGTTCCTGTTTCAAGCGGACTAGAACGTCCGCCCAGGTTTTGAATTGACTAAATCAACTAACGTAAGGCATCAAGAATGCTGAGCTATCGGTTTAGTCCAACAATCGAGGCAATAGGAGACAAGCTGATCCTTACCAATTGACCTTCAAACACGTCTTCCTGGCCAACTGTAATTATCTGAGTGCGCTGTGGCACACCGCTAACCCAAACACCGCCAGGGTCTTCACCAATTATTTTGACGGGTATAAAACGGACAATCTTGTTTTCAACTACCCTTATACCGACCACACCCTCGTCATTGAGCACTAACGATGCTGGGCTGATTAGGTGAGCAAGTTCTTTGCCTGTCGGCACTCGCATTTGAGCAGTCATACCGGCTCGAATTTTCTGACCAGGATCTGTAACAGTAACCTCAACGGGATAAGCACGCGTGGTAGCATCAGGTGATCTACCGATAAAACTGACCTTGCCTATGAAGGCATCACCAGTAATCAGTTCAATTTCTACGTCATCACCCATAGACAAGCTATTTATGTTCTTCTCTGCTACTTGGCCGACCACTAACATGGGATCGATTTCCATCAACGTGACACAGACTTGTCCTGTTGATAAAAAGTCTCCGACTTCAACCTGCTGCATTTCGATCACACCGGTGAAAGGCGCCCGAATCTCTGTTTTAGTTAGTGCGAGCTCTGCACGCTTTGTTCGTGTCTTATCAGCTTCAAGCTTTGCTTTCGCTTGAGACACGTTAATTTCAGACTGCAGGCCACGCTTTTTAAGGTCGATAATACCATCAAATTCAAGCTGCATACTCTTAAGCGAGGCGCGCGCTTCGTTCAATTCACTCTGGCGTGCATCGACGGCAATTTTGCACAGCAGGTCGCCAGCTTTAACCTGCATGCCTTTCAATCCTGGCACCGCCTCAACAACACCGGCAATTTCTGATTTGATTTGGACCGTTCGATTCGCCTCGGTTTGCGCTCGAACTTCTAAATACAGATTTCTAGGAGTTGAGAGACTTTCCATTCCACGGACAAAAGGAATCTGATCATCATTAGATTGGATCTCATCTTCTTCTCCTGCATTCGCGGTATTAGAGGTAAGTTCTCCGGAAAACAACCATATGCCCATGGCAATCGCTATGAGAGTGGCGATGATATTCTTAGTGCTCACAATGTACTCCTGTTAACTCACGGCAAAAGGATGCCGAGAAGATAATTATCAACCGTCAATAAGTGTCTTTTTATTGTCTTCTCACTAAAGTCGGACGTCTGGGGAAGACAATTGAGGAGAGCTCCTCGGTTCCGCTTAAGTGATGAGTTATTAGTGGTATTTTTCGGTCGGTGATCTTATTGATTTTAGACGATTTTTTCAAGAATTATTCGGCTGCCCGACTTATTAGCCGTTCCTTTTGACTCAAAAGTTGTACGCATCAAAACCTCCGCCGGATCAAAAATGCCGATGACACCCAAATGCGAACTGATATTTCATCAATTTGAATCACTAAAGAGAACAGTTTAGCGATGAATCCGCAGATAGCCGGATGAAATAGGGAGAGTAGATATGAATTCACAGCGAGGCCTCTGTAAATTTTACAGATAGATTGAAAAGTGCTCTTATAACCCACTATTACCAATCATGTGGTATCTCTTGGATAGGAATATGTCGTAAGGGTAAAGATTGAAACAAACACTAAACAAAACACTGGTTGATGAGCCGCAAGAACTTCTTCCACTAAGCACAATTTGGATATACACAGTGCCAAGAATCGCCACCGGCGTGATGGCGCTTCTATTCGGTGTTTATTTGATGAAGTTTGCAACCGATGTGTTGCTAATCGCCCCTGCTGTGATGGGCACTTTGATCGCGGCTTCTAGAATATGGGATGGATTTTCAGACCCAATGGTCGGCTACCTATCCGACAGAACCCGATCACCGCACGGCAGAAGAAGATCCTGGCTGTTCTATTCCGCAGTTCCAATGGGCATTGGCCTGTTTATGATCTGGTCTCCCCCATCCATGCTGACGGGCACAATGATCATCCTATGGATGGCACTCGCCCTACTGGTTTACGAGACAGCCAGTACCGCATTTTATATTCCCCATGGCGCATTAGGCGTCGAGTTAACGCCAAATTACCACGAGCGCACCAAGCTATTTGGCTATTCGCATATGTTTACCGCAATTGGCTCAATACTAGGCCTGGCGGCACTCTATTTCATGGGCGAAGCGGAAGACAAACGTACCTTTGCTTTTTATCTCTCCGCTGTCGCTGGTGTCCTCGTCGCTGGCCTAATTTTGTGGTCAACGCAAAGGATGCCGGAAAGAAGAGATTATCAGGGTCGCGGTCCAGACAGCGTTTTCAAATCAATAGTAGATGTCTTCAAAAACCCCCATGCTCTCCTACTCTTGATCGTCTACGGTATCGAAACCTTTGGTGCCGCTGTGATCGGCGTTTTGGTCCCTTACCTCGTAGAATACGTCATTCCTATGGACCAGCTTCCTATCTCGGGTTCAGCATTTATGGTGTCGATACTACTGGTTTACACTGTTCCGCAGTTTGTTTTTACGCCTGTTTGGATTCGACTATCTAAACGATTTGGCAAGAAAAAGCTCTGGGTCGCCGCCATGTGGCTGTCTTCTGCTACTTTTCTAGGTTACTTTTTTGCGATCGACAACATCAATTTGATTTGGATACTCGCTTTTTGTCAGGGCTTAGCATCAGGCTGCGGATTAGTAGTAGCGCCTGCGATCAAAGCAGATATCATTGACTATGATGAATATAGGACACATGAGCGTAAAGAAGGTGCCTACCTGGCCGTTTGGAACCTTGTAAGAAAAACTTCCGCTGCAATCACCGCGCTCATTGTTGGATGGGTACTTCAATTTTCAGGATTTGAACCGAATGTGGAACAATCTGAGGATGCAAAATTTGCGCTACGTGCACTCTTTTCTTTACTCCCATTTTGTTGTTACTTCATCGGTGCATTACTTTTTATGAGATTCCAATTTAACGAAGCTGAACATGGTGAGATAAGACAAGTACTCGCGCAACGGAAATTGATGACTATGGAGTCTGAACCAAAATGAACATCCCTGACATGTGGTTGGAAATAATTTCCACGACGCTCGTGTTCTTTCTCATCATGGACCCATTGGGCAACGTGCCGTTGTTTATGAGCGTACTAAAAAGCGTTCCACCTGAAAGGCACCTCAAGGTCATCGCTCGCGAACTCTTGATTGCTTACTTTATATTGCTTATCTACCTGTTTGCAGGTCGATACATTCTGGACTTTCTCGGACTCTCTCAGGAAGCAATTTCCATTTCCGGCGGCATCATTTTATTCCTGATAGCACTTAGGATGATTTTTCCAACACCCCAGGGTATTTTTGGAGATCCTATAGAAGGCGAACCACTGATTGTGCCACTGGCAATTCCTGCTATCGCAGGCCCGTCGATTCTTGCAGTATTGATGCTGATGACCACCACTCAGGATTTGTTATCGCTATTTATCGCGATTTCAGCAGCATGGCTTGGTACCGTGCTCATCCTGCTAACAGCCGCACCGCTTCACAAGGTCTTGGGGCAACGAGGTCTATCTGCAGTTGAACGACTCATGGGGATGTTACTGGTCATGATGTCGGTACAAATGATGATTAATGCTGTTCGAGGTATTGATTGGGTTTAGCTCACATCACCGGCGGAAACTATCCGCCGGCTAGGTGCATCTTTGAGAACTCACACAGGAGTCAGATTAAGCCCATAGGATCCGGAAGATCAACCAATAGAGAGTTAACCAGCAAGTGAGCCGTGTTCGTGGAATTAAAGAAGGAAATATAGTTATTCCCGTCTCCTATTGGATCATTCAATTCAATAAAGTCTGAGGTCACACCATTCATTAGCATACCACCGGTAATATTTGATAAGTCCTGACCATCTAGAATTACCTGGTCAGAGGCATCTCCTGTGATTGCAATTTTCGGGAGTCCATCAGCAAGTATTCCAAATGTCTCTAATTGATTATCAACAACCCAGTCGAGAATATTATCAATCGCCAGAGTAATGGTGTTAGTAGCAGTGTTCGTCAAATCCACGACTTCAAAGCCTGTGAGCAGATTTGACATGCCACCCAACCCAGTGAAGTCAATTGAATCCGCGAGTATCAGCGTATCAAGACCTAATGCGCCATCAAGCGTATCAAGCGCGTCATAGACTAAACTATCATCACCATCGCCACCGAGCACGTTGTCCGTGCCGAGACCACCATCAAGGTAGTCCGCACCAAGACCACCGTCAACAACATCATCACCAGCTTCCCCAAAAATCGAGTCGCTACCGTCTCCCCCAAAAATCGAGTCGCTAACGTCTCCCCCAAGAATCGTGTCGTTATCGCCACCCCCATATATCGTATCAGCTCCGCTCCCGCCAGAAATAATATCGTTGCCAGCTCCGCCGAATAGTGCGTCATCGCCTTCACTGCCGTAAATCTCATCATCACCAGCTCCGCCGTCAATCACGTCGTTACCGAGTCTTCCATCTAGGTAGTCTGAAGTAGCACTCGGATCGACCATATCATCCTCACTACCGCCTAGCAGGATTATAGATCCGTCACCCCGCGTCACCTCTAATCGGACGGATTCGTCGACAAACAACGCAACGTCTACATTTTGATGTTCGACAACACTGAAACGCTCACCAACACTATTGTTCTGTGGATCAAGATACACTGAAGGAGCAACGACAAAGTCACCGGTCAAACTGCTCAATTCGACTAAATCGCCTTCATCTCCAATGATAAACAAATCGTTGTCGAAACCTGTAAAGCTGTTGACGCCGTCGACAATTTGTTTGATTGCAGTTTCATCGAGCTGTAAAACCTGCAAACCATTGCCTTCAAGAGATAGTATTTCAATTTGGTCAATAAAGTGAGCCGGGATGAAAGTACTAACAAAGTCCGCTGTCGCGACAGTAAGTTCGAGTGTATCAACGCCGTCGCCACCGTCTATGCGTTCGAAACTAAGGTCGGCTCGAATAATATCATCGCCATCTTGACCATAGACTGTATCACCGGCGCTAACGCCAAAGATATCATCGTTTCCGAGGCCGCCCGTGATGGTGCCAACAACTGTGGTCGCATCATATAGGTCATCGCCCGAAGTGCCTGGCAGGTCAACGGTAACCGCGACAAGATTAATGACCGCACCGAATTCTTGATTCACTTCTTGATACTGAAGCACAACACCTGTACTAAAATCTAATCCCTGTATTTGTGTAAAGTCGCCAGCTAGCGCTGCTGTCGTCGCAATAACAGAAAATGTATTTCCAGCCACGGGTGAAAAAGTCGTATTCACTCTGAGTCGACCATTGAACGCAGTTGCCGCGCCCGTGAAATTCAAAACATCATATTGGGTACCGGCAACTGTACCTCCAAGATCAAACAGGAGCTCCGAACTTTCTTGCAAAATTGCACTACCGTTTATCGTCAGAGTACCTGTGACCGCCCCATCTCCGGGAGTTATCACGCCGTTGTTATTGAAGGTAGATGTCATATTAGAGAGATCAAGCGTACCACTCCCTTTTAGCTCGCCGTCATTTTGAAAGGTCTCACCAGCCCCTAAAGTAAAAGTTGAGCCCGCACCAATATTAATAATGCCGCTGCTTGAGTGCACTGCATCATCCATTTGCACACCATCCAGCAAGAGATCACTTTGAATATCAAACGTCCCATTGTTAACTAACGAAGCTTCAATATGCCGGGTGCCACCGATCATATTAGCGTCGGTCGCCTCAATCAGACCATTGTTAATCAACATACCAGTTGTGGTGCCACCAATGTTCACTTCAAGTGTATTAGTATTCAGCCCAGCGCCCGAAATGTCTATTCTGATGGTCCCGTCGTTCGTTAACGAGTTGGCTATGGACTTGGAATCTGTGACAGAAAAATCGTTGCCGGTGATATCGAGCAGACCTGTGACTACGTTGGTAAAAGCGCTGCCGACATCTATGTTTGCACCCTCAAATGTCACCGTGCCTGCGTTGTCAAAGAAATCAACGTTAAACATCGTACCGTCGCGCACTTCTATTTCCGCACCCAATTCCAGTGCAAACCCAAATGTTTCGGAACCATCGACAGTGATCGCACCGCCAGAAGGGTCAAACACCACGAGTGGACCCGCCGCAAGGGAGAAATCACCGCTGAGATTGATGTCTGTGTCGTATGAAAATACAAGCGTACCTGCACCTACTATTTGAGTCTGGGCATCAATCTCGATCGTCGCCGTCGCGGTAGAACTCGTGGTTGTCATCGTACTTGTTATGGTTGTGGTTTCGCTTGTGGTGATGGTTTCGCTTGTGGTGATGGTTTCGCTTGTGGTGGTCGTGGTGGTTGTGGTTGTACCACCTAGAATATCCAGAAATTCATTAGCGACGATATCAATAGTGCCACCTCGAAGATCAAATACACTGCCTAAAATATCGATATCGG
>JBLHWY010000169.1:0-12978 GCA_047629195.1 Candidatus Azotimanducaceae bacterium
TGATACCAAATCTGAGAGCTTCCGGGTTAGTAGCTTCGTGTCCTCATAAATAAACACATCCGCTACTTGGAATGCGATGTGCCTCAGAACAATTGCAATAGTTTCTGGTGCCGATGGTGATGCCTTCAAATCAACGAGTAAATGGTCGCCGGCCAGTTCTGGCCTTGGTGCTGGTGGTTGGATGCTTCCAATCAGGTTAAAAGATGTGGTGTCGTAAATTGAGACTGTGCTGTCAGTTGCGATATAGAGCCGGGAGTGATCTGAATTGAGTCGCAGAAAATTGTGATCGGATGTGGTGGAGAATAATGCAGAAACATGAAAAGTAAGAGGATCTATCGAAACGACGGTGTTGCCAAAGTTTGGGCGCGAATCAGACAACAGTGCAATTAACTTGCCGGAGTCTGGGTCATATTCGGCATCTTTTATATCCAAATCAAGGCGACCCTGATTCAATTCGGCGGTGAGATTGCGGTCAGTACGGAAAACTAAACGTCCCGTGCTAGCTCCATGCTGACTTCAGACCAATCGATCACCCCTAGCAGCACTCCTGTAGGACCAGTAATCAGGGCTGCAGCAGATAGCGGAATCGTCGTGGAATCCGAATCGCGCGTAACTGAAATATTGTGAACGTCGACGCCTAGTTCAGCTTGAGATGTGAGTGTTGACGTTTCCCTCGTATCTCTCAGGCGCTTAGGCTTCACTGACACGTAAGTTGATTCTGATAACCAGCCATTCAAGTCTAAGACAACGTGCGTTTCTTGTGAGGCATATAGACAAGTGTTCCCAGCTTGTCCAGCGGCAGCGATGACGCCATTAGCCACAGTCTGCGCCCGTTGAAAGTTCAAGTTCGAGGCTACTGGTCTCGGTTGGTCGCAGGGCCAGACTGTCAGGAATCCAGCGTCTTTGCCGTCGACTGTCGTGACGTTTAAGGAGACCGACTTTACGCCACTGGGGGTTATCGCTTCCTGACCATCAACTCCTATGGCGGAAATGGCTGAGATATCGAGCGTGATTGGGTTGGTTGGAGATAAAAACAGACCTGTTTCGCGTGTGTCTAATAATCGGCTGGGAGTTAAAGCCTCGTAAGAGTCTTTTTCGAACCAACCCGAAATGTCCACAACCAAGTCAATTTCTGAGGTGCTGTAAATGCAGACTCCACCATTAGCACCAATTGCGGCAATTGCGGCAATCACGCCATTCGCTACGGTGTTTCCTGCCTCGAAGTTTAGATGTGAAGCAAGTGGCCTTGGAACGCCACAGGGCCAAACCGTAATGAAACCAGCTCCGCTGGGTGCAACTGCGGTTACATTCAACATGACGCTCACAGCGTCAATCGATACCGGCTGGCTTCTCCCATCAGCTAGTACAAGCCGAGTGTCAAAGAGCGGTAAAATTTGAACTTCATTCGCACCAATCCGGGCACCATAAACAAGACATGAATGAACAAAAAAAACAACAAATAGCGCAGCGAAGGCACAGATTTTTGTGGCATTCATTGTGGACATCGATTGGGCAATAGAAATCTAAGATCTGATTATAAGCAAAAAAATCCAATTATTCTGCGAACACACTTTTTAAGAGAGAAAAGAAGGCGGTGCAAGTTCTGATGGAGCTCAGTGGATCAAGGTTTAAAGCGGAGAGTTGGCTTCAAGCTCAAATAGATCTTGTATCTGTCCCGTTTAATTTTCTTTAACTGTTTTGGGCGATATTCAGACAATGACGCTATATGATCGTACTGTCAGTTGAAACCAAACAGGATGAGAACATCGTGAATGAGCAGAACTTCGAGATAACCACCAACGACGGCAACATGGGTTGCTTTGCCGCGTACCCTGATGAACCAGGACCATTTCCAGCGGTTATCCTCTACATGGATGCACCTGGTATTCGACAAGAATTACGGGATTTTAGCTGCCGGATTGCAGAACAAGGTTATTATTGTTTGTTGCCGGACATGTATTACCGTCGGGGCACAGAACGATTTGATCTGTCCAAGGGAGACCCCGCTGAAATGAAAAAAATGTTCACTGCTATGTCATCGCTCAGTCTGGAGCTAGTAATGGCAGATACTGGTTCGATGCTGCAATATCTCAATAATAATGAGCATGTGGCAGGTTCGGTAGGTTGCATCGGATATTGTATGAGCGGCCAATATGTTGTTGCGGCTGCAGGGTATTATCCCAATAGGTTTAATGCTGTAGCGTCGCTCTATGGCGTTGGTATTGTGACAAATAAGCCGGATTCACCCCATCTGTTAGCGGATAAAATCAAGGCTGAACTCTACCTCGGATTTGCAGAAACTGATGAGTATGTGGGCGACAATGTCATTCCTGACCTGACGGCAGCACTTGAAGAGCATCAAGTAGAGCACGTGATCGAAACTCACAAGGGCTGTCATCACGGATTTTGCTTTCCTGGACGTGGCCCACTTTATAACGAAGCAGCAGCCGAGAAGGTATGGCAAACAGTGTTCGACCTGTTTAGTCGAAAATTATGAGAAGGTCTTAAAATAACTGCTAACAAAGCATACGAAGGAAAAAATACAGAAAAAATACAAGCCAAAATACAAGCCAGCCACGTCCCATCCATTTCCTACATAACAGCTGGCTAATCCTCTACAGCAGTTTTATCTGCCTTTACTAATTTGTTAGCCAAATAAACACGCTATGGAACATGGATGTCGGGCATTTTGCTTCAGGTATTTTTTAGGCTTTTTGTTCTCAACGAACTGGATCATTAACATCAGAACGGACTACACTTCTTCCTCACGATCAAAACAATGCTGGTAAAGCAGATGACCGAACCAACCTTGAGTATTGGTTTGAGCAATCCTAAAAATCCTACAAACGTCGGCTTGGTCATGCGGGCAGCCGGCTGCTTTCAAGTCGATTCGGTCTTCTATACGGGAGAGCGCTACGACCGAGCGGTATCTTTCAGAACCGACACAAAAAATTCAAGCCTTAGCATTCCGCTAACTTGGGTGCCAAGCCTGCCTGGCAACGTACCCGACAATACGCATATCGTCTGTGTAGAACTGGTAGAGGGTGCTACCCCGCTGCCCTCGTACAAGCACCCCGACAAGGCACTTTATATTTTCGGCCCTGAGGACGGCACCATACAGCAGGAGGTTTTAGACCAAGCAAACTCTGTAGTGTTCATTCCAACAATAGGGAGCCTAAACCTGGCGGCGGCGGTGAATGTTATGCTGTATGACAGACTCGCCAAAATGCCAGCGAGCGATAGCTACGAAACGCTGATTCGTGAAAGCCGTGATACCAACAACCTCACGAAAGTGAAAAAAAGATAACCGTTAAAAGGCAAGTCTGACCAATTGAGTAACTTGGCTCGCGAACCTGTTGAGCGGTTATTACCTCTAATATCACAGTATCGAATCATCCCCCATGAATCCGCTTAGGAGTTTGAAATACTGTTATGCCGCCTAAACAGCGTCCACGCAATTTATGCCGATCGTTAACACCACAGTATTCACGATGCCAAAAGGAATTGGCAGTATGTCTACCTGCCAGCTCAGCGATCAACCCTACCTGTCGGACAGAAGATCAGCGGCCTAACAAACATTGACCATTCTCTGTCGCGAATCTGCTGTTTGATGCTAATTTCTAAACCAGCCAGTAAATGAGTAACGCGGATTCTTTGCAAAAGGTGTGACATAAGTTACTGAATGTATGTGGCTAACGTCAAACAATGACAAACTATTAAATCTGGGCTGCCACGCATCTCGAGGCGTTCCATCTTTCTCATAAAACTGAAGTAGGCCTCCCCAATCTGGGTGCCAACGTGGGGACAAACTAAGCACATAAGCGACTCGCCGTCGTTCAGCTTGAATGGCATCAGAATGACGTGTCAAGAATTGACCCTGGCTGTAACGAGTATACTGACCATCGGCATCCTTCAAACTTGTGTCACCGGTAATTTTTGAGATCAAACTTAAAAGCTCATCGCTATTAAAGAGTTTGAACAAAGCCTTTAACAGCGCAGGCTCCGTATTTGCTCCCAACTGCTCACTTGTTGACTCATCCCGCATCCTGCGGCCACAATAAAAAAACCAACTCCCTCTGCCGCCTGATCAAAAAGCGCTTGTTGCATTTTTGCTCTAGCCTTAGGATCTAAAGTCGCGATCTGCGCTGTTGAAAAAACTTGGTTCTTGCCATTAGCAAAGAACAAATAGTCAAATTGAAGCTGACTCGTACAAAGACTAAGCACCTCGGCCTCGCTCTCTGTTAGCAATAAGTTATCTATCCTGACTCGCCCATCTTCTGAAAAGGCATTAGCCAAAGCCGTTGAGTCTAACGCTGGATTCAACATTCAAAATTCCGAAATGTATTAAAGAAGCAAAGTATACAATACTGAGACATTCAGTCAGGGCTGGACATTCGTAATATTGGATTATCTTTGCACGAACAACTCATTCTTCCTGTTCACCGATAGAGAAAAGAGAGTCGCAATCATTGGCAAGTTGCCCAACCAATGCTTGAGTGCAGACGTTATTCCCCCTCTTTTCAGAACTCAGGGAGTGAGCCCTGAGGCACTTTCAAGCAGTGATCCATCCAGGCCAAACGTATTGTTGAAGTGATTTTGACAAAGAAGGGTGCCTGCATGATTGACTTGGCTCCAGAATCATTGCAGTTTAGTATTCGAGGCTACCACCTGTTTTGAATCAGGCTTTTAGTAATGTGACTCAGGAATATGACCAATGAATCTTCTTAAAATAATCGCCCTTCTTTGCTTTGCCGTCGCGGTCACTGGCTGCGCCGCAAATCAACAAATCCAAACGCTAATGCCAGGAGTAATTACCGTCGCGGTAACGTCTGACGACCCCACTAACCAGTATGATTCGCAGCTTTGGATCAGAAAGTACGTCGAGCAGTTCGCAGCCGCGCATGAGCTGGAAATTTCTTGGGTTGTGGTTCCTTTCAACGAATCGTGGCTACTAGCTAGCAGTGATAAAGTCGATTTAGTTGCAACCAATGTTGCCAATTTTCCCGACCGTGCGCATTCAGGAGCGACTTTTTCCGCACCGTTTCTGTACGAGCGTCGGGCGCTTCGTATTAATCCCAAAGACAAAGAACGTTATAAACACATTAACGACTTCATAGGCAAGACCGTCGGCGTCGTTTCAGGCATGGCGGCTGAACGCGATGTTAATCGCCGTGCGCCGGATGGGGTTATCGTCAGAACGACCAACACGTTCGCTGAGCTTTACGCCGAGTTCGACCTCGGGCAGCTCGACGCCATCGCTGAAGCTGAATACTATGCCCTTGATGGTCAAATAATTCCGTCACACGGCGATGATGTAATGCTAATAGACCACCATGACCTTACGCCAGGGCAACGCGAAGAGTCGGTTTTTGTCGTTTCTAATAATAGCCAAAATCTGCTTTCCGCAATGAATCTTTTTGTGACCCAAACTAAATTTCCACTCGGACTTTAGCCATATAAAAACGAGACGACTATATTTGAGCGCATTGGTTCTTTTTAGAATACGTGCCGAAATGTTTCGCCGGCACTGCCAAAATGAGCGTCGCAGCTTCCGTTTTCGAGCAACACTGTTGGACCCTGACCCACTATTTTTCAAATTGCTTCAACGACAGATCAGGCCATCAAACCAACAGTGTAAACATAGAGGTGTAAACATAGAGGTGTAAACATAGAAGTAGCTATCATTTTTTCTCTGAATCATACTCCCAACCTACAAATCGGGGGATCTTCCAAATTTTAATTGCTGGTGATCGACCCTCGCGACTTTAAATTGCCAGCTTCTCTATTTATGCACTATCCAGGAGTATTTACTAAATGTCTTTCTCACTCTATGTTGCCACAGTCCCGTCTTTCCTGCAGATACTGGGCTCCATCGAAGCACTCTTGACTAAAGCCGAAAGCTTTTGCAATGACAAGGATCTATCGCATGAGAGCATCATCCAGGCCCGTCTCGCGCCTGACATGCTGCCTTTCGCCTACCAAGTAAAATCGACGGCGGAGCATTCGATCGGCGCTATCGAGGCAGTCCGCACAGGCCTCTCGAGTCCGAGTTTGGAAACGCCGCCGGACAGTTTTGCGGGTTTGCGGGACAAAGTCGCAAGTGCCCAGCAGGCTCTTCGCGCTATCGATGCTGCAGAGATCGAAAGCTTCCTCGATCGCGATGTACGGTTCGAGTTCAAAACGACGCGCCTTGAGTTCACAGCCCAAGGATTTCTGATGTCTTATGCGCAGCCTAATTTTTACTTTCACGCGACGACCGCTTACGACATTCTACGAAACAAGGGCGTGACTATCGGCAAGATGGACTTCATTGGCAGCCCTTTGCTGAAAACCTAACTCGCACAGTCTTCGAGGGACAGTTTACTTAATTGCAGCTGGATAAATCAGCTTGTAGAAGCATTAAATCGAGTAATCTGTCCTTGGATTCCCTAGCAAGAGATGCAAGTAAGAACCTCTGCGTTTTGGCTGGAGCATGCGTGTCGTGGTTGCCCGCCGGGATTAATAATGTCTAGGGAAATTGAGCTCACACTAACTCTATTTCTGATCACCGCGCACCTTCCAACTCAGCAAACCAGTCATCCACCACGATGAGTTCAGTGTTATCCAACTGCCGTAAGCCCATCATTAAAAATCCTTGATCGTTTGTCTCAACATCATAGGTTAGCGCCCCACTACCGGTCAGGTAGTCACCCGTGGCAATCAGCGTCTGCTCTGGTACCTTGCACTGACATCCCGCTGCGTCTTTATCTGCGTCAGTATCGCGGGGATTGCCCTGGATGTCATTGCAACCAATGATATCCAGCGCCTCATAATCCTTGATCGCGGAACAGGCTCGTTCGAACATGGCATCGACCAGTTGCCTAGTTCGCGCTGACTGCAACTTTGGCCCTGGCCGGTGAGCGGCCAGCAACTTGATCGACTGTGTTACCAATGATGTCTGACATTAATAATGTGCAGAGTCCGAATTGCAGATCGTGTTCGTTAGCGAAACATTGCGGGGCGTTGATTTTCAGTTGCGGCCGAAGCTCTCGGTAGAAATTACTTTCAGTTTCATAAAGGCCAAACTTTGCGACCACCGATACAGGCGCAGCAGTGGCTTGTGTATAGTTTAAATAAACCCTTGCCAGCTCCCCCATCAAACAGCTACCAACGCCAGTAATCTCAATCTTAAAGGACTCAACAGGCGTATGGTAAAACAAGGTTGAGTGATGCATTTAACCAGTCAAACTGGATCTCTTTGGCTTGCTGGGGCATGTTGGGCATCAGTGCTCCTAGTGTTGATTCAGCTCAAGTTGGGCGAGTGGCGTATTGGGACGATCTTATCCCTTTTACTGAGCTGCAGGATCTAATCTTGCTTTTTTACTTCTATCAATCTGAGGCTCACTTATACGTGCTCGCACGCGACCTCAGAATACCTTCCCTTCATGGTACATAGTCTTCAGGCTATGTTGTTTGACAGTTCACTCAGCCTAGCGACCACATCAGGTGCGGCGCGGAATCGAAAGAATGCCCCTTTGGCATCAGCACGCTCTTCAAGCACTTCGCAGGAGGCAAATATCTCGCCGCGTAGCGCCTGTGCTGACCAGGGGAGAAAAATCTCGGCTTCAATCAGCCGCTGTTGGAAGACGTGCATAATCGCCCGATGCAAATCTGCTATATCTTCCTTTCGAAGCGCGCTGACAACAATACAATCAGGATACTTCGCTTTCAGCTCTGCGGTACGCTCTGCTTGTGCTGCCGCATCGTCCAGATAGTCAATTTTATTGAACACTCGAATGCGCGGCACACTATCGGCACCAATCTCGGCCAATACTTTGTCCGTCACTTCAAGTTGTAGCTGAAATCCTGGGTCGCCAGCATCAATGACGTGCAGCAACAGCGATGCGCTAAGGGCTTCGTCCAACGTAGACTTGAACGAGGCAACTAACCCGTGTGGCAAATTTCTGATAAAACCAACCGTATCAGTCACCAATACCCGCGGCACGCCTTCTGGATGCAGGGTGCGAACCTTGGTGTCCAGGGTGGCGAACAATTTGTTGGCAACCAGCGCTTCACTGTCAGTCAAGGCACGCATTAAGGTGGATTTGCCTGCGTTGGTATATCCGACTAGCGCTACCTGAGCTAGCCCCGATTGTCCCTGACGCAGAGATCGCTGCGTATCGCGACCGGCTTCCATTGCATTAATTTCCTTTTGCAACTCGGCAATGCGTTCGCGAACCTTATGCGCGTCCAATTCGCTTCGAGACTGCCCTGTACCACGGCCGCCCGTGCTACTGCGCTGCCTTCCTGTCGGTCCAGCGCGCTTGGCCGCCTCACGCAGACGCGGTGCCATATAGGTCAAACGCGCAATCTCAACTTGTACCTTTGCTGAGTGTGAGTTGGCATTGCGATGGAAAATCTCGAGTATGACCACTGTGCGATCCATCACCTCGCAACCCACTTCATTTTCAAGGTTGAGTGACTGGGATGGCGAAATTTCATGGTCAACCAGAATAAACTCCACTGGGCCACCAGCCCGCTCTGGGTTATTGGCCTGATACAGAGGATCTACGTCGCCTTGTTGGTCTTCTAAATATTGTCGTATTTCCTCTCGTTTACCGGTGCCTAAATACGCCGTTGAGTCGAAAGATGAACGCTTTTGGGTAAATTGACCAACCACTTCCATCCCTAAGGTCTTTGCCAGCTCACCCAATTCGGCCAACGACGATTCAAATTCAATATCGGTCACGCTGTCTAATTGCACGGCGACGATAAGCGCACGTGGAATGGATGTTTTCTCGGGGTTTAACATTGGGTAATTTCTCTGGGAATCGGGGCGGCGGGTTTTGAAGATAGCGTCACAGGCAGTGGAGCGTACTCAGCGTATTGTACCAGTCGCTAAGAGTAGTCCGAATAACTTCTTTTATCTCCAATAAGTGGGGTTGCACTAAGTGTGGTCTATGGTAGTCGTCCAATCTCTCGCTTTGTATAAAAGTAAGCGACCACCGCACTTATCATTACCACTATGACAATAGTGTAAAACATCGACACCATAGGATAGCCCCAATGCACGATAAGCACGTAGTTGATGACGCCAGGAATCACGAGCTGACGAGCTATTCCTAGGTACATTGGGAACATCGGCTTTTGCATCGCCTGCAAAACAGCCACGCTTTGGAACAAAACCACATAAGCATAGAATGCCAAGGTGTCGATCCTGAGGTAGGTGACTCCAGTGCTCTTGATGCTTTCGCTGTCAGTAAACAGGCCCATCATAAGCGGGGACAAAAAGTACATGATAGGTATGGAAACCAATGCCATGACCAGCCCAAACAGTAAGCTCTTTTGATACGTCTCGGCCACTCGTGCGTTGTTGCCTGCGCCCATGTTCTGACCGGCAATGGCCATGACCGCGCTGTTTAAACCCAATGCTGGCAATAAGAGGACTTGTTCAAGCCTTAAACCAACGGTGTAGCCAGCCACGTGATTACTACCAAACTGCCCAATGAGCGCCATGGTGATGAAGCCACCCAGAATAATAGTGAGCACATTGAAGCTGGCGGGCAGCACTTGCTTGAGCAACGCCTGCCAACGTTGCCAGTCAAATGCGGGTCTGATGCTAATATTTAGTCGCTTAGCGAGCACACGTAATAAATAAAATGCCGTCGCTAGCTTGATCACCACAGTTGCCAATGCAAGACCGGTCACACCTAGCCCAAAGCCAAAAGTGAATAGCGGATTCAATACAAAGTTCGCAAAGAAACCAATGGACAGCGCGTTGCGGTTGGATTTCGTATCACCCAACGCCATCAAGGCACCGGCGGCACCAAAGGAAAGTGTGAAGCCAATAGAACCCACCAAGGTTACCCATAAATACTCTAGGGCTAGCGGCTCAACATGGGGTTCCGCCCCGAGTAACGCGACCAGTGGTCGCGCTGCGAAAACACCGAGCATGAATGAAAATACACTAAACCCAATCGCCATACCGCTAACATTGTTGATCCAAGCCTTAGCCTCGCTTGTCTCACCGCGGCCAACGCCAGGGGCAATCATCGCTGACGCACCAGCCTGCAGACCGATACCGATTGAGAGCAATAGGAAGAAAACGCTCCCGGCTATAGACATCCCAGCAAGCGCAGCGTCCCCGATATAGCCCGCGAACCATATATCCGTGAGGTTGTACAAGGTGTTGAACACCATACCCATTGAGGCAGGGATTGACAGCCGGATCATGTGAGCCGCTATTGAGCCACTAATCAAAGAAGGGTTAGGTTCAGGGCGCCTCAAGACCGCCCCTCTGTGTCAGGCTGGGCGTCACCACTAGAAAACGTAGATTCGATCATCAAAAGGATGACTATTCTTCAATGCCCTGAAGTCGCCGCAGCTCACGCTGCAGGTGGGCAATTTCAACGTCGATAGTCAGGTGATCAGATTCTAGATCTTTATTGGCGTTATTAAGAGACTTGATGTCGGCGATAATCTCAAGGCGATCGACCACTTTCAGCTCCTCGTTAAACACGATCTCGTGTTGCAACTCCTCAATGAGCACGTCATTTTTTGCCTGTACGCCGATAATGTCTTCAACCTGTAATTCCAATCCGATAATTGCCTGGGAAAGATTGTATACCTCTGTGCCAAATTCATAGCCTGCTAGGAAATCCATTTCTGAGCCGCGTGGACATACGCGCAGGTATTCTTCACCGCTTAACCCGGCTTGATATCCCACATCGTAAGTGCAATAGGTGACGAGGCCGTCCTGCCGACCGGCAGGATAATCAGTGTTCGCAGCGCATAGGTCGTTGCTGCGATAACCATACTGGCCTTCTCGCTGGCCCCGCTCAAAGGTGCAAAAGGTCTGGTTGCCCTCGCTGTAGCCGGTCAGGTAAGCGTCCCGATTAGGCACGATATCGTGGCTCGCACAGGCTTTGCGATGATCACCGATACGACCGGGCGGTTTGCCGTTTGCACCATCCTCAAAACCAATAGTGCGCCAATCAGCGTTCACACATTCATCACGGGACATAGACCCACAGCCACTAATAAAAATGACTAAGAGCACTAAAAGGTATCGGATGTACAACGTATTTTTCCCCTGCATGAACGTTTGCGTCTTTTTATCGGAAACACCCTCCGTTTGCCACCATAATTGGGGTCGAGGCATAATTGGGGTCGGGGTAATATTTACAAATAGGCTACTTAGCGAAACTACTGAATTGATTTCAGCTATATCTGCTCAACCACAGCTAACGCTCCACGCATGGAGGATCATGGCTAAGAATGTTCAATATATTCCTTACCTTAAGTTGCAAGACCTCACGATAACTCACAGAAACCCTGAAGCAAGGTTGGTAATTAATGTTGTAGAAACGTAAATTTTACTCCGACCCCATTTATGTAGATCCCATTTATGAACACACATGAAAACCCACCAGATTATTCGACAGGCACTGGATCGTCGCTAGCAAATGTAGTTTGAACGCCAGCAGCCTCGCGTCGGCCATCGTAGTAGATCGCCATAACCAGTGCAAAACACATCAAAACCATCACAATCGAGAACGGTAGCGCACCAATGACCATCGCCGTCTTAATAGCCGCAGTACCACCTGATATAAGCAGACCAGCCACTACAAGTCCAAGTGCTGCACCCCAGAACAGAATATGTGGCCGTGCCTTCGGGCCTTCGTCGCCACCCGCATTAATGGTGTTCACGATCAATACTGCTGAATCAGCTGATGTGACAAGGAACGTCGTCAACAAGACAACAATCAGTAGCGCCATACCCCACGCCAACCATTCACCGATTGGCGCCAGCATAAATTCCGTCATGGCAAAGATCTTGTCAGCATTGGCCGCTTCAAAGATCAAACCGTTGGCGCCGCCATTGAGCTCCAGATCGATGGCGGTCCCACCGGCCCAAGCGAACCAAATAAAGCACATCAGTGATGGCACAAACATCGCACCAAGTACAAATTCGCGGATTGAGCGCCCACGCGAGATGCGCGCAAGAAACAATCCAACGAACGGCGCAAACGCAATCCACCATGCCCAATAAAACACCGGCCACCAGCCTTGCCACTGTGTCAGTAAGAATGCCTCTGATCCTTCAACACCATCTGCCTGCCAGACGTTAAAGCTCATCTGTGGCAGGGCAATCAGATAATCCCAAATACCAAAAAGTATCGCAGCGCCACCGAAAAAGGTGGAACCAAAAATGATAAAGAAACCAAGTAGAATGATCGACAGGACCATGTTGATATTAGACAGCCACTTAATGCCTTTGCCCACCCCCGACAGCGCCGACAACGTTGACGCACCCATAATCATGATCAAAGCGATAATAATGCCAAAGGTGGTTGCAGCGCCGTCTGCACCTACCAGACCGTCAATCCCGATCCGGGTCAGACCAGCAACAAACTGTTCCACACCAAACCCAAGGGTCTGCGCCACACCCAAAATGGTCGCAACAACGGCCACAATATCGATAATGTGTCCTAGCGGTCCAGACAGTGCCTTACCGAATATTGGTGTCAGCGATGACCGAATGGTCAATGGCAATGAACGGCGATAACTAAAGAACGCCATCGACAGGCCCGCAATCGCGTAACATGCCCATGCGCCCAATCCCCAATGCAGGAACGACCACTTATAGGCCATACGCACATTGTCCGCCGCGCCGCCTGTGGTTAGTCCTTTAATGACCTCAGGGTTGCTGGCGAAATGAGTGACGGGTTCGGCCACAGCCCATGTCAGCATTCCGACACCAATACCGGCACTGAACATCATCGAGAACCATGAAAAATTCGAAAACTCGGGTTTTTCGTCTGGGAGACCCAGATTCAGGCGCCCCGCCGCTGGCCAAAGCGCCAAGCCGATACAAACAATGACAAAAAGGGCGACAACCCAGATGTACCAACCTGCGAAATTTGCCAGAATAAGTGTGTTCCAATCGCCCAGTGTCTCGCCCGCCTGGACCGGCCAGAAGATCGCCCAAACGACAAG
>JBLHWY010000170.1:0-12936 GCA_047629195.1 Candidatus Azotimanducaceae bacterium
GAGCTTCGGTGATCTGTTGTGCGCTCCACTCGCTGGTGCCCCAATAGATAACCTTTCCTTGTTCAATCAAGGTATGCATGGCACGAACAGTTTCTTCAATCGGTGTGTCGATGTCTGGCCGGTGACAGAAATATAAATCGAGATAATCAACTTTCAAGCGCACCAGCGCGGCATCACAGGCATCACGCACATGCTTTGCGTTTAAACCCATTTGCATCTGTTTGCTACCACCCCAGAATACTTTTGACGACACGGCAAACGTGTCGCGTGGCAGACCTAAACCATGGATGGCATCACCCATGATTTTTTCTGATTCACCCGCTTCATAGCCTTCAGCGTTATCGAAAAAATTTACCCCAGCATCGTAGGCTGTTTTGAGCAACATTTTAGCATCGCTCATATTCACCTGCTTACCAAAGGTAACCCATGACCCTAACGACAATGCCGAGACTTTCAACCCGGCTTTTCCCAGACGACGATATTCCATGCTTGTTCCTTGTTACCAGGGCAGTATTCTTGCCCGTGATCTGTTAACACATTAGCTTCCACTTACAGATACTGAGCAGAAGCCATTGGTATGTCTGTTGGCTACCATACATTGCGGGCGCAGCGTACACGGGAAACTCATCAGAGGTACACTATGGCCCGTTTTCTCATTGATCGTCCGATTTTCGTCTGGATGCTATCCATCCTCCTCATAGGGCTGACGGGGCTTGATGGCCTGAACTACTTTTCGTCAACCTCGACCTCAGCGGGTACTGCAAATGGGATCACCGACGGTGCGAACGCACCGAGGTTGCTCTGAAAGGGACGCATTGACTCCGAATTCGCAGCGTCTGCCCAGAGCGTCCATGAGATGGCAAAAGCGCGCCCGCAGAAAGCAATAAACTCAGTAAATTGCATTGCTCGGGTGATGTTGCCGCCGCCTCTTGCATGTTTTTAGCACATGGTATGAACGACTTTCAACAAACTAATAGGAACGTATGCGCACCACATTGATTAAGATCGGACAAGAATCCTCTGCTCCCCGCTAGTCTGTTCGTCTCCAACTTTGATATTGCAGGTGTGCTCGCAATTCAATCCTGAAGACATTCACAGCACGCCAGCATAGAAAGGACAGCTTCTTCAGGACATTGTTCTGTTGTTGGGGTTATCCGGCCAACAGTGTGTGGATCAAGCAAACAACGAGGATGAGTGTTCGCAAGGTGTTTATTTCTATCGCATTGGTTCTGATAGTTGGGTTGTTCAGTCTATACGGGGGGCGGCACTTGGATCACAGGCAAGATTTGGATGAGATGAACAGGCTGATTGCCACGCAGCTGGTGTCTCCCTCTGTCTTCAGTACGACCATGGTGCAAGATCTTCCCGAAGCGGCTCGTCGTTTTTTCACCTACGCGATTATTGAGGGAACACCGCTATACTCGGTGGCTGATATTGCGATGGAAGGTCAGTTTAGCCTTAGCACAAAATAAAAACCTAACTACCTCGACATGACTGCTCGGCAGGTACATACCGCGCCTGAAGGCTTTGTCTGGAAGACACAGGCTAAAAAAGGACTCATGCAAATGTTAGGGTTGGACATCGCCAGTTGGACGCGTTTTTGGATGGCAGGCCTTTGTGCCTGTAGCACGAATAGGCAGCAATGTTGATCATACCCGATGCGTTTGGACGCTACGTGGCAGAGGCCACCTTCTGGACGCCAGCTGCGTTGTTACCGCGCTCGGGTGTGGCGTGGGAAGCCGTCGTTGAGAATACCGCACGCGTCGCTGTTCGATACAAGGAAATCGAACAATCGGTGGATATCAACGTCTCTTCAACCGGCCAACTCACGCAGGTAAACTTTTCACGCTGGAGTGTCTAGTTATGCGCTGTTCATGATGGCGCATGCGTTCCTGGTACTTGCTCTACTCAACGTGTATTTGAACCTGAAAATCGTACCATTAATCAGCCATCAATCTACCTGAGATTGTAAGGTGCTCAGACGCCAGGGTTTGCAAACGGGAATTGTGGGAAACGGAAAAAACGTCTTCACTAAGGTCGGAACTATGTCGCCCGATCAGTTGATCAATCTTCTTAGAGATAGCGTTGACGAATTCAACTCTTGCCTTGCTGGTGCAGTGGAAGATGCGGATACTTCGGGGGATCACGCGATACCAACGGAGCATCAGGCACGCAGACTATGAGTAAGCAGGTTTCGCTGTAGGCATGGCACTCGCCTAGAATGCTTAGTAAAACCGATTGGGGGAGGAAATGGGGGATAGAATTAGAAAACCTCTATCGAAACGGCATCACATTAACGTTTTATTCGCTTTAATGGCGGAGAGGGAGTCCGTTCTTATGGGTTTCTATGGGACCACACGAAACCCTATTTTCTACTATATAAATCAGTGTGTTAATCATACTTGAGGTGCCATAAAGTCTGCTATAGTCCCCTGCAATCCCGGATAAAGTGGCCTAATGAATGGCCTATCAGAGACAGGTGGATATATGGCAAAGCGCCGCATCGAGCAACTCGACGATAGGACCGTAAAGAAGCTCACAGCGGCAGGCAGCTATGCTGATGGCCAAGGCCTGTATTTAACCATCGGCCCCAGCGGTGGCAAAAGTTGGGTATTCAGGTATCAATTTGACGGCAAACGCAGACGCATGGGGTTGGGTGGCTATCCCGATATCGGCCTGGATCAAGCTCGAGAGCGTCGAAGCCATTGGCGCAGAATATGGAATGGTTCGATTGAGTCCAACACCCCGCGCTGTGATCCGCTTGAGGCCAAGAGGCAGATCGAAGCAGCCCACAAGGCAGCCAAGCGCAAGTTAGTCACATTCGATGAAATCGCCGCCAAGTACATCGACGCCAACCGCCCCAGTTGGTCAAATCCAAAACACGCTAAGCAATGGGAGAGCACACTGGCCACCTACGCCAGCCCCGTTATCGGTAGCCAGCACATTGCGGACATCGATACAGATGACGTAATGCGCGTGCTAGAGCCAATATGGACAACCAAGACAGAGACGGCAACTCGCATCAGGGGGCGCATTGAGAAAGTAATCGACTACGCCAAGGCACGAAAGCTACGAGATGCAGAAAACCCCGCGCGATGGCGAGGGCATCTCGACGCATTATTGGCCATACCCTCAAAGGTCGCTAAGGTAGAGAACTTTCCAAGTCTGCCGTATTCGCGCATCGGTGCGTTCATTGCCGCATTGCGTGAAAGGCCGTCAAACAGTGCATACGCACTCGAATTCCTAATCTTAACAAATACGCGCACCGGCGATGTAATAGAGGCCGATTGGGCAGAGATCGACCTACACCGCAAACTCTGGATCATTCCAGAGCACAGACTCAAGACACGCAAGGAACACAGCATACCGTTATCAGATCGTGCAATTGAGCTGCTGGACCTGATGGCTAAGCAATTTACCAGTGGCCTGATATTCAGAAATCCTAAGGGCGACCAGCTCAGCAACGTAGCGATGGCCAACGTTATCAAACGCATGAACGGTGTTAGCCCTACTTGGGTAAACGACACCGGCCGCGCAATTGTCCCTCATGGATTCCGCTCCACGTTCCGCGTTTGGGCTGGCGAACGCACGGCGTACTCGCGTGAATTGATCGAATTCGCCATGGCGCACCAATTAAAGGACAAAGCCGAAGCAAGCTACCACCGATCGACGCTGCCTGAGAAACGCCGAAACCTGATGGAAGACTGGGCAGCAAGATTGAACTCACCGGATCACCAGAATGCCGAGGTAATACCCATCGGCCAAGCAATAAGCAACTAATTAGCCTTGCTACCTCTTGCCCGACGGGGGACAGGCTGGAAACCTTCACCAGCTTGAGGTAGCGACTTAATGAGGGACGTACACAGAAGGGTGTGAGAGATGAACGAAAATAAACCTCCCTATTCGGTAGATTGGAATATATGGGGAAAGATCAGAAAAATTGAAATCGGCGATGCTTGCGGATTACTGGCAGGCATCAACCTGCCAGCCTATAGATATACGCAAGCCTTACACATGAAACACATGGAATTCGAGAAAGACCATGGTGATTACGAAGGCAGCCATCAACACGCCCTTCATAGGTCAACGGATCAAGCCGAGAGCAGGCTAATAATAAAAGCACAAATTTACAATGTCGTTAACAACCATATTGGCAGCGGGCACTTCATAGATTTCGAGTTAATAAAACTGTCCCAGGCAGAAGCTACTCGACAACATCCAGAATTAAGCATGTTAGAAAACGCGGAAATTAGCCACATGTTTGTCGATCTTCCAGCATTTGGTAATTGGGCAAAAGCTACTGGTTATGAATTACCACCAGAGTTCCCTATAAGTTTAGAGAAAGAGGGATCGCGAAAGATCAGCTTAAGAGAGATGCCAAAAGCAATAGATATGTTGGAGGGTTTGAAGTCGCTAAATGATGACTACGAAGAAATAGATCAATCCGATATTCCAGCAGAAATGCAACGTTTGATTATGCAATATTATGGGGGAAAGCCTACTCAAACACAGCTACATAAAGATCTAAGTTTCAAAGGTATTGAAATTTCGCGACCAACGTTGTCTAAGTTTTTTAAGCTTGCGTTTGACATGTAAAACTTTAACTTTTCCAAACCTTTACATGTCGTTTACATGTCGTTTACACGCTAACACACTTATACAGCCCAAGATTCCTCTCGAAGTCTAACGCACCTGCTAGACACCTAGAGAGAATCAAATACATGATGGTATCAGTCAAAACCGTCCGCATCATGCGACCACCTGAATACCGCCGCCAACTCGGCATAACTAAAAGCGGTGAATACCGCGCCCGCCACGAAAGATTATTACCACCGCCAATACAGCTAGGGCCCCGATCAATCGGACTGCCCGCACATGAAGTGGACATCATCATTGCCGCACGTATCGCGGGCACAACAGACGACGGTATGCGAGAGATCGTCTCTAGGCTAGTCGCCGCCCGTGGGATCGACGTGATCAAAATGTTGGAGATGGTAGAGAAAAGGCACTGTAATCCTGAAAAGGCTGAGGGCTAAATCGATGCTTGCCAATCAACCGCAGCGCTCAGGCAAGAGCGCCACAGCAGGACTTCATCAACAAACCCATTATACCAGTGGTCGTGCGCTGGATAAATGGCTGGCATGGTGCGACGATAACGGCGTGATCGCAGTTGCATTAATCTTACATAAGTGGGTGAGAACTAATGCGCCGCACAAGTCGCACAAGAATAAATCACTGGCAGTCAAACTGAAAGATGACTGCATCCATGTGAAGGATTGGACATGCGGCGAAAGCCATACATTCTTCGATGGCAAGCCACCCACTGTGTTAAAGCGCCGAGAACAGCAGGCAGATCAACGTAGGTCAAAACGTCTGGCTGACGAACAGCAGGAGGTTGCACAGCAGCAAGCAGCACGACAGGCAGCGAAGCTATGGCATGAAGCCACACAATCGCCCGTTGCAGGATATTTTGCCGGCAAAGGACTGTCCAAAACCCATGGTGCGCGCTGGCATTCAGGGCTTGAATGTTGGCTTGTACTAGTGACGGACGTCAATGGCAATATCCACACCGTCCAGAAGATATACAACAGTGGCAAAAAGTTGTATCTGAAAGACGGTCGTAGCGCCGGCGGCATGGTGCTCATCGGATCATTGATCAAAGCGAGCCGTATACTTGTTTGCGAGGGTTTTGCAACAGGATGCACGTTGAGAGAGCAAACCAGCTTTGCAGTTGTGTGTGCATTTACGGCAGGCAACTTGCTGGCTGTATGTACAGCTATACGGGCGGCCTATCCTGCCATTGAAGTTATTGTGTGTGGTGATGACGACCGTCGTAATGATGGCAACCTTGGACGCAAAAAAGCAACTGAAGCTGCAAATGCGGTTGGCGGGAAGTTAGCCATGCCCATCTTGTGTGAGGGTTGCGACTGTAGCGACTTTAATGATCAAGCGAACTGCTCGAATGGCGGTTCTCAATGAGTGTCGCTGATGCTGTTGAAAACGCAAAGGAGCCATCAAAGGACGATATTAACGACCACAATATCAAGATCGTTGAATCCGGCCTAGAAATAGTTGCCGACAATATCGAGGCCGGTCTGTCTACCGAAGTACTTACTGCGTTGGCCGAATTACGCGCAAATGGTTGCCCGAAGTTTATGAAGTTGCGTCAGCAGTTCAAGAAAGCAGATGCCGACATTCGCATGGGTGACCTGGATCGCATGATCAACAGCGCCATGCCTGAACCTATGCAGAAAGATGATTCTCAACCAGGTGCAGTAGAAAACATTGTAGCGATGGTTCAGGAGCTGGGAGACCTGTTTAGCGGCACCGATGATGAGCCTTACATTCGATTCGTTCAGGACCAACACTTTGAAACGTGGGCATTACAGTCCACCGTATTTAAGGAATGGGTCTCACATGAGTATTACAAATCCCATGGCCGCGCTCCCAAGGCTCAGCAATTGGCAGACGCATTTACAACACTCGCAGGGTGCGCACGACATGAGGGCGAAACACACGAAGTTCACCTACGCGTTGCCGCTGATTCAAATGGGTATTTGCTTGATGTTGGCGACGATCAGTGGAGCGCAATCAGAGTCTCAGCAGCTGGCTGTGAAGCACTAGCGCAATCTCCCGTTAGGTTTCGACGACCAAAGGGCACACAGTCGCTTTTTGAGCCAGACAAGTCCGGCACGCTGGAAGATCTTATGTCGCTAGTGAACATTCGTGATGAAGATCAGGCCCTATTTGTTGCGGCGATGTGTGAATTTCTAAGACCAGATACAGCGTATCCCGTCATTGAAATTGGTGGCGAGCAAGGTGCTGGAAAGTCGATGACACAAAAACATATTAGGCGCCTATTTGATCCGAAAGATGTATCCCTAAGAGCAGAGCCAAAGAATGTTACTGACATTTTCATTGCCGCACGCAACAACCACATAATCAGTTACAACAATCTGTCTCACTTACAGACCGACTATCAGGACGCCTTGTGTTGCCTTGCAACCGGTGGAGGTTTCGCAACTCGTCGCCTCTATTCAGATGGCGACGAAGCGACTTTTGATGCAAAGCGACCGGTGATTATGAATGGCATCGTCAGTCTGGCAACTCAACCCGATCTACTGTCAAGAGTGGTTAAATTCGACTGCCCGAGGGTGGCAAAGCGCCTATCAGATTCAGAACTGGAGCAAACTCTTGAAGAGCGTGGTCCTAAAGCTCTGGGGTTCGTTCTGACGACTTTTTGTAAAGCGCTCGCTCTGCTACCGAACATCACGATTGACAAGCCTCCGAGGATGATGGATTTCGCTCTGCTGGGTGAAGCCGTCGCTATTGTTATGGGTGGTAAGTCGGGTGATTTCATGGACCGGTACAACAGTGCGCTGGATGCCGCTGCAGAACAATCCATTGAAGGCGTGCCCGTTATCGAGGCTCTCACCCAGTTTGTCAAACGGAAAGGGGCTGTTGAAAATACAGTAGGAAAACTCTTTGACGAGCTGACAGGACAGTGTGGCTCTCGAAAACCTTCAGCCTGGCCACGAACATCACGCGGATTCAGAGAGTCGCTCAAGCGATATGAGCCAGCCATGCGCCTGATGGGGTTCGAAATCGAGTACCCATCTGAGCGTCGAGCAGGACAGAAAATAAAGGTTTCTTTTTCCCCCCAACATAATTCTTTGGCAAAACAACCCTCACAAAGCTCACAACCCTCACAGAAACACCCCATGCGTGAGGGTTGTGAGCATGGTGAGGGTGAAATGAGCAAAGAAATATGTTGGAAGAAAAAAAAATGTTCTAAACCCAGCACCCTCACATCTGTTGATCAGGTCCGTGACATCACCCCGGATGTGGCCCAAAGCCAGCCAGCGGAGACAGGCACAGAGGGCATATTCTGATGAGCGCTCTTATGAAAGCCAGAAGCGCAGGTTTCACGATTCGTCTTATCGACGGCAACAGCATCGGCATTACACCCCTTGAACAACTCACGCAAACACAGCGCCAGTGGCTGAGTGAACACCGTGATGATGTAGTGGCTGAATTACTCAGCGAAGCGGCAAATGAGGTGGTGAAAACACCCGTGAGCATTCACTGGCAGGCCTTCATGGACGAGTGCATATTACTAGGTGCCGCATCCGACGAAGTGACGAGCCTACTCAGTCAGCAGGACATAGCAGATCTGTGCGAAGAGCCTGCCGATAAACTACCACTACATGCGCGAACCATTGTTGATGCCATCAAACGCCAACGTCCGGCGGACGAACCTGAAACATGCAATGTGAAAACCTTCAAACCCACCCCTCGCAAAGCGCTGTATAATATACCAGTACTTCAACCGAATAGATCACCCACACTTGGGTAATTGCACTGTCGGAGAGCCTGAGGGAATTGCAGGAAATTGGGACACCGATCCACGTAATCATTGTGATAGCTGGAAGCCCTGTTAAAGCAGACAGAGAACAGACTCAAAATGTCAAAATTTGAAAAAGGTCAATCTGGGAATCCAGCAGGTAGAAAACGCGGCACTAGCCATGCTGACAAGCTCAGGCGAGCTATTGAAAATGATTTGCCCGACATCATTGACGCTATGGTCTCTGCGGCAAAGAGCGGCGATACAAGCGCCAGCAAGCTGTTACTGGATCGCGTTATACCAAACCTTAAGCCAGTACATCAGAACGTCTCTGTGAACGCTATGGAAGGTAAAACGCTGTCTGATCAGGGCGCATCAATAATTGCGGCCATGGGCAGTGGAAACCTGACGCCCGAACACGCTCAGGCAATGCTTTCGGCCCTAGGTATACTTGGCAAGATTCGTGAGATGGACGTAATCGAAAGAAGACTTGCAGCTTTAGAGGCTTCACAGAATGACGATTAAATCGCGACTGACAAAGCTGGAGAGCGTAAGCAGCGAACCATGGTCTGATGAGCCGATTATTATCAGAATTCGCGATAAACGTAAAGGTGCCATACAACGGCCAAGCACTAAATTTTTGCTTTCAGCCGGCGAAAAGAAACAAACTATCAGTCGTCAGGTTGACGAATCTGAACAAGCATTCCTTGAACGTGTTGAGCGGATTGGCAGGGAGAACTTGATGAAACCACAATCGTGCAACCATGTACCACCAGCGGTGATTCTGTTTGAATCCCTCGATAGTGCGCTTGAATCATGAGGTGGACGGAACACCAACACGATAAGGCGCTAGCAGAGGCCGATAGGCGCTTGAAACGGGAGTATGCCATGGCTAAGGCGCCACGTAATCCAAATGCCATGGTGAGTACTGCAATGGCCTGGATGCTGAGACTCAGACGCGCCTCAAATCAAACGAAAGCGGCGATGTAACCCCCACTGAGTACCTGCGGCAGTTAGCCGATATGCTGCCCGATTGACGAATCCTTGCTCGAACTATCAATCCAATGACATAGTTGAGAGCCGCTGTGAGTGCTCACGATATTTGATGTCATAATTTTCGCATCATTTACCGGCAAATACGGTCCATTTGAATAATGCAAAGTACCAGTTCTAGGATGCGAAACTGTGGATACTTATGGCTACACGACTAGCTGCTTTCGGCCCAGAGCAGAAATACATTGCATGTTTTTGACCGTCTGCTTACTTGAAAATATGGCTTTTTCTTGGGATTAACAGTTCACTAGTCAACTATTAACTTTGGCACGAGGCATCCAACTTGCCTTGACTAATCTTTTGCCTTAGTATTCTGGTGGAGTTAATTTTTGTAATAACGTTCAATTTGGTAATCAAAATACACATTAAATTAGACGATCGAATAGACAGGGAATTGACACATATGAAACACCTACTCACAGCTTTTACGATGTGTGCGGCTCTAACAACCACAGCATCGGCTCAAACCAATTTGGAAAAATTGGGCGCAATGAAAGTTACCGGCACAACGGACTACACGTACATAAAACAAGACGGAGAATCCGCCGAATCAATTAAACGCGTTCTGGAAGGAATTACTCTGCCTCCAGGCTTTAAGATTGAATTGTACGCACTAGTTCCAGATGCGCGACATATGGCGATGGCCCCACAAGGTACTGTGCTGTTTGTTGGCACCAAGAAAAACAAGGTATGGGCGGTTATGGATCGCGATCGCAATCGAGTTGCGGACGAGGTTAAAGATTTTGCTCCGTCGTTGGAGTTTGATGTTCCCAATGGCGTAGCGTTTTCCAAAGACGGGTTTCTATTTATTGCCGAACGAAATCGCGTCATGATGTATCCGGCTGCCGAGTTTTTTCATGAAAGCCCAGATGTGGTAGCAGTTCCTATTGTTCCTCAAGGCACGCTCATCCCGGTAGAAGAGGAAAGTTACAATCATACTGCGCGAGTGGTAAAGGTAGGACCTGATAACAAACTGTATATCTCCCTCGGACAACCGTTCAACGTTTCTCCTCCTGAAAAGCTCGATCTTTATACCAAAACCGGGATTGGCGGCATAATAAGAATGGATCGCGACGGTTCCAATCGCGAGGTATATACCTATGGTGTTCGTAACTCTGTAGGTCACGACTTCCACCCTGTTACCGGTGAGCTTTGGTGGACTGACAATCAAGTTGACGGTATGGGAGACGACATTCCTCCAGGTGAAATCAATCGCCAAACTGAAATGGGGCAACATTTCGGCCACCCATGGTTCGGCGGCGGTTCAACGCGTACAACAGAGTATGCTGGACAAGAGATACCCGTCGAGGTCGTTATGCCTGCTTCCGAAACGATCGCTCACGCAGCAGATCTAGGTATGACGTTTTACTCAGGAAAAATGTTTCCATCAAAATACAAGAATGCCATCTTCTCCGCACAGCACGGATCGTGGAACAGAACAACGCCCGTCGGTGCGCGTGTCATGGTCACGTTCATAGATGATGAAGGCAATGCCTCTACGGAGCCATTTGCAGAAGGTTGGATTGATGAGAATGGCGAATACGATGGACGCCCGGTTGATGTTGCGCAAATGAAAGATGGCTCAATCCTGGTATCAGATGACTTTGCCAATGCAATTTACCGCATCACATACTCGCAGTAACAAGCCACTAATCAGTAATACCAAGTAAACTGAATAGGCGTTAAAAGCGCGCCTATTCAGTATTTTATCTCTTTGCGTCGCAGCTATACTTAAATTGTTAAACTGCCACTAATTGTTAGTAACGTCACTATTGTTAGTGACCCTAATAACGTTACCAACCTCAGCAGCATTCATGAATAAAGTCACGGCCCTGTCAATTATTAGTGTTTTAATGGTTGGCCAGTTTACGAGCAGTCACGTAAGTGCTGCAGACCCTGCTAATGGACAATTATTAGCCAGACAGTGCTCAGTGTGCCACGGGAAAATAGGGGTTGCCAATGACCCAGAGGTACCCAATTTAGCAGGCCAATCGGCATTCTATATTGAAAAGAGTTTAAAAGAATATCGATCCGGAGGTCGACAAGATCGCAGAATGTCGCTTATAGCTCAAAATATTGTCGATAGTGATATCAAGGATCTAGCCGCTTGGTACGCTTCATTTGTTGTGAAAGTCACAGCCCCCGAATAGGATTCAACTTAACGTGTTCTGGGGTCACAGAGTCGCTCCAGACACGCGTCTGATTGCCATGCAGTAGCTCCTTGATCATCTATAGCGACCATCACAGGGCGCAGGAATGACGCGGTCTATGTCTTCAATGAGCGCACAGTAATTATCGGCATACTACCTTGAATAAAACACCGCTTCCATAGATATAGTTGAATAGTCGATTCACCTTAGGAACCACCCTCCATGCACAGCAAACCTGCTCTCTGGATTACGCGTAAGTTATCCGATAAGACAATTGCGCGTGCGTTTCGCGACTACAACGTCGTGTTGGATGCTGATGATGTGCCAGCAGATAGCGATACCATCATCGCACGCAGTCATGAGGTTGATGCAATAATTCCATGTCACTCCGAAATATTTGATCAAGCTGTTGTGGATCAACTAAGCGATCGCGTCAAGATTATTGCGAATCATTCAGTCGGTGTTGATCATTGTGATCTGAACGCATTAAGGTCACGTGGAATCGTAGTGACTAATACGCCTGATGTGTTGTCTGATGCCACCGCAGAAATTGCCATGCTGCTGCTTCTGGGAGCTGCACGTCATGCTGTCGAAGGCGATAGTTTGATGCGTAGCGGATCCTGGTCGAGTTGGAGCCCCTCGTTTATGGTGGGGCAGCAAGTGACTGGCAAGCGAGTAGGGATTGTTGGCATGGGCAAAGTAGGACAGGTCATGGCCAAGCGATGCCGTGGCTTTGATATGGATGTGCATTACCACAATCGCACCCGCCTTTCGCCAGATGAGGAACAAGGCGCAACTTTTCACGACGACATCGATTCATTGCTGGCAGTGTCAGAATTTCTATCTTTGCATTGCCCCGCCACACCAGAGACAATCGGTTTGATGAACACAGATAAATTAAGTCGATTGCCCGACGGTGCTATTTTAATTAATACCGCCCGAGGAGCGCTTATTGATGAAGCGGCGCTATTAAGTGCGATTCAGAGCAAAAAACTAGGCGCCGCAGGTCTTGATTGCTTCGCGGTAGAACCGGGAGGAAATGTTGCGTTCAGTGAGCATAAAAATATTTTTATGTTGCCACACATTGGAAGCGCAACACGAGATACGCGAGATGCAATGGGTTTTCGAGCGTTAGACAATCTGGATGCGTACTTTGCCGGGAAGGCTCCGCATGATCGTCTAGTTTGACGCAATTTCTGTGACTCAGATAGGCATAAGCCTGATCTTTGTACAAAGGGTCGTAAATATTGAAAGTTTTTAGTCATTTAATTGCAACTAATGCAACATTTCCTTGCTTGTAGGCGACCTGTGTCGTAAATTTACTATCCTAGTGATCAATAGGCACAATTTTCGAGAGGAGTAGGAAATGAAAGAAACAACCACCAGACG
>JBLHWY010000171.1:0-12912 GCA_047629195.1 Candidatus Azotimanducaceae bacterium
GGCGTCGCACCAAAGACATGATAACAACTCAGCGACCAAGAGACATGCTGCCCGACTCACAGATGTGTTAATCTTCGGCAATGGAAACCAAGACTATGGGCACCGGGATGATGTTAATTGCATGCATCCTAGGAATGGGGTTATTGACAATGTTTTTCTCTGAAGCAGAAGAACATCAAAGAAATCCGAATCAATCACCGTCGACTCAAATTAATGCGCAGTCACTAGAAGTGGTCCTGGAAAGAAACCGCCAGGGTCACTACCTCGTTAATGGCACTATCAATCATCGAAATGCTGAATTTCTGCTAGATACTGGCGCGACACATGTGGTCATTCCCGCACAGCTTGCAGCAGAATACGGCCTTCGCAGAGGAGCCAAGGGCACCGCATCGACGGCTAATGGGAATATCACCGTCTATTCGACCATGATTGATCAATTAACAATTGGTGACATCACGCTATACGGGGTTCGCGCCAGTATAAATCCGGGGATGCCTCCTCCTGCAATCTTGCTAGGCATGAGCGCACTAAAACAGATCGAATTTGTCCAGCGTGGCGGGACGCTCACTCTTCGCCAAGCAGCTGCGGAATAACGAATACTAAAAATTGGTTTCAGAAAAATGTTTGGAATCAAAGATACGCCCCTTCAGTTGCCTTTGTTATTATCAAATAAAACTGGTCAAGCAGGCATTGACGGCTCAAAATACCTGACCTCCAACTTTCAGATTCCAACTACACAAATAAATGTCATGATTGAAACAGATACAGACTACTTTTTAGGACTAGAACAAACTGTCACTACAGCAATTCAGGAAGACCTGGGCTCAGGTGATGTGACTGTCGAACTAATCGACGAGAAAATGCAGGCAAAGGCAGAGGTCATCTCACGCGATAGTGCAGTTATTTGTGGTATTCCATGGGTAAATGAAGTTTTCTATCAAATCGATTCTTCGCTCACAATTCTTTGGCAGGTGAAAGATGGCGACCAGGTTGAGCCTAATCAATTGCTGCTCACCATCGAAGGCAATGCACGAAGTATTCTTACCGGTGAACGAACTGCGCTCAACTTCTTGCAAAGCCTGTCAGCAACTGCAACTCAAACCAATTATTTCAATCAACTTATCTCACATACAGAAGCCCAGCTGTTAGACACCAGAAAGACAATACCTGGCTTACGACGCGCGCAAAAATATGCGGTTTCATGTGGCGGCGGAACCAATCACAGAATGGGACTTTTTGACGCATTCCTTATCAAGGAAAACCACATCATGGCTTGCGGTTCAATTGCCAACGCAATCAGCCGTGCAAAAGAATCATATCCGGACCGACGAATTGAGGTTGAAGTAGAGAATATGTCGGAGCTTAAGGAAGCCGTTGACGCAGAACCTAATTGGATCATGCTTGATAACTTCTCAACGGAAAAAATGACAGAAGCGGTTAAAAACCTCAATAAAGATATTTGCCTTGAAGCTTCTGGTGGCATTGAGTCAGACAGTGATCTGATTGCGATCGCAGAGACAGGTGTTCAATACATATCGGTAGGCGCGCTAACAAAACACATTCATGCGGTTGACCTTTCCCTACGTCTTGTCGAAAATACTAGCTCAGAACTGTTAGAATAAAACTGAAGAACTGATGCGCCCTGATTGAGGAGAGCATAATTTCACGAGTCACCGCCGCAGCCTATCATTTCTTAATCAGCGCAGTCGTTTTCGTTGGTCTCGCCTATCTTATCATCTTTGTTTGGTACCCCGATTTCTTCTTCGCCTTAGACGGTGGCTGGGAAGGTTTACGCATTATCATTGGCGTCGACCTGGTGCTCGGCCCGCTATTAACGCTAGTCGTTTTTAAATCAGGCAAATCAGGCTTGAAAATGGACCTCGCGCTCATCGGTCTTTTCCAATCTATATGCCTCTCCGCGGGCGCATATGTTGTCTACTCAGAACGTCCGACATTCTTTATCTACTACGAAAGGCATTTTTACAGTTCAAATCAGGACACATTTGCAAGCTATGGTCGACCTCCAGCAGACCCTGCCAACTACTCTAAAAAAACACCGGCAATGGTTTACATAGACTTACCTGACGATACGATAGAAGAAGCTGATCTACGCGCAATCCTATTTAAAGCTGGGATTCCACTTTGGATCTATGAGCCCGGCTTCCGCGCACTTAAAACGCAAATGAGCGTCGTCGTCAACGAAGGCGTATCAGAGGTTGAAATGCGAAAACGGGATGAGGCGGGCAATTTGGATCGATGGCTCATAAAAAATCAGGGAAGTTTCAACGAGTTTGCATTCATTCCAATCCATTCTAGATACCGCGATGCTTACTTGGGTATTAGAATCGCCAGCAAACAGATCATTGATATTGTTGAGATTCCACCTCCACTGGGGTGAGCTGAAGAAAATCGATAGAGACGATGATGTTTTCAAGTGCTTCAGTGTCATGCCTCGCGATTGCTCTCTTGAGTAACATCCGATAAATCAGATTGCGGTTGTCTTCAAAATTGCCTCGTCGAATGTGCACCCATTTAAACGCGTCACTTTTGAGAATCTCGTAGGCCTCGCCCATCATCGACTGACGTTCTAAAAAATAAACCAGATTGATATAATTCTCTACATGAGAAGGAGCCAAACGGACACCTTCCCGCAGCAGAACCTCAGGCGTTGTATTGATTTCAGGCAGCAGTTGTAACTCGGGATTATGTTCCAAAAACTCAGCAAAATACTGCCTGATGCCTGTGTGATAAGGGTTGATAGCTAACGCCGCCTTATACTCAAGCGCTGCGATCAATGCCAATGAACTTCTGGCACGCTCATCAGATTGCTTGTCAAAAACACTTCGGTAAAGTGTTGCTAACGCGAGCCGATTAGTGGAGTTTCCTGGTCGCACAGCTGCAAGCTGAGAAATAGCCTCAAAGTATATTCCAGGCGCTTGACGAATATTCAATACCGTCGAAATAGGCTTTCGCTCGTAAACTAACTCAAAACTTAACGCATCCAATGTCGCAACGACCATTAAAGTAGTGCCACCCAGCACACTAGCTACTTGAATAAGCCTTTTTTGACTTCGACTCAAAGCGATTTTCTGCACCGACTCTTCAAGCACAATAAACCGCGCAAAAAGTAAGCCAAGCAGCATCTGAACCTGTATCTGGTAGAGCGCAAAGTTCATTAAACTGTGAGCAAGCACCGTCCCCATTGCCACGATCAAAACAAGCGATTCGACCTTTGCCGAATTCCCACGAATGACTGCAAGACTATGCTTAATCAGTCTAAATACTAGCCAGCTAACAAAAAGTAGAAGAAAGCCAAGCAGCGCAGGCCCACCTTCAGCTAAAAACTGTAAGTAGTCATTGTGTGCAAAATAACCCAGCGTTCGAACATCGCCCAGTTCACGATATGCCGGATACTGGACAACAAAAGTACCCAAACCGCTGCCAAAAACCGGGTAGGTTTCAGCAATGCCCAGCGCACCTCTCCACATCGCGAAGCGCTGAGTCCATCCATGCTGTGAGGCATCCACTGTATACCCTTCAGTGTGGTGGGTGGCTTCCGACTGCGAGACACTTCCATGCACTATTGCAAAACAAATCAATGCAGTGCTTGCGAGTAACAGGATTGGCTTGCGTATTGCTTTAACCCCAGCACACACAATCCCCAAATAGACGCCAGCCAAAACGAAAATAGCAAGACCAACTCTTGAATACGCGCTGAACATTGCTAGGCAAAATATTGCGAGCACCGGCAGAGCAAACATGCGATATCGTACTTCGGTGAGATATATGCTAACAAGACCAAAGAAAAACAGGTTAAGCATGGCAGCCCAGGCATTGGGATCTACAATTGGACCGTCAGCACGCTGATGGTGCGCAAAAAAATCAAGCAGCCCCCATGCGGCAGAAAAAACGCCCACCAAACAGAATAGAGCAAAAAATTTAAGCCAATCATTTTTTCCTAGTTGCGTGGCACCTATCGTAATCAATACAAACGAACACCATAACCAGTAAAGCGTAAAGCTGATTTCTGACAAACTGCTCGTTGAAATGAGAAAGGTCTGTAACAACAGATAGAGCAGCACAAACCAGAGCGGCCGATACCAAACACCACCCGAATTTAGTGCAGGTAGAAGCATCAAGCCACTACCTACTAAACCCAACACCATACACCCGAACAGATGTACAGAGGAACCGACATAAGTAATCCCGAGACCGTAGGCTAATGCTAAACCACCAGCTCCAACTATCTGGACGTTTGGCATGGAAACATTCTCTGCTTGCATCAAAGGGAAGCCTTAATTAAATACATACTGCAAGCTAAATTAGACACAATTCCTTAACCTTTGAGCAATGGTCATTTAGCTTTTCCCAGTACAAAATGTGATACAAATTAGCATCTTTGATACTAGGTCAGAACGGTGCACACACAACATCATGTACGCCTCTGACCACCATGACTCAATGCCAGTTAAGAAATAAAAACAACTGGAATTATCATGAGCATAACAGAACGAACACCCGAAGCAGTTTTTGATTTTTCGCTTGGACCGATAAAAAGTGTCGAAGACACGACAGAGAACAATTGGCGCAACGGAATGTTGCAATGACGGATCAGCGTGTTCGCGATGGGGGCAAAAATGCATTCTTGCAAAACCATCGTGCTTGATCAATTTCGCCGATGCGTTTATCGCGGCACTCCAGTCGCCTATGCAAACGACCCAATGACCAGTCCCATGCTACTAAAAATCATAGATAACGGATGGGATATCAATCAATACAATGAAGTTGAAGAAATGTGAGTGTACGTTGCTCTTTCTCATCCAGAACGCTGCGAAATGTAACCACTTTTGGTCGAGAAATGGATAGCGTGAAGCATCGGCCTTATCACTCCATCGTCAATGGATTTTAAGAAAACGAATCAGTATGTTTCTACCTCACAGATGCCATGAGACCACTTAGAGTAAGTATTTAAGTATTGGATATTTAAGTATTAACTAAGTATTGGACATCAAACTAAGTATTGGACATCCAACAACTGCAGAGATGCTGGATGTCCAGCACTTACAAGATGGTGGATGTCCAGCACTTACAAGATGGTGGATGTCCAGAACTTCTTCCTCCAGAACTTCTTCCCATTCGTAGCGGTTGTCTTGGTCTTTATCCGAGGTTCTCAACAAAAAACGTCAACGTGCGCTCTTTAGCAAGCATTGAAGCAGCCTCGTCATAACTGCTTCTGTGATCGCAGTTGAAACCATGATCGGCATCATAGACGTGCACTGTCACCTCTGGATGCGCTGCTTTAATCGCATCCACATCTGTTAATGGGATATGTGCATCTTTGTCGCCGAAATGAAGCATCGTTGGCACTTTCGGGTTCTGCTCGACAACACCGGCAATACCACCGCCGTAGTACCCGGAAACGCAGCTTAAACCCTTGAGTTGCGCTGAGCTCAGCCAGCAGACCAAGCCACCGAAACAGTAACCTACCATCGCAACTGGTCCCGACGAATGAAGGTGGTCTATTGCTGCCTGCACATCCAACATAGCCTCAGGAATTTTTAGTTTCCCTCTAGCAAGCCCAATGCCGCGTTCCATGTCTGCACCTTCATAACCGAGTTCAACGCCCGGTTCGATTCGGTCAAAAATCGCGGGTGCCAGCGCCATGTAACCATCGCTTGCATAGCCATCACAGACCTCGCGTATATGTTTGTTTACGCCAAATATTTCCTGGACGACAACCACCCCTCCCTTCGACTCGCCGACTGGGATTGCGAGATACGCGCTAATCTTTACATCGTCTGCTGCGGTTAATTGAATCGTCTCACCCATTGTTATTCTCCTTAATAGCAAATTTTTATAATTTATCACGGCTGGATAATCAAAGGGCAACAAATCTTCCAGCTCCATATGCGCTAAACGGCGCCGATTATCCTAAATAATAATTAAGCACATCCTCGAGTATATTTTCCTGAGTTGCTCTTTTCGTATATTCTAATTGGGTTTCGGTTAAGTTGAATCATTAATACAACTACCAAACCGGCTTTGTCCATCAACTCAAGTCAATAATCACGGCAATATTAATGGGACTTACTATAGATGAATCTTGAAAAGGTTGTTTTCGCTTTCACAATCATTCTTGCGCTCACATTAAACTTTGGCTTTTTTCTGGGAGATATTGATAACCCTGCGCATCACAACCCTTATGAACTCTATGCAGCGATATTCGTGAATGCTGTAGCAACTATACTCAAGCTTGGTGACCGATCGCACATGGGCGCAGTGCTCTTGGCAAGCAGCCTAGTTGCAGATATCCAACTTTTTTTAGCCGCAAGCGTATGGGGTTATGCCAATTACGTGACAGAACTTGGTCTCGAACCTAGCACTATGGCCAGCATAGTCTCTTTAGCAGGAGGGGCAGTGATCGCCAACATGATATCCGTCGCATTACTCGCGATTGAGACAGTAATGCTGCGCCGTTGATTCACACAAACCGAACCTTCGAGAAGCTTCTGTGAATACGGTCCTATTTCTAATCCTGCGTCGCATGCGCGCGCCTCTGTTGCTGCTCTCGGCTGTTTACGCCGTCGCAACACTAGGCCTTACGCTCATTCCTGGTCTTGACGATCAGGGCAATCCCTGGCGTATGGACTTCTTTCACGCGTTTTACTTTGTGACCTTTATGGGCACAACAATTGGATTCGGTGAAATCCCCTATCCGTTCACAGATACACAACGAATGTGGACGCTGATTTTTATCTACATTACAGTCGCCACTTGGATATATGCTGTAGGAACATTAATTAGCTTGCTGCAAAACGAGGCGCTAAAGAAAGCACTACTCGACTATCAATTTCGCCATCGAATAAAGAAGCTTAATGAGCCCTTTATTTTGATCGCAGGTTATGGCGACACTGGCACCAAGTTAGTTCGATCCCTGAGAAGGCGTTTTATCCAGGCGTCGATTATCGATATTGAACAACGCAGCATAGATGCATTATTGCTTGACGATTTCCCAATGGATGTGCCAGGAATACTCGCCGATGCCTCGAACCCTGACAAATTGGTTATGGCAGGCATCAACAGCCCATATTGCAGGGCTGTAGTAGCTTTGACTGATAGCAATGCTGTAAACCTACATATAGCTATCACTGCCAAGGTCATGAATCCTGGACTTAACGTTATCTGCAGATCAGATTCGCGTAGCATCGAAGACAACATGAAGTCCTTTGGTACTGATCACATCATTGACCCGTATCAAACATTCGCACGGCAGCTTGTACTTGCGACAAAGTCACCTAATCAATACGCATTGAACGAATGGTTCCGCAGTGCATTAGATGAACCGGTCCCAACCCAGCTTGAGATTTCACAAGGGCGATGGATTATCTGTGGCTTTGGCAAATTTGGTCGCGCTATCTATGAAGAGATGGTTAACCACGGACTGGAAACACAAATCATTGAGCCAGATGCCTCAATCGCTGGCATGCCAGAGAACACGATTATCGGAGATGGGACGGGAGTCAAGTCTCTTACAGAGGCTGGCATAACAAATGCTATTGGCATCATCGCTGGCAGCGATGATGACTCGAATAATCTCTCAATTATCGTAACAGCTCGCCTTTTGAACCCAGAATTATTCGTCATTATCAGACAAAATCAAAGTTCTAATGGGGACTTATTTCAACAGTCCAAAGCAAATATCGTAATGGAATCAAGTAACGTAATTGCAAAAAAGATACGAACACTACTCACAAACCCAATGATTGATGAGTTCTTAAGTCTCGCTCGAGCGCACGACGATACTTGGGCAGGCATTTTGGTGGACAAACTTAGAACCATGTGCCCGGAGGTCGTACCCAACGTATGGGCAGTGACGATTGGCCATAGAGATGCACATGCAGTGATGAAAACTATTGGACGCAACGAAGAAGTCCTGATTCAAAACCTAACTCAGGATCACACAGACCGGACAGAGAGGCTACCGCTTATCGTGCTATATCATCGAAATAAAAATGGTGCATTCTGCATGCCGGACCCGAGTACGAAAATTCGTATTGGGGACAAGTTGCTCTTTGCAGGCACAGCTTTAGCACGCTTCAATGTTCAATGGAATCTGCAGAATATCGTGGCATTGTCCTATATTCGGACTGGTGAATCAGAAACACAAACATGGTTTGGACGCAAATTTCTACAACGCAGAGCCTGATCGTGACTGGTTGATCCGGTTGCTCTGCGTGCCACAACCACTATCAGATGAAGAGCGATTTTCACTACGACAAAAGGTCCTTGTGACCGCGACGGCTAATCCATCGCATTGCTTTCGGTGCATTCACACTTCATGTCTCGAGGCTTCACCTTGCTAATGTATTGACCCAAACCCAGATCATAGGTCTTTGTCGTGACCAAAGGGGCTTGGCTACTGACTTCCCAGGTTTCTTCAAATATCGTATTGTTCCGCTTACCTTCTTCAGTTTTATGGGTCACGCGAACGGCATATTCTCCGCTTGCGGCTTTGCAGCCTGTCATTTCAATTTCAGATTCAACATCAACAATCTCGTAGCTAGAGTAGTAACTTAAGCTCTGTTTGGCTTTACAGGATGACGCAGGTTTTTTCTCACCCAGCTCTACCCGCATTTTAATCTTCTGGGAAAGCCTCATTGTTCTTTTTGTTTTACTGCCTTGTTCGCTAGAAACGACACGGTTTCCTTCTCTTTCTGAAGCCACCGCTTTGATGTGCACAAAAGATGCAGGCAACAATATAGCAACAAGCGGTAGACACCATTTGAATCGACAGTGGGTCATTAGATTCACCTAAATTTTTGTCATGAGAATGATAACGTAAATAACTTGGGGTTTTTGTTTAACCTAAACTTTTCATTAGCAGTACAAATACAAATAAAACTAACCGGTCAATCGGACGCGTGCATACTAAAACGATACGATTGTTTTCAAGGAGTACACTCAACAAGGCAAAATAATGGAATCTCATGACTACTAATATCACTCCAGATAAACATGGTAGCCGCAACACCACCGAATCTATCTGGTCTTTAGCAGCATTACCACTGGATTCGTTATCGCGACTCACGCTAACCGGTGATAGCCCTTCACTCCCAACTTCATTTCATGTTGGCGTAGCGGCACAAAGCAGTATTGCTGTCGCTGCTCTTGCTGCTAGTGAACTCGAATATCAACGAAACGGCAAGTTGCAGTCCGTTAGCGTAGATATGACACAAGCGGAACTTGAATGTACCAGCTATTTCACTGTTAACGGAAAGGTACCTGCATCATGGGCCCCCCTGTCCGGCCTATATCCTTGCCAGGATGGCCATGTGCGCATTCATGCAAACTTTAACCACCATCGAGATGGTGCCTTAAAACTCCTTGGATTAAACAACTTGTCCAAAAGTTACAGCAAAGAAGACGTTAGCATTGCACTGTCGCAATGGACTGCAATAGGTTTTGAAACAGCCGCGGCAGAAGCCAATTTGGTTGTATCTGCAGTAAGATCCTTCAGCGCTTGGGACAACCACCCGCATGGACAAATTATCGAACAACTACCTCTTATAACGTTCGAAAAAATTGGCGAAGCCGCACCGCTTGAATTACCAAATTTGGCAAAGGACCAAAAAGCACTAGCTGGAATCAGGGTAGTTGATCTCACCCGCATACTGGCGGGCCCAGTATGCGGCCGAACGCTAGCTGCCTATGGCGCTGAGGTCATGCTGGTTAACTCGCCCAAGTTGCCAAATATCGAACATATCGCCGATACTAGCCGGGGCAAACTCTCTAGCCTGCTGGATTTAAAACGGAACAGCGATAATGCACAATTGCTTGAATTAGTCCGAGGTGCACATATTTTTGTGCAAGGCTACAGGCCAGGCGGACTTGCAAAACTGGGGTTCAGTCCCGAACAACTCGCAGAAATACGACCCGGTTTAAGTTATGTCACGCTCAGCGCATACGGACATCAAGGACCCTGGTCGAATCGTCGGGGTTTCGATTCACTGGTGCAAACCGCTACCGGATTCAATTTTGCGGAAGCAGAAGCGGCAGGGTCAAATTCACCCAAAGCACTTCCCGTCCAGATTCTAGACTATGCATCCGGTTTTCTAATGGCGTTTGCAGCACAAGCTGCCGTACTCAAACAGCAAAAAGAAGGCGGAAGTTGGCACGCAAGAATATCTCTTGTTCAGACCGCTTACTGGCTTCGAAGCCTGGGAAGAGTCACCAATAACTTTAACAAAAACGAACTCGATTATGCCGCAATGCACCAACTCTATGCTTCCAACTTCGGCGAACTAGGCGCGATTCCCCATGCCGCACAATTCACTGGTATGGCATCCGATTGGGCCAAACCTTCGAGCAAGCCCGGTACCCATGAAGCCAAATGGTCGGACTGAGCAAAGCTTAACGCCTCCAATCTGGCACAGTCCTTAACGCTATCCGATCAAACTGGGCACGTGTGACACAGATAGATTCAATTCTATTGACTTAGATCAAACGATCTCGCGTCTACTTACCTATTGTCTATCTCGGTCACTAGTAGATGGGTATCTACTGTAAATACAGAAAAGTAATCCAATACGCATAATGCGCTTCACTTATTTTGATGTGAGTGCCCCTATAGAGAACCTTCTATGCAAAGTTACAAAACGATGTTCCACGCGAGTTCCTTGTGGAAGATATCGGGCCTATCCACGGTTATCAGCATTAGTATCCTGCTGTTCTTTGGCCGAGAGATTTATCAACATGCTCCACCGTTGCCGAGCAAGGTGACCGAAAGTAACGGTTCAGTCATCTTCACACTTGATGACATTCAGCGCGGCCAGAACATCTGGCAGTCGTTAGGAGGCATGCAAAAAGGCACGATATGGGGACACGGGAGCTATTTAGCACCCGATTGGAGCGCTGATTGGTTGCACCGAGAAGCAATGGAGATTGCTCAATCTAGAGGCCATGAAAAACCATGGCAAAAACTTTGATGAAATTGAGCTGACCCAGCAAGCAGTCTTGAAGGCATTACTCCAACTTGAGATTCGAGCAAACACTTGGGATAGCAGTACCGGAGAAGTAACAGTAAGTACCACCCGTGCGAAAGCAATATCTCTGGTTGCGATGCATTATTCGGATGTGTTTCAGATCAACGACACCGATACCTCCCGCAAAATAAGAGAACAATAGGCATTCTCAACTACTGTCACACTTGATGATGAACAAATGCATTCTTTGTCTGCATTTATTTATTGGACCAGCTGGAGTGCAGTGACCAATCGCCCTGATGACGATATCTCATACACTAGTAATTGGCCCTATGACCCATTGGTCGGTAATTTGCCACCCGGTAGTTTGCTTATCTGGACCCTCATCAGTGTAATCCTGCTCATCGGGGCGACCGGAGCGCTGGTTTGGTTCTATGCTCAGCAATACGATGTATGGCGCGATGATTTGGAACCTGAAGGTGGCGTCGCCAAAGACAACTTGCTCGCGCAGGCAATTCAGACACCTTCTATGCGTGCAACAGCTAAGTATTTTTGGACTGTAATAGCCTTATTTGGATTGCAAATTGTGCTTGGAACGATAACAGCTCACTATACAGTAGAGGGGCAAGATTTTTACGGCTTTCCTCTGTCTGAATACCTCCCCTATAGCGTCACTCGAACTTGGCATACCCAGTTAGCAGTATTTTGGATCGCCACAGCATGGTTAGCGACAGCGCTATACGTCGCACCCCTTATTTCTGGCTATGAGCCAAAGTATCAACACTGGGGAGTAAATTTTCTTTATGTATGCTTGTTGATAATCGTTGTTGGCTCCTTCGCTGGAGAATGACTCGGCATTAATCAATTCTTTAGCGACCTCACGATGAATTTTTGGTTCGGTCATCAGGGCTACGAATATATTGACTTAGGCAGGTTCTGGCAGAGCTTCCTATTTGTTGGACTCATTCTCTGGTTGATACTAATGTTTCGCGCGCTTTTACCAGCGATTGTGAAAAAAAATGGCAATCGATCGCTCATCATTTTGTTGACGCTATCGGCAATCGCTATTGGGTTGCTCTACGGAGCTGGATTTGCGTGGGGTCAGCACACACCTATTAGCATCATGGAATACTGGCGCTGGTGGGTTGTGCATCTTTGGGTGGAAGGCGTATTTGAAGTCTTCGCCACAACCATCATCGCCTTGCTGTTCGTTAAGATGGGTTTGCTTCGGGCTTCAACAGCGACGATTTCAGTCTTATTCGCCACCATAGTATTTCTGGCAGGCGGCGTTCTCGGTACTTTTCATCATCTGTATTGGAGCGGTACACCAATCTCTGTCATTGCTCTGGGTGGCGTATTCTCTGCACTTGAAGTCGTGCCATTGGCGGTGATTGGCTTTGAAGCGTATCAACACACAAAACTAGAACGGCAAGCAATCTGGACCGATTTTTATCACTGGCCGTTAAAATTCTTTGCAGCTGTTTCATTTTGGAATTTAGTTGGCGCAGGGCTACTAGGCTTTTTGATTAATACACCACTTGCGCTGTATTACATGCAAGGGCTGAACACAACGGCAGCGCATGCTCATGGCGCGATGTTTGGGGTTTACGGCATGTTAGGTATTGGACTGATGCTGTTCTGTTTCAGAGGTATGGCACCACATTATGAATGGAACAGAACCTGGATGAACTGGTCATTCTGGAGCCTGAATGTAGGCTTAGTGCTAATGATTGTCTTTGCACTATTACCTGCTGGCATATGGCAAACTTACAATGCCAATGTACACGGTTATTGGTATGCGCGCTCCGCCGAATTCATACATAGTCCCTTAATGGAAGCGTTGGTATGGTTGCGCGTGCCAGGTGACATTGTTTTTGCTTTTGGCGCACTTGCTTTATTTGTTGCTATGATCGGTGTTTTGATGCTCCAG
>JBLHWY010000172.1:0-12879 GCA_047629195.1 Candidatus Azotimanducaceae bacterium
ACCGCTACCTTTTGTTTCAGCCTCAATGCCGGCGTCGCTCAGATTAAATGAATCACGTGCGTTCAAAATGATGGCACCGCCAGCGCCACGGCGTAACGAATCACTTTCGATAGCGCTGCGATTGCCAATATCAATAGTGTCACCGCTAAATCGAATAATGCCCCCAGTGCCTGCACCTTCAGTTGAACTGTTGATAATAGTCCCTGTTAAAGCAATGTCTGCTGCCAATAGAGCGATGTCGGCGCCATCACCATTGCCAAAAGTTTTGCCCCTAATATCGGCATCAACCGCGGTAATCGTATCTGCCGTCAGGGTCACAATGCCAGCATTGCCGTCAGTAAAGGTGCCTGTTGCGATCACACTGTTGTCGAGCGTCAGGTGAGTACCCGTGATTTTCAGTTCGCCAGCATTACCGATGCCGCTCAGTGCAGAGATGTTGATCACGGCATTTCGGCCGAGACTTATTTCTGGAGCCTGAATATCAATGAGGCCGCCGGCACCGCTACCTTTTGTTTCAGCCTCAATGCCCGCGTCGCTCAGATTAAACGAATCACGTGCGTTCAAAATGATGGCACCGCCAGCGCCACGGCGTAACGAATCACTTTCGATAGCGCTGCGATTGCCAATATCAATAGTGTCACCGCTAAATCGAATAATGCCCCCAGTGCCTGCACCTTCAGTTGAACTGTTGATAATAGTCCCTGTTAAAGCAATGTCTGCTGCCAATAGAGCGATGTCGGCGCCATCACCATTGCCAAAAGTTTTGCCCCTAATATCGGCATCAACCGCGGTAATCGTATCTGCCGTCAGGGTCACAATGCCAGCATTGCCGTCAGTAAAGGTGCCTGTTGCGATCACACTGTTGTCGAGCGTCAGGTGAGTACCCGTGATTTTTAGCTCGCCAGCATTACCGATGCCGCTCAGTGCAGAGATGTTGATCACCCCGTCCTGGCCGAGGTCTATTTCTGGGGCTTGGATCTCAATGAAGCCGCCGACACCACTACCTTTCGTTTCAGCCTCAATACGAGCGTTGGTCAGGCTAAAGGAATCACGCGCATTTAAGACGATGGCACCGCCATCGCCACTGTGTAACGAATCACTCTCGATGGCGCTGCGGTTGCCAATATCAATAGTGTCACCACTAAATCGAACAATACCCCCAGTGCCTGCCCCATCGGTTGAACTGTTGACGATGGTTTCGGATAAAGAAATATCTGTCGCTAGAAACGTAATGTTGGCACCTGCACCTGCGCCACGAGTTTTACCCTGTATATTAGCATTGGCGGCCGTAATTGTGTCTGCGGTCAGACTGACCTGTCCAGCATCTCCCTCAGTAAAGGTTGCCGTTGCGATCGCGCTGTTGTTTAGCGTCAGATACGAACCTTTGACAGTCAATTTTCCAGCATTACCGTTACCGCTCAATGCAGATATGTTGATCAGCCCATCTTGGCTGAGCGCTATGTCGGGTGCTTCGATCTGAATTTGACCACCGGTACCGCTACCGCGTGTCACAGCCTCGATGCCTGCGTTGCTTAAAGTAAACGAATCACGTGCGGTCAAAATGATAGCACCACCATCGCCACTGCTTAGAGAATCACTTTTGATGGCGCCATCATTTTCGATACGGATGGTATCCGCTAGGATCTCAACAGTTCCACCAACGCCGGCGCTCTTCGTATTCGTAATAATAAGGCCGCCTGCCATGACGAAATTCGATGCATCGATTTCGATCAAACCAGCATCGCCGTCACCAGGTGTCAGTGTTTCAGCTGTGATACCGGCGCGATCCTGAATATGAAAATCAGTGGTGTTGATGTCGATTGTGCCACCAACGCCTGAACCGGTGGTGTTAGAGGCTATCTCAGCGAAGTCTTGCAAGACGAGCGATGTTGTATTGAATTCTAATAAGTCACCGAAAGCATCGCCGGACACGCTGCCCGATATCTCGGCATTTTCTGAGAGCGTCACGCTGGTGGCGTTCAGAGACAGTTTTCCGCCCTTGCCAGAGCCGGATGCTGTTAGTACGAGCGCGCCATCGCCCTTAATGGCAAGACTTTCGGCGGTGATTTCAATATGCCCCGCATTACCCCTACCGAATGCTGCAACATTAGCCATTCCCGAGCCTAGTATATTCAGATTAGTGGTTTGAATATCAATGTCACCGCCAAGCCCGCCACCTCGTGTTTGTGAATCGAGTGTCGCGTCGTTAATCGTGACGGATTTAGCTGAATAAATTTGGATCTTTCCGGCCTGCCCGCCTCCATTACTGCTGCTGGTAACAGTAATGTCAGATAGGCTCGTTTGGGCTGTGAGCAATTGAATATCGGCGCCCTGCCCGCTGCCTTTAGTATCCCCAAAAATACCACCGGTACCCGTTGCGACAAGGCTGTCACCCGTTGCAATTAGATCGCCGGCAGCGCCAGCCCCTTTGGCAGAAATGTTGACGTTAGAATCGGTCAGAGTTATTGAACCGCCTTGCAGTTGTATTTCACCTCCGACTCCCGCTCCGATAGCGCTCGCGTTGACCGACACATCACGCCAGTCGATGGTTTCGCCCTGCATTGTGATTTCTCCGCCGGAACCATGACCATCCGCTTCCGCCGCGATTGAAGTTTGATTTAGGTCAATGTCGGTTGCGACAATTTTCAGCACACCGCCGATACCGCCACCACGAGTGGCGAGTAAAAACTGAGCATTAGCAATGCTGACCTTCGCGGCATGAATACTAACGATTCCGGCATCTCCGCCATCAACTAGGTTGGAGAGAGATGAGACGTTGACGGTTGAGCCGTTGATGATAGAAACGGTGCTGGCATCTAACAATATATCTCCACCATTTCCCAAGCCGCTAGCTTCGCCGAGAATATCAACGTTATTCAAGATGATGTCCGGTGCCCTCAATTGAACCGTACCACCGTTCCCTGCTGCGCCACTAGACGCATTGATGGTTGCGCCGTTACTGATCGTAATCCCCTTTAATGCTCGGAGTTCAACTAGATCAGCGTCACCAGAACCGAACGACTGTACATCAATGGTGGCTTTGTCGGTAATAACGATGTTTGCCGCGGTGATGCTGACACTGCCGCCAATACCGGCGTTATCCGACTCTGCTAGCAACGAACTACCAGATTCAATGCCGAACCGACCCATTGCGTTTATCTTAATCGAACCCGCTGTCGCGCCTTGAAACTTGCTAGAAGAGTTCAAGCTGCTGTTTTTCTTAATAAGAATGTCTGTGGTGTTAATGATGATGTCGCCGGCTCGACTACCCGTGCCAGCGTTTAACGCGAGTAAGCTATCGTCTGAGATGAGAATTGTGTTGGCACCGAGGCGTATGTCACCGCCCTCACGACCACCACCCGATGAAGTGGAGAGTTCCGCATTCTTCAACAGCGTAATATTGTTCGCCATGATATCGATGTCGCCACCGCTCGCGCCAAGTTCTCCTGATCGAATAGCACTCTTGCCTTTGACGCCTTCCAGTGTCAGTGAATTGGCGCGAACTTCCACCGCGCTGTCTTTGCCGGAGGCTGTTATTAGAGAATCCACGGCATAGATATTACCACCCTCGAAAAAAACACCACCGCTGACTGTTTTAAGCAAGCTAGAGCTAATCTTAATATTGCCAAAGGTCGCGTCACCCATGCGAATCCCAATTTCTTGCGCGTGCAGATCCGCATTCTGAATGGAAATGAACTCAGAATTTACGTTCAGGTTGTGTCCCGCAGACTCGTCTTCGCCTGCAATAGCTCGACCACTATCGATAGCAATTGTTCCTCGACTATCCGCGAGGAAGCCAAAAGTAGTGATTTCACTAGTACTCAATGTAGACTTTGCGGAGAGCTGACTAAAATAACGTGCGCCATCAGAAAACTCGAGGAAATCGGCTGTCGATAGATGGAATGTGCCATCGACATCTACAATTGCGCCATTAGTCAATATGAACCCCGCTGGATTAACGAGCCAAAGCGAGGCGCCGTTAATACTAGAGGTTATCTTGCCAGCAATTTTCGACTCGCCTCCCGTAACGCGACTGACTATATTGCTAATGTTAGCCGGGCCAGAAAAGTTCGCCTGTTCACCTAAGCCGATATTAAACTTATCGAAACTGTGAAACAGATTAGAACCAGCCTGTTGACCCAACTTAGAGGTGATATTGTAGGTAAAGCCTTTACCGGGTGATATGGAACCTCTTGGGTTGTCTAAACCTGTTCCAACAGAGCCATCGAGTGTAACCTCTGCGTATCCGATGACAGGCCAGAGCAAAGCAGCTGTGAGGATAAGAGTCGATTTAGAATTCATGGTGATAACCCAGGCGAATATGGACGCCATCATCTTGTAAGTCGTATTCCGAGGCAGGGAAATCATCAAACCCATGAGCAAGGTATAACTCGAGGCGAAACCGTTGCCAGTGCTTTACCGCTATTCCTACGCCAAAACTGGAGAGGTCCGATTTTCCGCTGGCGGCAGAATCAGCGTGATTTTCTCCGCGGCCCCAACCCATGAACGCAATGAGGTCAATCCAGACGGGCAGCTCCGGTCGATAATGCGCCTCCAGCGATGCAAGATAAGCGTTATCACGCACGACTTGGTTTTGGCGATAGCCGCGTATTGTGTCGATGCCGCCGAGAGCATACTTCTCGACTGACAATAGTGGATCTGCAGCGTGCTGGGCGAAAGCTTTCGCGGTGATGTGGAGTTTTTCTGCTAGTTGTTTTGAATATTGAACCTGGGCGAGATAACTCGTGAACTGACCATCAGGTAAGTTAATGCTGTTCGTAGCCCCGAACTTTGAGGTGCCACGTGAGATCGAAAAGCGTGCAGCTAAAGAGTCATTGATGTTTTGTTCAGTGTAAGAGACTGCGAGCCTTATGGGCGCAACTCTGCTTTCGCCATTGATTGCACCTTCAGAGAAAGAAAAAGGCTGGTCTAGTAAGGTCGTTTGGTTGCGCCTGACTTCAAGTGTCAGCTGCAAAGAAAGTTCACTAGCAAGCGTTTTTCGAACTGGCAAATGTAACATCACGCCAAGAGATTCAGTTTCGCTTTCGACGCCAATGTTATTGAAGGGTTCTTCAATAACAGAGGAATCGCTTAGTGAATATTGAATTTGCAGGCTGGTGCCACCCGAAGCTAGTGGTAGGGAAATGGTTGCGTTCTGCGCATCTAGTCCTGCAGTGACAGAAGAGCCAACCTGATAGGTCTCGCCCCAACCGCTTAAGTTGCTGGCGCGTAAGGTCAGAGTTGCGTTTTCACTACCAATCGAAGGTGAGCGATCGTTGGCTAGGTTGAGCCCTAGGCTAAATCTAGGTTTAGTTTCGACATCAAGAGCAAGTGTTGCTTCGCCAGTGTTAGCACCAGGAGCCACCCTTGCGTCTATTCGAGATACCAAGGGGTTCTGCTCAAGCAGCTTTAGGGAGTGCTGCAAGCTAACCAGATTAAAAGGTTCGTCAACCTCAAGTCGACTCCAAATATATTTCTGCCGTAGCTTGCTCGAAATTTGGAAACCAGTAATCTGGCCGCTAATGAAATCCAACTTAACTTCGCCATTATTAATCTGTTGGTCAGGAATAACCACACCTGTGTTAACGAAGCCATTGCTGACATATAACTGATTGATACTATCTTTTGTCGCGAGTAGTTCAGATGTTTCGACGTGCTTCCCTGTTACCGCTAGCAGCAGAGTTGCAACCTCGTTAGCGAGCGCTGGTGCGTCATAAATAAATCGACTGATTTCAACGCTGTTTCGTTGGCTAAGGTTCCTACTAATAGGCACGCTGATAGGTACATTAATACGATGATCCTGTTCAGGTTGTTGTCGTCCTAGAATCACTAATTTTGATCGCTCGGTTGAGTCGCTGGCGTAGGTCCAAGCCCCAAGGAACCCTCGTTTTATCGCGTTAAACCTAGCTTGTGCTGCTGTATCGGCATTATCGAAAGGTCCTATCCTGACGCGAAAGCGCTCCTCACCCTCAACAGTCGTCATGGCAATTTCTGCGTTGACCTTGATGGCGCCTGGTGTGGGAGGTATTGATATGGTTGCTGAAAATTTAGCGATGAAGTCAGTGACTTTAATAAGCTGTTGCTGGGCGCTAGTTTCGTTCTCAAAACTACCCGTCACAACATAGTAATCGTTAGCTAAAGCAGGAGTTGCCAGTAACAGACAAAGCACGAAACTCATCAACGGCCTCATAGCCAGTTACCAATGAGTAAGAATGGAGCCCAATCTGTGGGGTGACTGAAGCGTTCGGAATTTATGAGCTCAGTCTGAGCAAATTGAAGCGCTTGTGCTTTTGTTCTGTGTTCGCTTGAAGTTTGTTCGTAGAAGTTACCGATTACAAGAACGGTGGCATCGTCGTTGATCTGCCAGAGAGTCGCGATCGCGCTTCTAGCGCCCGCTTTTAACGCTACGCCCGCAAGACCAAGTGCGGCTCGGTTGTCACCGACGGCTGTTTCACAAGCACTGAGCACCAGCAAGTCCAGTGGATTATCACTTTGCCGCCGACTACCGATACTTTGTTCTAACAAGTCCATGGTTAATTTGTCGTCATAGGTTAGTAGATAAGAAGCCTGAGGGTTGCTGTCAAAGTGACCATGAGTGGCAATGTGGACAATTGAATAGTCTTCCGAGCCAAGTTGAGCCTGAATTGTGGTTTGTTGAAAGTCCTCGTTATGCAGTATTTCCGCGCCATGTTGGTTCTTTAGTTTATCTAGCTCAACAGGCACCCCAGGCAAACTCGCAAACCCCTGTACCGAGTGGGAAATGCCACCAGCGAAAAGTGATGCCAGATTGACGTCGAGTCGCTTTGGGAAGGTTAAACTTATGGCTGGTGTCGTCGCGAGCGCGTACTTTTGAATCATAAATTCTCTACCATCATAGATGGCGCCGAATGGAATAGTTCTTAGTATGCCGTCGGGTATGACCAGCAATGTTTCAATGTTTTTTTTCTGAAGTAAAGATTCCGCTTCTGCAAAAACGAGTTCATAGAGCTCCTCGCCAAGCTCTTTGTACTCGTCGTCACCCTGATCCAGTTCCAAATTGTAGCGGAAGTCGTCGACTAAGTTCTTTAGGTCTGTTGCTAGAATCTGATGGACAAATTGGTATACCTGGTCGTCGATGTTGACGAGTATCTCTAATCGATCAGCAAGAATGACTGGGTATATAATAGCGGTTGCGACGTCGACGCGTTTCAAGTCGACTACCTGATCTGGAACAACGCAATCGTTTTGAAAATAGTCTTGAAGCTCCGCAGATTTTGATTGTTCGAGTATTGTCTGGACTTGCTTTAAGTAAGCCTGCTGGCGGGTATGTGTTTGAGCTTTTCTAGCAGCTATTAACAACAGATCGGACAACTCAGAGAATAGCGGTTGAATTTTCTGTGGGAAGCTAAACGGGGAACCGTTGATTAGCTCCTTTCTAACTTGTTCAAGTGTGGCAATGGCAGTTTTATATCCAGTAATGGCTTCCTTCGTTTTACCCTGGAGGCGATAAGCGCGTGCTAATTGCCACTGCCATTGGTAGGCACTTTCAAAAGATCGACTGCTATTCGCTAGAAAATTAGCAGTACTGAGTTTTTGAATACCTTCTTCTAACCTGCCCTGATTGATCAACAACCGGCCTTGGTAACCAATTGCGTAGCTTTGCAGCAGCACGAGACCTTGTTCTTTTGAGGTTGTCTCGGCATGTTGCAGAATAATTAAAGCGTACTTATTATAACTTTGCTCTCCCGTTTGGTTTGCAAGTCTGATGAGTAAATCGCTGATTGAAATTTGAATCTGAACAGCCTCCGGCTGGTTGTCGAGCGTCGTAGATAAAGGCAACAGCTGTTGCCCTATCCGAAGCGCATCGCTAGTGTTTTTATAGTCCAATTCGTGACGAAGATGATTGGTGAGGATTGTCAAGGTCATCGTTTTGTCAGCAGATTTCACACTCGCGGCATACGCCTCGGTGAAAGTGGTGCTCGCGGCTTTGTCTTTGTTGAGCGTGCTCTGTACTGTAGCGAGAATGTTTAGCGCTCGAGCTCGGACTTCGTCTTGCTGAGTATGATCGAGAATACGCGTTGTCATATCCAGGCTAAGAGGATATTTGCCAAGTTCGAAGTAGAGTTGAGCAAGCAGTAACTTAGTGTTGTTCTGCTCTGTGCCCTGCCTGCCTGCTAATTGGTCAGCTTGCTCGAGCAGCGCAATTGCCTGACTTCGATATCCTTGATTCTGATACACAACAGCTTGTCTAACGATATTTTCATGTTTCAAACTGTCGTTGTCGTATGGTCTGCCAGTATCCGCATAAAGATTCTGGCTCAAGCTCAGAATAAAAAATGTAAAGACTGCGTGTATTCGGCGCCACATACCTAATCCTTTTGGTAATGGAATAAATATTCCTTAGTAAAAAAGATAGCACAGCGTTTCTAATTAGCGACTTATTTACCAATTTGAAGGATTACAGTAAGGCGCCATTGCAAACCTTGAAAGAAGCGACTCGAGTGAAATGGTATTGATCTAAACAATAGATACCAGAGGGGTGAAATTGTTGTTGTTTTCTGTTGGCGTCATACTGTGTCGACTCAAGTCTTTGGCACAGTGCTCAGCGTATGCGAGAGCTGGTGAACTGTCTTCTAGGGAGAGCTTTTAAGGAGAACCTTCAGGGAGGGTTTGCGAGAAAAATTAGTTGCACAATCGTGATAAAAACAAGCTGCCGATCATCAGGTTAGCTAAATCGCCTTTACCTCAGATTTAATGTTGAGTAACTCCTTTAGCGCTTCCCCATGCCTCCGGGAATAGTTAAAGCCATAATGACAGCATCAAAAGATCGACCACATTCGCCCGCATCCATATATTTCTCTACATTAACCAGCATATCTCCGATATGACTTAGAGGATTAATCTTTAGCAGGACACGCGTTTACCTAGTGCTTGGCAGCACTAGAAATCTTCTGCGTTCCTTTTAGGCCACTTACATACCAATGTGTGTACTAAAACCTTTAACCGGAACTATTTACAGACACCAACGCGCATTGAACAAAATTTAACCAGCCGATTAGCCTCAACAATCTGGGACGCTTTATCTGACATATTCAGATGCTGGTACATTTGCAGGAGCCACAATCTTATAGTTGTAGCATAGATCACAAATCAGTTTGGGTTAGATAATGCAACATCGGTAACTAAACATGGGTGTCACGCATTTTCATCCACGCATTTTCATCTTATCCTCTCCGGCTTTTCTCCCTGGACAAGCCTTCGCCAAGGCAAACGAACATGGGTGTCACGTGTTTAACGTGTTTAAATTCTACGCATTTATTTTCGGTCATCTGTCGCTGGAAACACTCAACTTAAAGATTGGTCGCCTAACGCTTTCGGCTCATCGCAAAGAGTAAACCCTGTCAGCATTTTTCGTGTCTAATTCAATACAGGTGTTCAGAGCCATATTGGTTACCGGACCTGCCAAACATACCGATGAGGATTTTGAGATGATTAAGAAAATTATTATTGCCGCAGCACTTGCCGCTACATTCGCCATGACAGCTAGCGCCTCTGTCGTTCGTACAGACGCTGTTACAGTACCATACCAGGGAGCTGTTGTTAGTACCGAACAAGGCCAAGCCGTTCTCGAAGCACGACTTAAAAGAGCTGCGAAGCAGGTCTGTGGTACAACACATAGAACCAACGCAGGTTCGCTAACTCAAGTGATGAAGAATCGTGCTTGCTATGAAAAATCTCTTGACTCTGCTATGTCAAAAGCTGGTTTGAAAGCATCAAACAACTCTTAGTCTGGGGATATTTGCCCCAATAGACAATGAAGGCGTTATCTTATCTGAGGTCACGTCTTCTTTTTTTTTGCGTTATTAAATTGTTACTTGTACCCGCTCTCGCTCCGCCCTTACCCAAGCACCTAAAGTTCCTGCGAACCTTTCTAAGTCAATCGCATCTGCTCACCAAATTCTAACTATGTTACCCTCTCCGATTTTTTCCGCTGAACAAGCCTTCGCCAACAAGTGTCTTTAAAGTTGAGGAAAGCGAATCCTTAGTGGCCTAGTGTTCACAATTCTACGGAGACCTATAATTGTGTCCGCCTGCGTATCCAACGCTGCTGAATCGACTTGGCATACTCGCTTAGTATCTCCGCTGATCCCATCGCCCGCTGCCATGTATCTTGTATCGGCATATGATCTGCAAACCAATGGGTCATATTGGTATGGTTGTTTTTCAAGCATTGCGAAACATTATGTTGAATATCTCTTCTCATGTGAGACTGTTGAGTCGCCGTCCATCTGACCAAATTAAGATAGTCATGCAATGTTGTTTCTGAAAAAGGTGTTTTCTTCGAATTGGACTGGTTTATAGCACCGACTGGCTCTTTCTCATCTTGATTCTTACAACGGCGCTTAATCGAAGTGAAGTCACTATCATCAATGTCGCGAGCTATCCCTGCGCGGACTGGATTCAGGTCAACATAAACCATACAGGCTAGTACTGAAGCTTCGTCTAGCAGTGCCTGGGACTTGAACCGGCCTTCCCAGAAACGTCCTTTACAATCATCTTCTTTATTGGCTAATCGAGCTAAAGGTTCGTTGATAAACCGCATAAACCAGGATAGCGAACTCAAGCGAGAACGAATCTCCGAGATTCTAAATGGATCATTGAGCAGGGCAGCTTTGCGGACGATCTGTATATCCGCAGCATGGTTGTCGACTCGCCTGCCCGGACAGAGCTTGAGCCAGCGTGTCGTAACTTCCTCGTCTGAAAGATTAACGTCATCTATTCGGAGCACGATGTGGTAGTGATTACTCATCACTGCATAGGCATAAACTGAAACAGTGAAAATATCACTTAGCTCAAGAATTCTATTCTCGATCCAGTCCCGACGATGAGAAAAGTCTTTGCCAGTCACGCTGTCAGTGCTAAATAAAAAGGCACGACGCACACAGCGTGAACAAACGTGATAGGTACCACCGTTCGGGTCAATCAAATGGCTTCTTGGATAGGTCATGCCAACATATTAACGAAGGCACGAAATGTTGATGTAGGAGATTCGCCCGAAGAAATGTGCGAATTAGCTTAAAAATGAGAATAGGGCGTTGGAATGAAACGTGGGTGTCGTGTTTTTTGTTTGCTGAAAAATGAGAATAGGACGTTGGAATGGAACGTGGGAATGGAACGTGGGAAATGGAACGTGGGTGTCGTGTTTTAGGAAAGTGAGCAGAGAACGAAAAACGGGAGTAGATCCAATAAGAATCTACTCCCGCCTATTTCTGAAGTATCTAGCCCCTTGTGTATAGGTTCAGATACTCATTTTCTATATCTTAACTTTTCAGCTTACGTTGTTTATAAGCTGATACCACCACGAACGAAGAACATTCTTCCACGTCCATCATGCAAGGTGGGAAAGTAACCCGTTGTATCTGAAACAATGGGTGCCATCTCGTCTGTAAGATTCATAATGCCAATCGTTACATTAGAGTCAGACAAAAATGCAGTCTCGCCGAAATTGTAGCTGTACTGCACATCAATAGTCGTCATACTTTCAACGATGTCATCCCTAAAATCAGCTGAGTTGTGGCCGTTACCCGCTAATGGCGCAACTGCAGCATAGAAGCCACGTGTACCCGCTGGGATATCGGTTGTAAGTTCATCAACATGCTTAACAATCACAAATACACGATGATTAGCCATTGACCAATTCAAAGTACTATTGAGAGTAAACTCAGGTAACGCCCGTGCCACTTCGTTTCGAGTGTTTAAGCTACCAACACCATCAACAATAGTCGTACCGCCTGCACTGTTAGGAATCTCAACTTCATACTCATTAACATAAGCCATCTGCGCGCCTACTTTAAAGTCGCCCCAGTCAGTGTTAAAGCTGTAAGAAGTGGTGACATCCATACCCGATATTGTGGCGCCGTTAGCATTAGAAAATCCTGGCAGCAAACGTGTCAAGAACCCTTGGCCATTCCGGATAACCTGACTTCGATTACCTGCTCCAGCTTGTACTGCCTGTAATAACGTGCCTCCATTAGCAGCAACATAAGCATCAAGTGCATTGTTGTCTTCAGTTAACAAGACAGGTCCTGATTGACGCGTGATGATGTCAGTGTACTCGTAGTTATAAAAATCAAAATCTATTGCCAGACCTTCTAGCATACCGTCCTGAGGAATCCATGAAAAACCAATGTTATAGTTTTCAGCTGATTCTGGCGTTAACGCTGGGTTACCAACGGTGATAGAAGGTTTGAAGGCTGTACCGCCTAAGCTAGCGTGGTCAGTCTGATTTGCAACAGTGGTCAATTGACCGAATGACTGGAGCAAAGACGGTACTCTGAATGAGGTGCCACCTGATAGACGTACAGATAGCGAATCCAATGGACGCCACAAGATTGAGAGCTTAGGGTCAGTGGTATCAACATTAAGTTCGTCAAAGTCTTCGTAACGAATTGCAAAGTTGATATCCAAATTTTCACCTATTGGAATTCCAATCTCAGCAAAAACAGCTGTTGTGGTTAATGAACCAGCCCAATCCTGCGCGCCAAAGACAAAGTCCAGATTGTTCGCTGTCAAAGATGAGTCATAAAGTACTTGAGCAGAATCTCGACGCTGTTGAAAGCCAAGAGCCAATCCAATCGTACCTGAGTCAAGCTCAACCAAATCACCGGCAGCGACAACATCGATCACTCTCTGTCTAAAGTCACTGTCGTTACTTGCGCGACCGGCCAGCCAATTATAAAGCTCTGGGGCATTCCTTAATTCCAAATCAGTTTGACCAACGGCGCCAGTTCGATCGAACTCACTGTTGCCGAAAGGATTAAAGAAGTAACAGGTACCTGCATCAAAATCACCACCCGAAGCAGCATAAGACGTGTTACCAGAGCCAGGTACACCGTTGCG
>JBLHWY010000173.1:0-12302 GCA_047629195.1 Candidatus Azotimanducaceae bacterium
TACCAAAGCCTTTGCTGTCAGTCCAGCAAAGGAAAAGCACGGACCATCAACACGGATAACAAGGAAGCGATACGCCAACGCATGAATGTGAAGATGGAGCTGACAGCATCGAAAGAAGTCTTTCAACAGCGAAAAGTCATTGTTGAACCGGTTTTTGGTCAGATCAAAATGGTGGTTTCCGGGGTTTCAGTGTTCGCGGCAAGGTCAAAGTTGACGGCGAATTTTCACTGGCGTGTGCTGTTCACAACATCAAAAAAATCATTAAGGCGATCGCTACAGGACAAGCTTGTCTGGGATTTAGGGATCAGGCCATGGTGGCAGCCTAAAGGTTTTGAAGAAGGCCACAAAAAGACTATATGAGACGAAAAACGGTATTTGATTGATCGCATTGTGACGCAACCAGGATCAATCAATAGAACGATGCTTCACCATCACCCAGAGTAAGAAATGCCCACATCACAGCGCCATTTAGTGCGTTCTCGGACAAGCTGCTAGGCGGCCCCGTCCGATGACACTCATGGTGCCGCCACACAATGGGCATGGGTGATATCAAGCCGATCGCGGCACGTTCAAAGACTCTTTTGAGCTGTTCGCCGTCGCGATGCTGAGCCCAGGTCAGTGGTGCGATTAATTCATCTGCCGATTCGGCTTTTACTATCGATTGCAGAATGTTTGAGCTAAATCTACTGAGACTCAGTAACCTGCAAACTACTAGTACTAAACAATCTAGTAGCAAACTAGTAGTTAGTACCCCCTTACTAGAAGGCCCTTGAAAATTAAAAACTACAAACAGGATACAAATTAGTAGTTGGCGACCCCTTACTGGCAGTGGACCTTTAACACTTCCAAACTACTAGTACTTAAAAAACTAGTAATTACTATTCTATTTTTGCATCTTACGATAACTACAGTACTAACTGATCAAATGTTAGTACTTGAGAGGAGTTTAAGAGACAACCATTCACAGAAAAGATTCAGCTTGAGCAGGTCAAAATGAGACATCCTAGAAAACCTCCTGAGTTAGACGATGAAATACCAAAAGTACTTGAAGGGAAATCTACAGAATTTTTTCTCCGTAAAGATAGTTGATGCCGGGGGAAAATACAGACATTGGGAGAAGATGCGGTTCTTAGACCCTCCCGAGGGACTGACAAACCTCGAATGGTGGACAGCTACGAAAATAGCACGCAGAGGAGCAGCTAAAACCACATCACTAATCGACAAAGATGGATCACAATTCAAGTACTGTATTACTGATCAGATGGGGAGCGACCTACATTGGATTGATCAAAATGCCGCGGGCTCATTTGAGTCATCGGCGGGCACAAGAGATCATGGCAAGGATACTTATATAATAAGATCACTTGTTGAGGAAGCGATCAATTCTAGCCAGTTGGAGGGGGCATCTACTACCCGTCATGTGGCAAAAAAAATGATTAGGCAACGCCGTGACCCAAGCGACATTAGCGAACGAATGATTATCAACAACTACCATGCAATGCAATTTATAAAGGATAATGGCAAAGAAAAATTGACGGTGAAAATCATACTTGCCTTACATGAACTACTTGCCGATCAAACCTTGGTTACTGAGAAAGTAGGGGTATTTAGGGAGAATGAGGATGAAGTTTATGTTGAAAACAACGAAGGTGAACTTCTGCACATGCCTCCAGACGCAGACCACCTAAACGAAAGAATGCAATCGCTTGTAGACTTTGCCAATGCCCCTGACGAGGAGACTTTCACTCATCCTGTCATTAGATCAATAATTCTACATTTCATGCTCGGATACGAACATCCCTTTGTCGATGGAAATGGCCGAACAGCGAGAGCTGTATTTTATTGGTCGATGAAACATCATAGCTATTGGTTAGCAGAATATATTAGCCTATCTAAAGAGATAAAAGCCGCTCCAGTACGATATGGACAGGCATACCGACTTACTGAGACAGATGACGGAGATCTCACTTATTTCATTGTCAATCAGCTAGAAATGATAACAAGGGCAATAAAGACCTTTCAGAGCAATCTTGCGAAAAAAATGGAAGAAACGCAGGAAGCGAGACTATTCCTAGATGGAAGTGACCGTTTCCGATCACAATTGAACTTCCGACAGTTGTCTCTATTGAAACATGCGATAAGGCATCCTAGGCATGAATACAACATAAGTGAGCATAAAAACTCACACGGAATAACCTATGAAACCGCAAGACAAGATCTCCTGTCCATGGCAGAACTAGGCTTACTACAAAAGAAGAGTGTCGGGAAAAAACATGTCTTCAGCGCACCTGACAACATGTATGAATTGCTCCAGATATCCGAAAACAAACTAGATCAACAAAGCGCTAGCTTGCAAAGCTTTTTCAACTTTCGAACCAGATACACCATAGAGTGAACGTACACCACCTACCCGTTCCAGAATGCGGACGAAACTCGCTAACTATTTAGCTTACAGTCAGATAAATATATGGTGCCTAAACATTAATTGAAATTAGTACATACACCAAGGTGATACACCAAGGTGATACACCAAGCAAGTAATGGAATCTGAGCCCGCATTCAGACGCGTTCTAAAGCGATCTGAGAGCTGGTGGATGCTTCCGCCGCCACCAACGATTTTGCAGCCGAAGGCTGCAAATATCAACGATCTACTTTTTTCCAGCCAGCGGCTGGAAATAAAGAATCCAAACCGCTAAACGCGACAGCAATCTAGCGACGGTCTGACGTTGCGGGCGAAATTGTGCAAGCCCATAACGAACACACCTTTCCCAACACTCCAACAACCTCTCAGCCCTTAGAGCTGAAAGTAAAGAGGTACTTCCTGTTCACTCTAGACAGGAATATCGCTGCTCCCTAGCTTTACTCACAAGGAGATCCGGAGACCTGAGGGCAGTCGCAATTAAGTGATCTGTCCTCGGATTTAACTAACGAATAGCTGTCGGGTTAATCAACATCTGAACCGTACCTTTGACCTTCGCCTGCCCAAGTACAAACATAAATTCAAACGCTTTATCACGGACCAAAGGTCCAGTATTCATCACCTCAAGAATATATATCCCATTTTCTTTCAGGTAAATAACATGACCCTGGAACGGTCGACTTGCAACCTGTGAAGGCACCACGTCAACGCCCCAGGTGTCAGCACCAACCGCGACGACTTTCTTGGCGGCAAGGTATTGCGCTACCTCCTCTGATTGACCAGGCTCACCACTAACCCATGCTGTTGGGTCGGACTTCAATTTTGCATCGGTCCAGCCGGTATGAAACAGCACCACGTCGCCCTCACGAATAGGCGTGCGTTGTTTTTTGGCAACGGCTTTTACATCATCGACAGTAAAAAACTGTCCGGCTTCAAGGTGAGACACGCCGTAGTGGCCAGCCATATCTAATACAATACCGCGCGCTACGATTGGCGGCACGTTTTCAATACCGAGTCGCGTCAATCCATCTATGGCAGCGAAGTCCTTAGCTTCGTTACAGTTGTAATAAACCCCTTTGTGGCCTAGATGACCTAAGCCATCAATCTGTGAGCCAACGCCTAACCAGCCGTTAAAAATATCATCGTTGTAGGTCATATCACCAAATGGCCGATTACCTTCTTGCTGATTAGGTTGCACGACAGTGAGAGATAAACTGCCAGGCGCGCATGCCATGGCTACAACAGGATAGGTTGCGCTGGGAAGTGCCTCTTAGACTAGCTGCAAGCCTACGCTGACGGAAACCCTTTTAAACTATTCATCAGTCTAGGCGCTCGGGATGTTGCAGCCTTTCTGCCCAATAGCAGCAATCGAATTACGAAACATGCACGGACAAACACGCCAAATCTCCCCTACCTCATCTTTAAATCTCCTACCTGATCAGCAGCAATTACCCTACATGACCGTTCTTCAGAATCTGCACTACCCTATTTCGACTTACCTAGATCTGTCGATCGCACCTGTAGTCAGAGAGCGAGAAAAAATGTCAATATTCGCCGGCCTGATCAGCGCGGCGCTGCTCGAAATTAGAGAGATTTTTTACACGCAATCTGGCAAAGGAAATCAGGTCAGATAGCCTGCAGGATTCACAAAAAGCGTCCGGTTCCTCCATAGCCTTACTGCCGTTTGTCAATATGTCTTCTGACAAAGAACAGGGATATGACTCCGACGGAATCTCCGAAGGAATCCTCAATGTTCTTGCCCAAACCCCAAATCTTCACGTGACTTCTCGCTCCTCTTCATTTGCATTCAAATAAAACAACAACAAAACTACGGAACTGGCGAGGATATTGGGCGTAGAAAATATTCTGGCAAGAAGTGTCAGAAGATCCGGGGATAGGATAAGAACTCCATTGGTTAACTGAAACTTCCTGTCCTGGCTGAGTTTTAATTTCATTCATCACCGTTGGCTTAAGCCTTCTCGGACACCAACTTATAATTCTGTAATTTCTCGCAAAGTCTGCTTACGGTCGATAGCCGATATTACCGAGCAAGCGTTTATGATGCGCGCTAAATTCGCGCTGACACGTCTTTAATCAGAGATCGCATCCACGACAATGCCGGATCTTGATCTGTGTGTTCTTGCCACAACATGTGAATGGCTAGCTCTCCTGTCCCATATTCACTCGGCAAATCCAGGCTGCTCAGACCAAGTGAATCTCCCAGTATGTTTACGACACGCTCGCCTTCTATTGCAATCATGTCGTTGATTGCAACGATGCTTGGAGCGACAAGGAAGTGAGGAACGTGAATGCCAACCTTACGCTCCAAACCGATGGTTGCGAGCCATTGATCCATCATGTCTATTTTTCTGCCTTCGCGGGCAATGATGACGTGTTGATAGGCTAAAAAATCCTCCAGTTCAATTGAACCGGATTCCTGCACCTTGAAAAGAGGGTGTTGCTTGCGCATAACGCAGACAAACTTCTCCATAAAAATGGTTTCTCTTTTAAAATGAGGAAATGCAGCGAAATGACCAATCAAAATATCGACATCCTCTTTCTCAAGTCGATTGAGGATTTCAGGCTCACGTAAAGGAGAGATGTGGAGTTTTATACCCGGTGCATTTTTTTGGATCTCTTTCTCAAGCTCTGGCAGCAAAGTAATGCCAATATAATCAGACGCCCCGATCCGCACAGTGGTGTTTGCCTTAGCAGGATCAAAGGGTAAGGGTTCACCCAATACCTCATTGATCGCGCGTATCGCTTTACTGAGTGGTTCTTTCAACTCAAGGGCGAAGCGAGTCAATTCCATCTTATTACCAAAACGAACGAGTAGCGGATCATCAAAAATATCGCGAAGGCGATTTAAAGCACTGCTGGTAGCAGGTTGACTCAGACAAACCCGCGTCGCTGCTTTTGTCACGTTAACCTCTTCTAAAAGCGCTTGGAGTACAACGAGCAAGTTTAGATCGATATTCAGTATGGACCTGGCTCGCTTATTTTCTTTGGAAGCCATCGTGTTTTTGTGTCCCGCCCCTATTGCTAGTCGATTTCTTATTCGTTTGGTCACACAAGTCTATCCATAAAATGAATTAACATCAAAGAGGCATATTCACATGACAGATAGGCAATCATCTTATTTTCGAATTCGAGGCGCGTGAGAAGCAGTGTTATATCTAATCGTGTATTTGGCGCCAAGCACACCGAAGGTGACCTATTTTCGAGCCCATTAGGAGATAACTTTTGAAACGCAAAATGCGAATAGCACCGATTGACATCGATCATGCGACGGAAGAACAAAAAGAGGTATTGAGACCGTGGCGAACGCCAGAAGGTCGGATATACAATCTGTTTGCGACATTTGTCAAACATCCCAAACTCCTCAGACGTTGGTACCCCTATGGCATGCATGTGATGATGAAATCCACGCTGTCCGACAGGGACAGGGAAATCGTGATCATGCGCATCGCTTACCTAAACAATGCTGACTACGAATGGGGACATCACCGGATGATCGCAAACCGAATCGGTCTGACGGACGAGGATTTGGCAAGGGTGATTGAAGGCGCCGAAGCAGATGGTTGGAATGATCTTGATCGAATGCTCATTCGCGCAGTCGATGAGATGAAAGTATCGGCCTCCTTGTCTGACGAGGTTTATGACGGTCTCGCGGATCACTACAGTGAAAAACAAGTGATGGATCTTGTTCACACCTACGGTGCTTATAATCTGGTCTCAACCTGCCTGAATGTTTTTGGCGTTCAGCTTGAAGATGACGTGCCTGGATTGGAAAAATTTCAATGAAATACCCCGCCGACGCGACCTCAAGTATGAGGCTGACACCATCAGCCTGCACGTAATCCTGCCGCAGAACGATATGCACTACCATTTTTCACGATTTCAGATGAACAGATACACAACCAACCAATAGGATCAGGAACGCAATATGAATAGCCAAGTTGATGAGGTGTTTATTCGCGAAGCGCTAGAAGAAGCGAACCTCAACGTATTGCGCATCGCACTGTACCAACAAACCCAAAACCCGGAACTGGCCGAAATGGAGGTCGAGGTTTATAGCAGAAAAGGCAGCCCTTTAGAGCTTACGGTACTTTCGAAAAAACACCACGAACGCGTGAAAGAACTTAGTTTTGAGTATCTAAGCCAGACAAGCCATGAGCAAAGGCTTCCACCGACCCTCGATGAAGCGAAGGCGCTCATGGCGTTATTCGAAGGGGAGAAGCCAAGCGATGCTTCAGCACAGTACGCTTATGAAGATCTTGGATTTGAGGCGTTCTCAAGAAAAGCCACTTGGCAGTATCCACCCGACGTCAAAAAGCTGAAGCACTTTTCAGTGGTGATTGTTGGCGCTGGTTTCAGCGGGATCGTTGCTGCAATCCAGCTCAAAGGTCTTGGCATCAATTTCCGCATCATCGAGCGCCAGGCTGACTTCGGCGGTACGTGGCAGCTCAACGATTATCCGGAAGCAAGAGTCGATATTTCAAGTTTTCTCTACCAGTTCAAGTTCGTGGACAACTACCCCTGGAAGAATTACTTTGCTCCCCGCGAAGAACTAAAAGAATACATCAACCATGTTGTAGAGGAGTACGGTTTAAGATCATTCTCCACATTCAATACCGAGATCACGGAAGCCCATTGGAATACGTCGACGTCGAAGTGGTGCCTGCTTGCCCGATGCCCTGATGGAACAATTGAGGAAATCAACTGCAACGTTGTGTTTTCAGCAAGCGGGCTGTTTAGCACGCCAAAGTTGCCTGATATCGAAGGCATAGAAAAATTCAGCGGCGCAATGTTTCACACAACACAATGGGACCACGAATTTGATTACTCCGGTAAAAAAGTTGCCCTGATAGGGACCGGATCTACTGGGTCGCAACTGCTGAGAAATCTGGCGCTGAAGGCAAGTGATGTCAGTGTATATCAGCGAACCCCAAACTGGGTCATGCACGTGCCTATCTACAGAAATGCAGTCTCAGAAAAATTGCGCTGGCTTCTCGACAACATGCCCTACTATGTGAATTGGTATGGCTACAGCATGCATACAGCACAAATACGTCAGCAACCTATTCAGGAACTGGACCCTAAATGGCAGGCCAAAGGCGGCATGGTCAACAAAAAAAATGATCAGATGCGCGAGCAGTTGAAACACATGATCGACAAAATGGCGGGAGATCACAAAGAACTGATACCCAAATTAACGCCTGATTTTGCGCCACTATCCAGGCGTATTGTCGTTGATAACGAATGGTACAAATCGCTTCAGCGGGACAACGTTGAACTCGTTACCGATAGTATTGAGTCTATTTCTGAGACTGGCATCGTGACGAAGGATGGTATCGAACGAGAATACGATTTAATCGTCCTGGCAGCGGGGTTTCAAACGGAACGTTACCTGCATCCGGTTGATTATGTGGGGCGCGATGGCGTTTGCCTCAATGACCTGTGGAGCAAAGATGGCGCACGCGCGCATCTGACAATGTCACTGCCAAGTTATCCAAATTTCTTTATGTTCTATGGCCCAAATGCTGCCGCGAGAGCTGGCAGTTTTCACAGCTGGCTCGAGATATTTACTCGCTACGCCTGCAACGTTGTGACCGAGATGATTGAACGAGATGCTTCAACCTTTGAACTCCGAAAGGAAGTTTACGAAGACTATAACAATCGAATGGATCAGCGTGCCAAGGGGATGTTGTGGGAGCAGGAAAATGGTGGTGGTGGAAGTTATTACATCAATGAGCATGGCCGATCAACAAACACTATGCCCTGGCGGTTTGATGAATTTTATCAATGGACGAAGGCGCCAAATTTCGATGACTTTACTTTTGGTTCCCAAAGCAGCGATTAGCCATACATCGCATCATGTCCCCTAACGACAGCAGACATACATAGATCAAAGAATGGGGCGCGTACTCGATGCTTGAATAACTGGTTTCTTGTAAGGCCTTTCGCTTGCTGGCAACGCCGCTTGCTGGGCTGCACTGCCATCATTGACTGACAAACCCCGAACACCACCCCCGGCAGCGTCATCACCATGATCATATCGGCGGCAATGAACCTGTGCTTGCGGCAACCGGTTCGAGACTAGTTACCCATGCAGAGGCCATGGGGGCCATCAGACACTGGTTGACCGGCTTTAACAAGTTTGTGCAGTCAAAGGTTTGCAAAGCCTCTATTTGCTAACCGAAATGGCTGAGAATTGTTCGCTAGATTAGGTTACGAAACTATTGACCGAGAGGTTGTCTTTGGGGCGATCAGGCACACAAGGCAATTCAGTAGTTTACGTCCGTTTGATGCTGCCGGGATGCGCAAAATATTAGCCTACGAAAGTTTAATTTGTGACCCTACTATCATGAGTATCAGGTGGTTCTTGAAGGTGATGTCGAACTTGAGGTCGAAATATGTGTCGGGTCGACGGGTATACAATGGGTTGTCATCAAGGAGCGATCAATGCTGGATAGCAAATAAGTCGGGTAGCAATGAAGCTCGTCATTAAACCTGCGATGCGATGGAGGAATATAATTTGCAATCACAGCGCTCTGGTTACATTTTGTTACTTCGCCTTAGATGATTTCATTCTGCTTCAGCTTTGCAATTTCATCCGCGTCATAACCTAGCAAGATAGAAAGAATAGCTTCGTTGTTACCTCCCAGTATTGGCGCGATTCTCTTAATCGATATATCCACACTTTTAAACTTGAATGGTGCGTTGTTTATCCGGAAATCACCGGCTCCGTCGTCAAGGTTAGAAAAGCTGCCGCGTTCATTTAAATGTTGATTGTCGAGTACTTGTTGGGCTGTTGGGTAAGATGCACAGGGTACGCCCCTAACATGGTTCGGACGTGTTTAATGACAACACAATGGTCATTCGGCTGCCGATGCTTTTGTTCGTCATTAACGATGCCATCTGCATTGACTTGACGCTCGACACCAGAAACTTTGATCTTCACGCCTGATTTTACTGTAATTTTAATACTATGCGAAACGGTTCGTCTTACCACCTGTGACGTCGATTCAATGGAACCAGCTAACCACCCTGGTTGATGTCCAGAGTCTGCGCCACCAGCTTTTTAATATAAGGGCGATTTACCTTCTGAAAGCGGATAAGTACTTTGTACCAGACCGCGCCATAAAGCGCGTCAATCGCCAGATCAACGTCGACATCAAGCGGGAACAGTCGTTTTTCCTGCGCTAGTCGAAATGCGTCCACGATAAGTTCAATTCGCGGTGCGTAGATGGCTTGTTCCATGCGCTGATGGAGCAGCGGGTCTCGATGCGCTTCTGCCAGGACACATATAGCGGCTTGGCGACAGTCGGTGCGGCTTATTATTTTGCCGAAGGAGAGCAATGAGGATTCCAAAAAATCACGCAAAGGCGTCTTCCCATTGTAAGCTGGTAGAGGTGGCATCAAACGGTCGCGCCACACTTCGAGCACCAAATCCGCGCGTGATGACCACCACCTATAAATCGTTTGTTTGCCGACCCCAGCCTCGCTGGCGACTTTCTCAATCGAAAAATCGACATAGCCAGAGGAGCCGAGTAAAGCGATTGTCGCGTCGACAATCGCTTTGTGGGAGTGCGCATTGCGCCGCTTTACATCGGATTTTTGGGGCATAGTCTGTTGGCTCTATCTGTTCAATCGATGAGAGATTGTCGCATTTCGGCGCCCATGTTGACAAAACTGTGTCGCTCAGAAAAATGCTCGTTTCGTTCGCTAAAATTCGAAATAACAAAGAAATAACTCTGTACTTACGCTAACTCGATGTCGGCAAAGGAAATCGGTAGACGCAAGGCACGGAAGCCACTGGCATTGCGGATGGCGTTTGCAATAGCTGGCGGTCCGGCAATCAATGCTACCTCGCCAGCTCCGGCAGGTGGGACGTCCTGAGGATTAACAATTTCGGTGTCGACTCTCGGCATATCCGCCATGCGAGCGATGGTGTAATTATCGAAATTCGAACTTTGAATGTCGTCATTTGCAACTTCGAGACGCTCTAGCAGCGCCATACCGACACTCCATGCCATATTGCCTTCGACCTGCGCGCGTAACTGCCCAGGATTGACTGCCATGCCGACATCTTGTACGCAGCGCATGTGTAGTACTTTGATTTTTTTGGTTTTTTGAACGATACAAATATCGGCACTAACAGCTACAAAGGAGCGATTATCGTAAATGCCACAGGCAAAACCACGGCCATATCCTGCGCCTCGTGGCAACGGTTGGTTTGCGCTCATGTTCCGCACTCGCTCTAGGCAGTGACGTAATCGTGGATGCGCGCCGTTCAATTGCGCGATCTTGAAATCGACCGGGTCTATGCCTTGTTGCAGGGCGAGTTCATCCATGGCAGATTCAATTGCAAAATTTGCTGGTGCACCGTTCAATGAGCGCCAGACACTGAGGTCAATCGGAAGATCAACATCTTTGTATTCCACCCGTTGGTGAGGTGCGCCATAGGGCGACAGCGCTCCCTTAACCACACCCATGTCTTCCCTGAGACGCACTACTGGTAGAAGCCAACCAGGCAGGCGGTCGCGGGCAAAAACCACGTGGCCGGAAACATAGCTGTGCCACCAATCTGACAAGTTACCTGCTTCATCAGTCGCTATACGAAGCCGGTGCGCCGAGGGCGGGCGACTGCGGCTGGCGGTAAACTCATCCTGACGCGTCCATTGGACTTTCACCGGGCGCTTAACGGCGCGCGCTAATTTTACGGCATCTTGTTCAACTTCGTAGTGTTCGCGGCCACCAAAGCCGCCACCCATACGTTTTGGGTATACAACGATGTCATCTTCCGAGAGTCCGGTGTCCATTGCCGCAAAGCGCTTGATACCAAATGGATCCTGCGTACCGGTCCAGATTTCCAGTTTATGGCTTGCGCTTGCGTCACCAAAGCGCGCAATTGCGGCGCGAGGCTCTTGCGCGGCATGGGTTTGTGCCTGCACATCAAAGCGCAAATCAATCTCCCAATCGACGTTTTTGCGATGCGCTTCGTCTTGCAACACGTGTTCCAGATCGCCCTTGGCCATTTCTGCATCGACATTAATCAACCGTTCAATTTGTTGCTGATTTATCGGCTGTTTGAGATCCCAGGTGACGTTGATTTGCGCCATGGCAGCGTCCAAGGCGCCGGGCGTTTTACATACCACACCGACAAACTCGTCCTGTAGGACTAATTCAATAAAGCCTTCTATGCCAGATACACCAGAGGTATCGAGTGAAGCGATGCGGGCGTTGCGTACGGGTGGCTTGATAGCGCGCCCAAATAAAACACCTTCTACCGGTACGTCGGCGGTATAGATCTGCGCACCCGTGACTAGTGCGCGAATACCTAACGGCTTTGCGTCACGCCCGACTTGTGTCTTTTTACGAGTCGGATCGAACGTATAAAGTGCCGGCGCCGGTTTGGACTCGTCAAATTCAACCATCGCGCTGGAATCATCGACCAAATCGGTATAGCTCACTTTGCGTTTGTCGTTGGTCTGGAAGCCACCCACATCGTCAAGAATTGAGGCAAGTGGTTCGCCAAGTTTGGCGGCGGCGCGCACCCGCATGTTTTCGCGCAATGTAGCGGCGGCGATGGCTGTCGGGCGGGAAAATGCTGTCATGGACATACTGCCAGCGGTAACTGCAAGAGGCGGTACATCGCTGGTACTTGGTTGCACGCCAACAATATCTTCTACCTCTATGTTCAGTTCTTCGGCGACAATTTGCGCCAGGCCGGTGTTTGCATTCTGCCCCATGTCTATCCTGGGAAAGTACATATGACATAAGCCATCGAGACGAATTTGAAGCCAGGCTGCGCCAGACTCCTTGTTCGGGAAAATAATTGTCGGTGCAACAGCAACAGCACGATTACGCAACGCATAAA
>JBLHWY010000174.1:0-12112 GCA_047629195.1 Candidatus Azotimanducaceae bacterium
CCAGCAGGTTCCATCGGTAAACTTGCTGCTAGCGTCATTGCGCGGCAGTCGGCGCATGTACACACGATGATCTCTGGTGCCGACGCCATGCTGAGTGGGCCAAATTCAGCCGAAGATGGCATGATCGCGGAAGTATTGGTTTCTGTTCCCGCAATTTCTATCGCGGGTGGCACCGATGAAATTCAACGGAATATTATATCTGAGCGCGTACTCGGCATGCCGAAAGAACAAAGATCCGATACCGGGCCATTTCGGGACATAAAACGAAACACATGATTGTTATTGGCAAGGAAAAGCATTAATGAAAGGAAACAGATTAGGTAAAAGCGGCATTGTAGTATCGAACATTTGTATGGGTACTATGACTTTTGGTACCGGCGCTGATGAAAAGACGTCGCTTGAAATAATGGATAGATCTTATGAAGCAGGCATCAATTTCTTTGATACTGCGGAGAACTATCCCGTACCTCCAGATCCTAAGTATGCCGGTCGCACGGAAGAGATCGTTGGTAAATGGCTAAAAACTAAGTCACGGGATTCAGTGATTATTGCAACCAAAGTCTCTGGACCAAGCCATGGCTGGATTAAGGCGGCGGTTCGAGATGGCATGACGACGCTGGATCGTCACAATATTGTCAGAGCAGTAGAAGCTAGCTTAAAAAAATTAGGTACCGATTATATTGACTTATATCAAACCCATTGGCCCGATCATGATCTACCTTATCTTGAGACGCTCGAAGCATTGGATGATCTAGTGCAGAGCGGAAAAGTAAGAGTGCTTGGCTGTAGCAATGAAACAAGTTGGGGCCTTACTAAGGCTGTTGGCGTGGCCGAAACTCATGGGCTTGCGCGTTACGAGACCATCCAAAACAATTTCAGCTTAAACAATCGACGATTTGAAGACGAATTGGCTCAGGTTTGCCGCCAGGAACAGGTGAGCCTAATTCCATATTCGCCGCTCGCGGGTGGCGTACTTTCTGGCAAGTACCATGATGGTGCCCGTCCGAAAGGTGCAAGGTTTTCTAAGTATCTGGAAATTGGCGGTCGTCAGGCTGTAATGGCGCAACGTTTTATCAATGAGAAATCAACGGCCTCTACAGCTGCCTTCATGGAAATTGCTGAGGAAATTGATTTGTCACCAGTCACGCTTGCAACAGCTTGGAGCAAGCAGCATGACTTCGTTGCCTCTACGATTGTCGGCGCTACAGCAACTGATCAACTTGAAGACATATTTGCGGCTGCTGACGTTACGTTGTCGAAGGAAACCATGAAGAAAATAAATACTGTTTCTAAACAACATATGTATCCAATGGGCTAGTCGTTTTGATACCCATTCACTGGAGAGAAGTGTAATGAGCAATTATGACCTGGTAGTAAGAGGCGGTACGGTAATTGATGGTTCAGGCTCAGCCGGTCGAACGGCTGACGTGGCGATCAAAGATGGCATGATTGCAGCAGTGGGTCAGGTGTCTGGTCAAGGGCATGAAGAGATCGACGCTGACGGCTCAATTGTTACCCCTGGTTTTGTTGATATCCATACGCACTATGATGGTCTGGCAACCTGGGCGAACCGGATGAATCCTTCTAGCCATCACGGCGTAACAACCGCTGTGATGGGGAACTGTGGCGTCGGATTCGCGCCCGTCCGGGCTAGCGATCACAACATTTTAGTTGAGTTAATGGAAGGTGTTGAGGATATTCCCGGGATTGCCTTACATGAGGGTTTGCCGTGGGCTTGGGAGTCATTTCCAGATTATATGGACTACCTGACCGAGCGTCAGTTTGATATGGATATTGCAGCGCAGCTACCCCATGCGGCTTTGCGAGTCTATGTCATGGGTGATCGTGGGGCTGCACGCGAAGAAGCAACAGAACATGACATTCGTGAAATGCGTCGTCTTACAGCGGAAGCAATAACTGCAGGTGCGATTGGGTTCACCAGTTCTCGTACATTGAATCATCGTAGTATAAACGGCGACCCCACACCTTCTTTAACCGCGGCGGAAGCCGAGCTGGTAGGCATTGGCCAAGGCTTAGCTGATGCGGGAGGTGGCGTAATTGAAATGATCTCCGACTTCAAAGGTCTGGATCGTGAGTTCGATATTTTGATGTCCATGGTTGATGCAAGTCGTGGTGCACCAATGAGCATATCGCTGGCCCAAAGCGCAGGAAATCCGCAGGGTTGGCGCCGGATTCTTGCAAAAATCGATGAAGCAAACTTAGCCGGTCGACAGATTAAAGCACAGGTGGCACCCAGAGCTATCGGTGTCTTGTTGGGTTTTACTGTGACTAACAACCCATTCAGCGACCATGCCACCTATCAGACCGTGTCACAGTTACCGCTAGCACAACGCCTTGAGCAAATGAGAACACCTGATTTTAGGCAGAAGTTGTTAGCAGAAAGAATCGATGACGGTTTTCTTAATCGCTTTCGGAAAATATGGGCATTAGGAAGTGAGTGGGACTACGAACCAGCACCAGACCAATCGATTGCTGCATTGGCAACTAAAGCGGGCACGTCGCCTGCAGCGATGGCGCTTGATTTGATGTTGGCAGACGACGGCGCTGGTCTACTTTATTACCCCTTTGCTAACTATGCAGAAGATACGCTTGATTGTTGTCGTGAGATGATACTGTCGCCCAATACCGTGATGGGATTGGGTGATGGTGGTGCTCATGTCGGAGCGATTTGCGATGCCAGCTTTATTACCTATTTGCTGACGCACTGGGGGCGCGATAGAAAGCGCGGCGAGTTAATTGATTTGCCCACCTTAGTTAAAGCCCAGACTCACGACACGGCAATGGCGGTTGGCTTTAATGATCGGGGTCTAGTAAAACCCGGCTTGAAAGGTGACTTGAACGTCATTGACTTTGAGAATTTACATTCTGGCTTGCCGCATGTGGTCAACGATTTACCATCGGGCGCACCGAGACTTGAACAAAGTGCAAATGGCTACGTTGCCACCATTCTAAATGGGTCGGTAACTTACCGAGCAGGAGTTGCAACTGGTGATCTTCCGGGTCGACTTGTTCGTCGAATATAAACCGTAACAATGCAAGTGAGGCTACGATGAGATTAGGTGCTTTATTGACTCCAAGCATAGGTGCTGAACCAATGGCACTGGCCAATCAAGCAAGTGCACTAGAAAAAGCGGGATATTCAAGTATTTGGACTGCGCAGGCAATGGGGCGCGGCTTTTTAATGACCGATCCCTTCATTGCGTTGTCAGTAGCGGCAGCAGTGACAACCAAAGTGGAATTAGGGACAGCAGTGCTGCAATTACCACTCTACAATCCGACAGATATTGCTTTGAAGGCTTTTTCGTTGATGCAAGTTGCCGGTAACAGACTGTTACTGGGGGTCGGTGCGGGATCTACCGAGTCTGATTACACAATTCATAGGCAGGATTTCAGTGCACGATTCAAAACTTTTAGTACCTGCATCGCAGAACTGAAGGCCACATTTGTGGAGGGTCAGGCAAATGGTGGAGCTATTAATCCACCGGCCAGCATTGCTAGCGGTCCGCCTGTGCTTTTTGGCACCTGGGGTAAGCACGTTGTCAGCGCAGCATCTGAATTTGATGGCTGGATTGCCTCTGGGATGCATCGCTCGCCAGCTGAGTGTGCTGAAGCATTAGAGCGGTATCGGGCGGCAGGTGGCAGTCGCGCAATAGTCTCGACTATTCAAGTGACTGCAGCAACAGATCTGAAGGAATTGAAAACGCGTTTAGAAGGATACGAGAAAGTGGGTTTTGATGATGCGGTTGTCATGATAATGCCCGGGGGACCTGCGATAGAAGCTGTCCGAGATTTGGTCTCTTTTTAAGTCTCTTTTTAAGTCTCTTTTTTTAGTCTCTTAATTTTAAGCTCATTATTTTAAGCTCTTTATTTTAAGTAAGGCAAAACGAATATTAACCAAACAGGAAATTATGATGTCAGAGCAGCAAGCATTCAGAGAGGAAACCAGCGCCTGGTTAGCAGAAAATTGCCCAGAAGGCGCTAGAGGCCCAGGTGAGGTGCATACAGGTAGCACTAAAGTGAAATTCAAAGCCGATACTCAAACGTGGATGGAGCGAATGGCAGACAAAGGCTGGACCGTGCCGATGTGGCCGAAAGAGTATGGCGGCGCCGGATTGAGCATGGAACAAACGCGAATATTGTTCGAAGAGATGGCGCTGATTGATGCGAGACCGCCGCTCATGAACATGGGCACTAGAATGTTAGGTCCAACCTTACTTGAGTTTGGCACTGAAGATCAGAAGAAGCGTCATTTGTCAGTTATTGCGAAAGGCGGTGCTGCTTGGTGCCAGGGTTATAGTGAACCCGGTGCAGGCTCAGATTTGGCGAGCTTAAACACACGGGCCGTCGCTAAGGGTGATGAATTTATTATCAACGGCCAGAAGATTTGGACATCAGGCGCGCAAAATGCCGACTGGATGTTCTGTTTGGTGAGGACGGACCCTGATGTCCCTAAACATCAAGGTATCAGTTTTGTGCTTTTGCCAATGGATCAAACAGGCGTCACGGTTCGACCCATTGCACTCATTTCTGGTAGCTCACCATTCTGTGAAACCTTTCTCGATAATGCCGTCGCAGAGCGCCGAGATCTTGTAGGAACGTTAAATGAAGGATGGTCGATCGGGAAACGATTATTGCAGCATGAAAGATCCGGTCAGGGTGGCTTAGGTCCTTCGGCAGCAAGGTCTAGACCCGTTGGTGTGTCAGTTGATCTCTCCGTAGAAAAAGTGGGCTTGAAATACGTTGGAGTGACTGATGGCAAAATTAGTGATCCGGCCCTTCGGGATGAAGTTGTGCAATGGAGAATGAAAAATGCTGCGTTCAAAGCAACCCAGCGCAGAGCTGGTGAGCAAGCACGTGATGCAAAGACACCTGGTGAGGCAACTTCAATCTTCAAACTAGTAGGTTCAACACTTGCCCAGGAACGGCAGGAACTGATTGTAAAACTCATGGGTAACAGTGGCACAGGCTGGGAAGGTGAGTCTTTCACAAAGGATGAAATTGGTGCAACTCGGTCGTGGCTAGCGAGCAAGGCAGTCACTATCTATGGCGGTACTAATGAGGTCCAAGCAAATATTATTGCCAAGCGTGTATTAGGTCTGCCTGACTAGTACTTTGCAGATTGCAGGTTAAAGGCATTGCCCATGAAGAATGAACTTCAGACTACTTTAGAAAGTAAGTTAAAAAGTACGCCAAAGCGAACTCAGGAGGAAAGGCGGTCTGAAGCCGAGTGCGCGTTGCTTGACGCCGCAGAAGCGCTAATTGCTAAGCAGGGTATAGTGCAGACTTCTCTGTCTCAAATTGGCGAGCTGGCGGGTTACAGTCGCGGCTTGGTGAATCATCACTTTGGTACCAAAGACGCACTGGTGGACAGACTCGTAAGAAGAAGTCGGATGAAGTTTATGAAAGAACTTCGTCTCGACACAAGTGACTCCGGTTTGAATAATCTGCTCAGAGCAGCTGATACCTATCTTCAAATTTATGTGGCTAAGCAGAAAATGGGATCAGCCAGAATGGTTCTGTGGGGGGCGGCCTTTGCCTCCGGCGCAACGCATACCGATGCTGTGTCCGAAGGGGATGAAGAAGCGAGAAAGATTATTTGCGCGGGCGTCCAGCTTGGTCAAGACGATGGCTCGGTCTCTAACACCGTCGATGGACTAGTTTTTGCTGTGATGTTGCTGGGCATGTTGAGGGGCATTGCGGGCCAAATATTAGTTGGCCCAAGTTCTTTAAAAAAATGTGAACTTCGATCACAAGTCAAAATCTTTATAGCAGCTTCTATCGGCGCATAAACCAGCCTATTCCGGAATAGGCGTCCTCGGAATAGGCGTCCTCGGAATAGGCGTCCTCGGAATAGGAGGTGCAGGGTTAAACGATGCTGCGCTGTGTACTCGGTCGAAAATCGATGGCGTTGGCTTCGTCGTAGTAGCGAACTATGTAGCCTTTAGGCGGAACAAGTTCGTCTATCCTATCAAAATCTTCAGTCGTCATTACCACGTTTACAGCGCCAAGGTTGTCTGCAACCTGCTCGAAGGTACGTGGACCAATGATCGGTGCCGTTACGCCAGGTTGTGCCATATTCCAAGCAAGGGCAAGTTGCGACATTGAGCAATCTTTGTCGTTGGCCATTTCTTGAAGGAGATCAAGTACTGCCCAGGTTCGCTCCGTGGTTCGGCGATTCGCGTTGTCCTTGCCATCCTGCCAGCGAGCACCTTCCACGCTGCTGTCTCTAGAGTATTTGCCCGAAAGCAAGCCGCCACATAGTGGGCCCCAGGGAATAACGGCAAGCCCGAACGATTGGGCTGCAGGAATTACTTCGCGTTCTGCTGTGCGGTCCAGGAGGTGATATGCGGGTTGTTCGCAGATAATCCGATTTAAGCCTAATTCTTTCGCGACCCAAAGAGACTCAACCATTTTCCAACTTGGAAACATGCTGCCTCCGATGTATCTGATTTTCCCCGCACGGACAAGGTCATCAAGTGCACGAAGTGTTTCATCAATCGGAATGGCTGAATTACATCGGTGCATCTGGTACAGATCAATCCAATCTGTTTTTAGCCTTTTTAGCGATGCATCACAGGCGCTGATCACATGCCGACGGCTGAGTCCTTTTGCATTGATGTCTGCTGGGTGAGCAAAGTTGAATTTGGTCGCGAGTATAATGTTTTCTCTTTTATTTCCACTTGCAAGCGCATTACCAACAATCCTTTCGCTTTCGTTTCCAGCGTAAACATCAGCGGTGTCTATGAAATTTATACCTTGCTCAATGGCATGGTCGATCATGCGAGCAGACTCGGGTTCTTCAGTTTTACCGCCAAACATCATGGTGCCAAGACAAAGCTGACTTACTTGAACACCGGTTCGGCCTAGTGGGCGGTATTCCATAATATTCTCCGAGCATTGAGTTTAGTAATTTATAGTATACGTTAAACAGTAAGGCTTGCAGCCACTTGGACCAGAAGTGTAAGACCCACGGCCCAAATACAGCAGGCGACAACGTCATAAATAAAGAACTGCAATGGTCTTAGCCCAGACGCTCCAGCAAGAAGCGGTGAAACTGATCTTAAGGGGGGTGATAAGCGTCCGACGCAGATCGCAATAGGCGCAGACTTAATAAGAAAACTTCTAAACTTCCGGTAGGGTGCTTTTCGCTTAATAATTTGCTTCCTAACCCATTTTTTCTGCCATAGTCTTGGTCCGGCGAAGTAACCGAGAAAGTATCCTAGATGATCACCGGCCAGTGCACCTGAGAATGCTAGCGCGACAATGACTGAAAGTTGCGTATTTCCCTGAGCATAGATTAGTGTACAGGTGCTAAGTAGGAAAATGCCGGAAACAAATAAGCCAATGAACACCACTGATTCGAGCAAAGCCAACAGAGGGATGATAAGTATCAGCTGAGGTGGAAGATCTGTAATCCAGTTGAGGATGAGTTCGTTCAAAATTTTGGCTCAAGTAAAAATTCTGATAGTTAAACTCAACCACAACCCAAAATTCGAAAGAATGAATGTCTCTAACCTAATGACCTTAAAGCCAACATTTGATGTTGCCGCATCGAGTTGGCTCCAGAGTTGACCTTTAGGACGGGCGCTAGCTAGGCGAAAAGCTCAAAAACGGATTTAGAAGCCGCTTTACTCCGGTGAGTTGAATTGGTGCGGAAAGCACAGACAAACAGACACACTCTTCATTTTTGGTAGCAATAGGCTGATGAATATCTCCAGGCTCCCGAATAATGAAGTCTCCTGGATGGTAGATGTCATCATCATCTGAGAAGCTGCCCTTTAAAACTACGGTTATCTCCGTACCTTGATGATTGTGCTCCGGCGCTTTTCCTCCAGCTTTGATCTTATGGAAAGCAAGTTCGTGAACATCTTCACCAATACTGATGGCTGCGACCTTGAGCGAAGGTGAGAGAAACTTCCAATTGAGTCGACCTTCAGGGAGAAATCTCTGAATGTATGTCGGTACGGCATCTACCAGATCGTCAAGATTTTTAACGGTCGATTGATTAGCCGTCGTTGGTTCATTGCTGTCGTCGATGCAGTTTAAAACTTTGTCCAGAAGGTCCTCAGATACAGGTACTGATTCTGTGGCATCCAATAGATCGCCGCCAATGTTTTCTAGTGCATTCACAGTACGTCGGCACTGATCACAGAATTGGAGGTGAGTTGTAATGGCTATATTCGGTGCAAGTGCTAGTGAGCCAGATGAGTATTCAACCAGAAGTGTTGAGTCCGGGTGTCTTTTGATCATGCGTGCTCACCTTCGTCTTGCGCTATATCGAGTTCGTGCGTGGCCAGAGATAGTTTTAATTTTTCCATCGCGAGCCTAACTCGTGACTTAACTGTTCCGAGTGGTATCTTTAACGCATTGGCAACTTGCTGGCCGGATTGTCCTTGGAAGTACATCAACGATAAAATCTCCGCTTGCGCTTGAGGTAAATTTTTCAATTCGACACGTATATTTCTTCTGTTTCGGAGTTCAATTAACGTGTTATGGGGTGTCATGATCGCATCACTATCATATAGATCGTCAGCATTTAGCAGGTTCGGGTTTTGTCTTACTTGCTTGCGGATTGAGTCTATTCGTGTGTTACGAGCTATAGTATAAATCCAAGTGCTAGCCTTACCTTGAGACGGGTTGAAGTGTTTTGCTTTACGCCACACTTTAATCATCGTCTCTTGTACTAATTCTTCGACTTGCTCCATGTTTTGGCTGCCACTTTTCAGCAGGAATGCCTTTAGCAACGGTGCGAAGTGGGTAAATAGCTCCGTATACGCTGCCTTGTCGCTGTCTTTGCCGACCATCTCAAGGTAAGCATTCCAATCTTGATGCTCTTCCATTAGCGTCTGTTTACTTGTGGTTCGAAATCTTATGTTCATAATATAGGGTATACATGGTCAATTCCTAGCATTTTACGCTTTGTGTCTTGGCTTGGATCATTCCGCTAGTGCGAGCTTTGGTTTTATTGCCAATTAGTCACTAGAAATCGACATTTGTATCTCATACATCTACTATCAATCGATGTTGCTATGGTGTGGGTATCGTGAAGATTACGCCTCTTGATCATTTATTGAGCATTGTTTCTTTTACTTTTATCACTTTTAATTTGTTGATCTGGCTGCCAATTCTGGCACTGGCGGCGATTTTGCGGGCGTTATTACCGTTTTTCGTTGTCAAACGTTTTACTTTTGGGTTGGTCGATAGCGTTTATCGAATTGCTGTTAGAATTGATGGCTGGTGGTTTATTAAGGTGTTGAAGCTTAAATTCGTCATCGACGATGAGAACGAAGTGCTGTCAAAACTGAAAAGCAGCGACAATCCGCTGATTATCTGTAATCACCAATCGTGGTTTGATGTGTTTCTCCTGCAAACAATCATTTCAACGCACGGACCCATACTCAAGTTTCTTATTAAGGCAGAATTATTGTGGGTGCCCGTACTTGGTTGGGTCTGTATTGTATTGAATTTTCCTCGTCTTAAAAGGAAAGGCGATAGAACCTCACGTCAGCGCGATCTTCAAGTTGCTCAATCTGCATCATCTGGTCTGAGTTTAACGCCTGGAGCTTTGTTGCTGTTCCCCGAAGGCACCCGATTCAGTAAAGAAAAGCATGCGTTGCAGAACAGCCAATACCAATCGCTGCTTCAGCCTAAACCTGGTGGTTTTTCAGTGATTCGTGATTCGCTAACGTCACCTACAATGATTATTGATGTATCTATTCGGTATCAGTCAAATGACCGAGATTGTTGGCGATGTATGAGTGGGCAGGTCGATGACATATATGTCAAGGTGTCTGCCACCAGCTCAGCAGACGTCAGCGATAGTATTGAATGGCTTGATAAGTGTTGGGTGACAAAAGATGCCTGGTTGGATGTTTGATATCTTCGACATAAAGTGATCCGATCGCTCGAACGCTGCGAACAACCAGTATACGACATACTTTTTTCCTAAGGCCATCAAATTTGAGTGCTTCCAAAAGCATTTGTTCTGCCGCGATCCTTACGGTTGCTACCTTCTTCTTGACAGAGGACATCGCAGCTATCGAGCGGCCCAGCTATGAAGTGATAGAAGAAATCGGTGACATTGAGATAAGAAAGTATGAATCACACATAGTGGCTCAGACGCTTGTTCAAGGTTCATTCGAAAAAGTGGGCAATGCGGGTTTTCGGCGCTTGGCGGGCTATATCTTTGGAGATAATCAGGACGGGCAGAAGATTGCCATGACCGCTCCCGTTAGTCTCAGAAAAGACGTCAGACCTGCGGTCGATCAATATTGGGTCTCATTCAGCATGCCATCAGAATATGTCCTTAATGATTTGGCAAAACCTCTCGATTCTCGAATTGAACTTGTCATTGTTGCTTCAAAACATGTCGCTGCTTTACGATACAAAGGTAATTGGTCTGAGAAGAAGTTTCGCGAGCATGAGTCAGCCTTGCTGGCCAACCTCAATAAGGCTGTGGATTGGGAAATGCATGGCTCGGTTCTTTGGGCGAGATATAATCCCCCGTTTATTCCTGGCTTTATGAGGACTAACGAAGTCGCGATCGAAGTCGTTCGCCGTGCCAAAATCAGCGATTAGATTTTGGTCAGATTGGATTTAGAAGATTTTTAGTGCGATGAGACGGTATGGATCGCGATCTATAATTACATAGGGCAAGGTTTTTATGACTAACAATATTACATCTGCTGTAGGAATATTTGCGGCCATCGTTGTCGCGCTTGTTATCTCTATTGCCGGCGGCCAGTCTGGAATGGAAATTTGGGGCCTACCAATGCTGTTCGTGTTTGGCGCTGCTGTCTTCCTGATTCAGTGGCTCGCGTTTGTCCCAGCCTACATCTACCAGACAGAAAAATACTTCGATCTCATCGGTTCACTCACCTATATCTCTTTGGCTGTTATCGCACTAATCTTATCTAACAAAGATATTGGCTCGATCATTATCGCGTTGATGGTTTTAATTTGGGCGATGCGCCTTGGTAGCTTCCTCTTTGTAAGGGTTCAGAAAGTTGGGCACGACAGTCGATTCACAAAGATCAAACCTGATTTTCTGCAATATTTGATGACTTGGACGCTACAGGGATTGTGGGTTTTCCTCACATTTGCTGCGGGTCTGACAGCTTTAACCGCTGGTAAGTCTCACCCCGTTGACTTCTTTGTGATTGCAGGCTCTTTGCTCTGGATAATAGGCTTTTCCATCGAGGTGATTGCGGATGGGCAAAAGTCTACGTTCCGCAGTGATGCTGCCAACAAAGGTAAATTTATACAGCACGGGTTGTGGGCTAGATCGCGGCATCCAAACTATTTTGGTGAAATTCTACTTTGGACCGGTGTCGCAATCACGGCGATTCCTGTGCTTGAAGGCTTGCAATACGTGACTTTGATTTCACCCGTTTTTGTCTTTATTTTGCTGACTAAAATTAGTGGCGTGCGAATGCTTGAACACCAGGCGCGGCGCAGATGGGGCGATGATCCGGAATATAATGCATACCATGCGCGTACACCTGTACTTTGGTTAAATCCGTTTCCAATAGGCAAAAGCTAATGCCGCAAGATTCTCCCAACAAACCTAGGCTAGGAGTGTCCAGTTGTCTATTGGGAGCAGAAGTCAGATTTGATGGTGGACATAAACGGAATAAATATGTCGCTAAAACTCTGTTAGATTATTTTGAATTTGCTGCGTTTTGCCCTGAGCAGGCGATTGGTTTACCTACTCCTCGCAAACCCATTCGACTCATCACGAGTACTAGCGAGCTTGAAATTCAAGCAGTTGAGGTGCGTGATTATTCAATACGGTACACGGCTAAGCTAGATAACTATGCGCGCACTGTCGCAGCTAAGATTGACAAGTTTAGCGGTTACATTGTGAAAAAAGATTCCCCCAGTTGCGGCATGGAACGTGTGAAGGTTTACGAGAAGGAAAATGCACCTGCTGAGCGTAAGGGCGTAGGCATTTTCACCGCTCGACTGATGTCAGAGCGGCCTGAGCTGCCGGTCGAAGAAGAGGGGAGGTTACTTGACCCGCGTTTGCGGGAGAATTTCATCACGCGCGTCTATACAATGTCCAGGTGGCAGGAATTGGTTAGCCAAGGCA